>DBHM01000027.1:137374-238917 GCA_002296185.1 Alphaproteobacteria bacterium UBA828
CAACGGGTTTTGATCCCGTGATTCCCAGGTTCGAATCCTGGCGCCCCAGCCAATTTTTTCATTTTATAATATGTATGGAAATTTGCGTTGAAGAGTCTCTCGACTCTCTATCATAGTTATTCTTTCATTAGTTCTGTTTGGTATTTTTTTCGTGGCCTAGTGAGAACCATTAACATAGGAGGTACCACGAAAAGCGTAATAAAGCTTGATAGTGCGAGTCCTCCTACTATCACAGACCCCAATCCTCGGTAGAGTTCTGAACCAGCGCCTGGAAATAGAACCAGAGGGAGCATGCCGAATACTGAGGTCAGTGTTGACATAAATATGGGTCTTATTCTGTTTCTAGTTGCTTCTACTATAGCTGCTTGTGGGGCCAAACCATCAATTCTTATATGGTGTAAAGTTTGGTGAACTAATAAGATTGCGTTATTAACGACAATTCCCACTAGAATTACAAATCCTAGCAGGGTAAGCATGTCAAAGGGTGTGGTTGTGTATTCATTTACTATGGTGAGTCCTAGAACTCCGCCTGCTGCGGCTGCGGGAACTGACAGCATTATTATAAATGGATAAATAAAACTCTCAAAGAGTACTGCCATAATTAGATAGACTATTATGAGAGCTAGGCAAAGATTCACAATCATCTCATCAAAAGTCTTTGTTAATTCATCAGCAGTCCCAGAAACCCTCATTTTTATTCCTTCAGGTAATCCACCTGAAAGAGGCTTTATAACCCTTTCTTGAATTGTTTCTGTGGCCTCTTCTAGCGGCATTCCAGGAGATGGTCGTATCTCAAGAGTAACAGTCCTCTCACGTTCAACGTGCCTGATCTCTGTTGGTCCAGACGTTACAATTATTTTTGCAAGTGAGCTTGCAGGGACTATAGTTCCATCCTGAGTGACAATAGGAAGATTGTTTATGTCTTGGGTTTTTAATATAGATTCTTCATTACCCATCAACATCAAATCCATTCTTTTTCCATCAACAGTAATTTCATCAACTCTAACGCCATCGTTGAAGGCATCAATTGTAAGACCAAATTCGCCTGCAGTTATGCCACTATCACTAAGTTGCATGGGGTTTGGTTCAAGTCTGACCTCAGGAGCTCCAAGTTGAAGCCCTGGTCTTGGTCGGAATTGATTCCCGGCCTGCATTGGCATTGCAGAAAATATTTTTATTGTAGCTTGCAATGCAACATTAAGTACTTCTTGAAGATTCGGCCCACTTATATTTATATCTATTTTCCTTCCTCCTCCAACAACCCTAGAGAAAAGTCCTGCCTGACTTATAAAGCCAAAAGTTCCTGGTTCCTGGAAAACTGGTCTTCTAAGGGGCTCTATGAGTTCACTCACCCTGGATGGATCTGTGGATACCGCTCCGACAAAGGCTTGTGTCCTCAGGGTAATGAAGAAAAAATTCTCCATTCTTGGAGTTTCGTGATCACCATAATCACTGTCATTTTCAGTTTGCCAAAGAGGTTTCACCGAGTTTTCAACACGTTTTGCTATTTCGCTCGTGGTTTCAAGATTGTATCCTGGAGGTGGCATAAGGACACCAAAGATTAAATTTCTATTGCCTTCAGGTAGATAATCAAGCTTCGGTAGTAGAGTCCAAGCTATAGCGAGAGAGCAACCGCAAATCAAAATTACTACAGCCAAAGAACGAATTCGATTGCGTACAACCCACTCAGTGAATCTAACAATATTATTTACGAACACACGGGCAGATTCATCAATTATAGGAATTGCAATCCGAATAGGTTTTTGATTTTCGTCACTTGCTGCAGAGTAAGTAGGTACCCCTCTCGAAGGTGGCCCAAGTCTCATTCTAAGACCAAGAATTCTACTAGCCATTGCCGGGATAAGTGTAATTGCTACCACTAGTGAGAGCACCACTGCTACAGATATTGCTACACCTATATCTCGAAAAAGTTGACCAGCTTCTAGTTCCATTATAAGTAATGGTAGAAACACAAGGACTGTGGTTAAGGAGGAAACAAAAATAGCCCCCCACACCTGGCGTGCACCTTTATATGCCGCCTCGAAACGTGATATACCCTTCTGTTTATGCCTATAAATATTTTCTAGGACTACTATAGCTGCATCAACAACCATGCCAACAGCAAAGGCAAAGCCGGCAAGTGATACTACATTTATAGACCTTCCTAAGGCAGCCATGGCAACAAAAGAGCCGATAACTGAAATAGGAATTGCAACTGATATAATTAGAGTCGCGCCTATAGACCTTAGGAACAGGAGCAGTACTAACGCTGCTAATGTCCCGCCTATATATATATTTTGTTCAACAAGGTTTATAGAAGAATTTATATAAACTGTTTCATCATAAACCTGATCAAGCTTGAGGCCTGCTTCTGGGAGACGTATATCATTTAATTCTTTAACAGCTTCTTTTATGCCGCTCATGGTTTCTATTACGTTTGCACCTGTTTCTCTAATTGCATTTATTGCTATAGAGGGCACGCCAAGAGCCCTAATTTGAGCAGTAGGTTTCTTAAACCCATAAGTTATCTCTGCTATATCCCCCATTGTTACTCGTTTTATAGCGCCGAGTGAAATTTCTGATGCACTCAGTAATACTATGTTACTCACACGATCAACTGAATTCAGCTCTGAGTCTGTTCTTACAACATACCTTCTTTTTCCTTCATTTATATCCCCCGCAGATATAGAATGATTATTTTCTCGAATTGCTAGTGCGATATCAGAAATAGTCAGTCCATAACTAGCCATCTTTTTTGGATCTATGGTTACGCGCATTTCGCGTTCTGTGCCGCCAAAGATATTTGATCTAGCTACGCCTGGGACTCTTTCTATACGATCTTTAATAACATCTTCTATGTAATCACCATAAGTATGAATATCTCGTTTATTACCCTCCAATGGCTTAAGTATGAACCAGGCAATAGCCTGATCTTCTGCTCCAGCTGTGCTAATGAAAGGTTCGTCGGCTTCTTCTGGATAATCAGCAACACGGTCAAGTCTGTTGGCCACTAAAAGAAGACCTCTATCCATATTTTGTCCTACTTTGAATTCTAAGACAATTTCAGACTCACTATCTCTCGATGAGCTTGTCATTCGAGATAAGCCTTCAATTCCTTTCAGGACTTCTTCCTGTCTATTAGTGATTTCACGTTCAACTTCTGCAGGCGCGGCGCCAAGCCAAAGTGTATTTATTGTAAGTATTGGTTTTCGAATATCAGGAGTTAGCTGGATAGGTATGCCCTGAAGGGCAACTAAGCCCAGTAAAATGACCATTATCACTGCTGCAATTACAGCAATTGGGCGGTTGATGGCTGAACGAATGAGGTTCATTTTTTAATCTTGGGCCTCGTTGCTTATCTTTATAGATTGCCCAGGTTGAAGTCTTTCATTGCCTCTTATAACAACAAGCTCACCCGCTCCGAGGCCCCCCAAGACTCGAAATCGATTGTTAATTGCAGATCCTGTAGTTACGGGCCTCAGTTGGGCCATCCCAGATAGTGCAACGTAGACGAAACTTCTTCCTCCAAGCCGGACCACCGCATCTTTATGTACAGTAACCGCTTCCTCTTTTTGCCCGATTGGAATTTCTATTGTTACAGATTGTCCTGTTGCAAGAGGAGAAAAAATTTTTTCGATATATGGGGTCAGCAATACTTGTCTTGTTCTAGTAGCCGCATTTTCTTTTGGCAATATGGCTCTGATGATTGCTTTGTGACGGGTTCCGTCTTCAAGAATTAATGGAGCTACCATCCCAGGTGAGAGAGATGCAATGCGGTCAGCTGGAACTGCTGCGGAGACTTCTATGTCTTTATCATTAATTATATAAGCTACATTTTGTCCAGTAGAAAGCCAGGATCCACGTTCAGTGAATATCTCTGTTATGACTCCGCTGAACGGTGCAATTACCTGTGTCCATTCTAATTGTAATTTGTTTAGATCCAGATCTGCAGCGCTAGCTTCTTTTCTAGCAAGAGCTACTCTTATTGATTTTCTGGAAATGATTATTTTTTGTTGGGCATCTTCATAATTGCTTTTTGGGAAAGCAACAGATTTTCTCAATCTTTCTAGTCTACGAAGTTCTTGTTTTCTTAGTTCACCTTCCGCTTCTGATAAGTCCACTTGTGCTTGGGCTTCATTCAGGGATGCTTTTAATCGTTTACCTTCAAGTTTAATCAAAGAATCATCTAATTTCGCTATTAAGCTTCCAGCTTTTACCCTATCTCCCACCTCTACATATATTTTCTCAACTGGCCCATTCATTCTTGAAGCGACAACTCCAGATTGTTTTTCAACTAATTGAGCAGTGAAGGGGATGGACTGAGCAAGTGGCTGGATTCTTACTTCATCAACCTCAACTAGTGCAGGAGGTTGGGCTTGGATAGAATGCCCAGAGACTATTAAGATGCAAAAAGAACAAAATGTAATAAAAGTCGGAATAGTAATATGTGGCATATTTTTCAGTCTCTTTTAATCAGGAATTAATGATCTTTTGCTAGAGCATAATTAAGCGCAACGAGCTCTGGGGATGCAAGCTTGTGGCTGCATAGTAGTTCCTTTGGGTCCATAAAGTGCAACTTGATTTTTTCATTTTTTGGAACATTAGGCTCTTCTGATCCTTGTACTTCATAGTAAAGGGGGGTATATCGACGCTGGATCCATGGGCTAAACAGGGTTCCGGGGTTATAAAGGAGCCGTATGACTGATATTGCCATCTGAGTTTCCTCTAAAAATTCCCGAATGAGCGCATTTTCTGGGGTTTCTCTCGGTTCTACACCGCCCCCAGGATATTTAAGTATGGATTTTTCGCATACTATCTCTTCGGCCACCAGTATCTTACCTTCTCTGATTAATAGGCCGTATGACCTCAAATTTAGCTCTTCATACATGATATTTGGCCTAAATTCCTTTTTGTCTCTCAATATTTAATATCATAACGATGATAGGGGTCATATGTAGTTTCTCAAAAAAAAGAGCAAGTCTATGTTTACCTGATCTTGATAGTGATGCAAAGCTCAACTAAAGTAAGGAAATTATTAGACAATTATACGATACAGTAATATGAACTGTGCTTAGTAATTTTAAAGGGAGGCTAATATGCAGCTAGCGCGAGAGGAACTTTTGCGTGCCTACAAAACCATGAAAACTATCCGCGAATTCGAGGAGCGTTTACATGTAGATTTTGCTACCGGAGAGATCCCCGGTTTTGTCCATCTTTACGCTGGTGAAGAAGCTAGTGGTGTTGGAGTTATGATGCACCTCGACGATCGTGACTATATAGCTAGTACACATCGCGGTCATGGGCATAGTATCGCTAAGGGTTGTGACGTTGATGGTATGATGGCGGAGATTTATGGTCGTAGCGATGGTCTGTGTGCTGGCAAGGGCGGCTCGATGCATATCGCTGATCTTGATAAAGGTATGATGGGTGCTAATGGTATTGTAGGTGGTGGGCCTCCTCTAGTCTGTGGAGCTGCACTGGCTAATAAAAACTTAGGAAATGGCGGAGTTGCTGTGGCATTTGTTGGTGATGGTGCCTTCAATCAAGGAACTACTGCTGAAGGCATGAACCTAGCGGCAGTGTGGAAGTTACCCGCAATCTTTGTATTGGAAAATAACGGCTATGCTGAGACAACTTCCTCAAGTTGGTCTATCGGCGGCGGAAATCCTGTTGATAGAGCAAAGGGTTTTGGTTTGCCAGGTGTCTCTGTTGACGGATTTGATTTTTTCGCAGTGCATGAGGCTGCTACTGAAGCTGTTGAACGAGCACGTGCTGGTGAAGGACCAAGTTTTATTGAAACTAGACTGAGCAGGTATTACGGACATTTTGAAGGTGATGCTCAGACATATCGTGGCAAAGATGAAGTAAAAAAGATTCGTGAATCCGTTGATGCGTTAACTCAATTTCGTGAGAAAGTAACGGGAGCTGCTTTACTAGACTCGAGCGATCTCGATGCAATAGATAATGAAGTTGCGGAAGTAATTGAAAATTCAGTATCAAAAGCAAAGGCTGCTCCTCTTCCTACTGAGGCGGATTTGCTTACTGACGTTTATGTTTCTTACTAAGGGAGGGCAAGATGGCTCGCAAAATTAGTTATCAACAGGCCATTAATGAGGCGCTTGATCAGGAAATGGAGCGCGACGAAACTGTTATTGTTATGGGTGAAGATGTTGCTGGCGGATTAGGTTCACCCGGTGAAAGAGATGCATGGGGCGGAGTTCTAGGTGTCACCAAAGGTCTGCAGCCAAAATACGGAGACGACCGCGTATTGGATACACCTATAACTGAGAGTGGTTTTATAGGAGCTGCTGTTGGAGCTGCTACAGCAGGGCTGAGGCCTGTTGCTGAGTTGATGTTCATCGATTTCATGGGTGTCTGCTTTGATCAGATTTTTAATCAAGCAGCTAAATTTCGCTATATGTTTGGTGGTAAAGCTGAGACACCTGTAGTTATTAGAACTATGTATGGAGCTGGGCTTAGAGCGGCAGCTCAACATTCGCAATGCTTGTATCCGGTTTTTACTCATATTCCCGGGCTTAAAGTGGTGACACCATCAAATCCTTATGATGCAAAAGGACTTTTAATCCAGGCAATTAGAGACAATGATCCTGTTATCTTTTGCGAGCATAAATTTTTATATACCTTGGAAGGAGATGTTCCTGAAGAGCCTTACGTAATTCCATTCGGTGAGGCTAATATCACTAGAGAGGGTGATGATGTAACGATCGTTACTCTTGGTCGCATGGTCCATGTTGCAAATGAAGCTGCTGATAGTTTGGCTAAAGATGGAGTAAATTGCGAAGTCGTTGATTTGCGAACCACCTCCCCAATGGATACTGACACAATAATTGAGAGTGTTGAAAATACTGGTAGACTTGTAGTTCTTGATGAGGCAAATCCACGTTGTAGCATAGCAACTGACGTGTCAGCACTAGTAGCCCAAGAGGCTTTTGGTTCACTAAAGGCGCCAATAAAAATGGTAACAGCGCCTCATACTCCAGTTCCTTTTTCTGACGCACTTGAAGACATGTATATTCCTGACTCCAGTCAGGTAAGCGATGCAGTTCGTGCTGTAATGGAGGCTTAAATAATGTCTGACGTCATTCATTCCATAACGATGCCGAAATGGGGCTTAGCTATGACCGAGGGAAAGCTTGGTGAATGGCTAGTCGATGAGGGTGATCAAATTGATTCTGGAGATGAGCTATTAGAGGTCGAAACCGAAAAAATTACTGGAGCTGTAGAGGCAGCGGTCGGCGGAACTTTAAGGCGCTGTGTTGCTGAAACAGGTGAGACTCTTACTGTTGGAGCATTGTTGGGGATTGTTGCTGATAAAAGTGTTAGTGATGATGTTATCGAAGCTTATATCACCGAATTTCAGGAGAATTATGTCCCACCCGAGCCGGAAGAGGATGGAGAAGGTGCTGGAACAGAAACCATTGAATTAGACGGTAGGATTATACGTTATTCTCTTCGTGGAGAGGGGGGTGTTCCAGCCATTCTTATTCATGGTTTTGGTGGCGACTTGAACAATTGGTTATTTAGTCATGATGCTTTGGCTGAGGGACGAGCTGTTTATGCCATTGATTTGCCAGGTCATGGTAGCTCATCAAAAGATGTTGAGGATGGTTCTATAGATTTCTTTTCTTCTGTTATTAGTGACTTTATGAATGCACTGCAGTTAGACAAAGCTCATTTAGTGGGACATTCAATGGGTGGTGCAATTTCACTTTCTCTGGCAATTCAAAGTCCTGAGAAGGTTGCTTCACTCTCTCTTATTGGAAGCGCAGGCTTAGGTGCAGAGATAGATTCAGAATATCTAACTGGTTTTGTTAAAGCGGATAGAAGGAAGGAAATGAAAGAGCAGGCTATGAAGCTATTTGGAGATAGTTCTCTAGTCACTCGTAGTCTTGTTGAGGATCTACTAACTTTCAAGCGGACTGATGGTGTCAAGCTAGCTCTAGAAACAATATTAAGCTCCTTTGCACCTAAAGGGACTCAGGAAAAAGTAATGCGAGACGAAATAAAGGGTTTAGATGTGCCAATTCAAGTGATTTGGGGGTCTAAGGATGAAATTGTACCCTCTTCGCATTCAGATGGTTTACCAGAGAATGTAAGTGTTACAGTGATTGAGGACAAAGGGCATATGGTGCAGATGGAGGCAGCTAGCGAAGTTAATCGAGTTCTTTCAGACCAAATGGCTTAAAATAGCTTAGTTAATTCGATAAAATCATTTCAGTTACTGAAATCTTTGCAAATTTAATAGGTTGCGCTAGGTGACTCTGGGAGTTTTGTTAATGACGGAGCGCAATGAAATATTTGATAGTGATAATGCGCCGAACTTATGCGGTGATTTAGATATTAGAATTGATAGAAGCGGCGTTTGGTTCCATGAGGGTCGTCCTATTAATCGTATTTCTTTAGTTAAATTATTCTCTAGTGTTTTGCAGCGAGATAAACATGGTCAGTATTGGCTAGTGACTCCTGCTGAACAAGTGCGAATACAAGTTGATGACGCTCCATTTGTAGTGATAAATATGCAAGCTTCAGGAGCTGGAGATAAACAGGTAATAGAGCTAGAAACTAATTTAAGCGATAAGGTGGTTGTTTCTAGTGATAATCCTATCATATTTAAGAATCGTAATGATTCAGAGCTGTCTCCTTATTTGATAATGAGAAACGGCCACGAGGCATTAATACTTAGACAAGTTTGGTACGAATTGGCAGAGTATTTCATTGAGATTAGCGGTGAAGGAAAAAAGACATCTGGCGTATGGAGTAGCGGCATATTTTTTTCCTATAAGCCTAAAGAAAGTGATCTAATTGCTAGATAAATATTTAACGTCAATCTCAAAGCTTTCTCTTTTATCAGGAGATATGGAATGGGAAGAATTTATTCACACTTTAGAATCTGACCAAATCATTAATAAACAGCAGTCATTTAATGATCGATCTAGTCAAGAGTTAAATAAAAAAAGATTTGATAAAATAAAGTATGCAGCTGTACTAGTGCCCCTAGTGATAAGAAATGATCAAATTACTATAGTTTTTACCAAACGTCCCAGTAATATGAATGAACATGCTGGGCAGATCAGCTTCCCGGGGGGTAAGAGGGAAAGTTCTGACTATAGCCCACAAGATACTGCATTGAGGGAGGCTGAGGAAGAAATCGGTTTATCTCGAAGAGATGTAACTACCTTGGGAAGGCTAAATAATTATGTAGTTGATACTGGTTATAATATTATACCGGTTGTTGGAATTGTGGATCCTAGTAGTCACTTTGCACCTAATGTAGGGGAAGTTGAGGAGATATTTGAAGTGCCACTTTTATTTGCACTGGATGACTTGAACTATAGAAAAGATTCTGTTGTCAAGCTGGGCGTTGAAATAAGTTTTCATGTAATAGAGTATAAAAAAAGATTAATATGGGGCGCTACTGCGGCAATACTCGTAGATTTAAGGGAAGTCATTTTAGCTTCTAGATAAGGATTTATATTGTGTTAAGAGCTACTATACTACATCTACTTTTATTGATTGCGCCTACATTACTATTTTTTATTTACTTATTGATTACAAGAAAGATTTCTCTTTCTTCTGAAAAAAGATCTGAGATCAGTAAGAGTATACCCTGGGTACCTTTAATTTCTCTTGGTGCTATTTTAGTAATTGCGTCATTGGTAGCTATCTCATTGTCCGGAGGTGGTGGCCCTGACCAGACTTATAATCCTCCATTTATTGAAGATGGTAAGGTTGTACCTGCGAGCATAGAGTAACATTTATGGAAGTTGCATATCGTTTTTCGCCTTTACCTGACTGGCTGAAAGCTGAGGAAACTCAACTAGTTTTTAATAAGTTGTCCTCTGGGGGCGCAGAAGTGCGTTTTGTAGGTGGTTGTGTCCGAGATACATTCACTAAACATGAAATTATTGACATTGATATCGCAACAACAGAGGAACCTAACCAGGTAATTTCTAGGATGGAAGGGCAATCATTGCGTCTGATTGAAACTGGTATAGATCATGGAACTGTGACTGCTATCTTAAATGACCGTAGGTATGAAATTACTACATTAAGAAAGGATATTAAAACATACGGTAGAAGAGCAAAGGTTGAATTCACTACTGACTGGCTAGAAGACGCACGTCGACGTGATTTCACTATAAATGCATTAAGTTGTTCGATAGAAGGCTTTGTTTACGATCCTTTTGGGGGGATAGAGGACTTAAACAATGGCCGAGTGCGTTTTGTTGGGGATCCAGGTGAAAGGATAGATGAAGATGGATTGCGTTTATTGAGATTTTTTCGTTTCTTTGCATGGTATGGTAATGGATGTCCCGAGAAAGAAGAGCTTCTAGTATGTCAAAAAAAAATCAACGCCTTAGGAAACTTATCTGGAGAGAGAATTCAAGGAGAATTATTCAAATTACTTTCTGCCAATAATCCTTTAGATTCTATTGAGGCAATGTTAGAAGCAGGGGTGCTAAAGAAAATTTTTGGTATTGTTCCGAACTCTCAATCATTTTCAGAAATTTTAAAACTAGAGTCCTACTACAATAATTTTCTTAGTCCAGACCCTATTCGAAGAATGTCATCTCTTTTAGCAAAAGATAAAGATAGGGCGATAAAAATTTCTAATAATCTTAAATTTTCACGGATAGACTCAAAGAAACTCTTGGAACTGTCACTGCCGGCTAATAATCTTAAGCCTGAAGCTAACAAAGAAAAAATTAGACTATCAATTTTTTCTTTGGGAAAGAATTTGGCAATTGATCATATTTGTTTAAATTGGTCGATATCAGGGGGGCTGAGTATCCCATCTTCAGGGGATTGGGAATCACTTTTGGAGTACGCATATAAGTGGAAAGAACCTATTTTCCCGGTAAGTGGAGATGATGTGCTTATGTTGGGGGTTAAATCAGGTAAAGATGTGGGTGAGGCTTTAGAGATAATGAAAGAATGGTGGGCTAACGAAGATTTTAGCTATTCACGCGAAGAACTACTAAAGAAATTTCTAAGTTTTCAGTTAGATTCTGGAAAACAGAATCAATAATTATATCATAGAATTCGTCTAATTCCATCTCACTTCGGGTGGCATAGACATGAGTATGGCATCTATATTTCCGCCTGTTTTAAGTCCAAATTGTGTACCACGATCGTAAAGCAGATTAAATTCAACGTATCTTCCACGTTTTTCAAGTTGTATATTTTTCTGGTCCTTAGTCCATTTTTTTCTCATATTTTTTTTCACTATTTCAGGATATATTTTTAGGAATGTTTCACCAACATCTTTAGTAAAATTTAAGTCCTGTGAAAAATCACTTGTGTTTAAGTAATCATAAAAAATACCTCCTGCTCCCCGGTGTTCTTGTCTGTGAGGCAGGTAAAAATATTTATCGCACCAGGATTTAAAATTTTCATAATATTCAGGATTATATCTATCACAAGCTTCTCGCAAGGCTTTGTGAAAATCTCTTACTTGTTCATCATTCTCTATGCTCGGTGTAATATCAGCTCCCCCACCGAACCAGCGTTTGGTTGTAACTATATGTCTTGTATTCATGTGAACTGCCGGTATTAGGGGTGATTGCATATGTGCCACAACAGAAATACCGCTTGCCCAAAACGATGAATTCTTTTCAGTGCCAGGTATATTAGACCTAAACTCTTCAGATAATTCTCCATATACAGTAGAGATATTGACACCAACTTTTTCAAATATCTGACCACGCATTATAGATATTTCACCGCCACCTCCGCCATCCCTGACCCAATTTTTTCTTTCAAACTTAGCTCCTGGTAAAATTGAATCTGATCTTGCTTCATTCTCAATTTTCTCGAATGTTTTGACTATATTGTCTCTTAGATCTCTAAACCATTTCAAGGAAGTTTGCTTTTCCGTTTCGCTTGATGTGCCGATCGGCAATTGAGATGAGTCAAATTTCTTCATAAGATTACCTCGGATATAGTTGTGTCTGTTTTAGTGCTTCACCTGCAACTATAGCTAATGCAATAGCAACATTTACTGAACGATATTCAGGATTTATTGGTATATTTAAGCGCACATCAGCAGAATTATGAATTATTTCTGGTACTCCCCCAGATTCGCGGCCAACCATAATTCTATCTGTAGGATCAAATGAAAAATCAAAGTAAGGTTGAGTACTCTTTGTAGTCAGTAATATAAGACGCCCTTGGCTTGGGTTTTGAGCCTTCGTTATTCCATTATTTATCGTTTGACCGATGTTTTCTACAGAACCAGTTTGTGGAAAGTAATTTTTATAATGCTCCCAGCTCTTATGGCGAAAAATAATTTCTGGATTAGCATAATCCATAGTTGCTCGTCTTAGAGCCTTTGAATCCCAAGGGAATCCACATGGTTCAATTATATCAACAGGGATATCTAGGCATGCTGATAATCTCAATATAGTCCCTACATTTGGGGCAA
Organism: Alphaproteobacteria bacterium UBA828; assembly: GCA_002296185.1. Classification (GTDB taxonomy): domain Bacteria; phylum Pseudomonadota; class Alphaproteobacteria; order UBA828; family UBA828; genus UBA828. Next base: position 149,820 of record DBHM01000027.1, read on the forward strand.
TATCAGGTTGAAAAAGTACGAATCTCATAAGAACTCACTTAATTATTGATTTGATAGATATTACTACACTCAATCTTTAAATCTCGCGACATTATATCGTCTTGCCCTCTCAGGCGGCCCATGCTAACCCTCGTCAGGGATATTATTTTTTTAATAATGGATTGTTGCGGTTCAGATATATAAAGGGTTGCTAAAGTTATATGTCTGATTATCTATAAGAATATAGATATCTGGTCTACCGTAGCTGAATGGGGAGTCTATAATGGCTGATTTGCCGCCTCAAAATGAGCAATCTTCAGCTGCTGAAGAAGAGGGAACGAGACGTGATTTTCTGATTCTGGCAGCTGGTGCTATGGGTGCTTTGGGCGCTGTAGGTGTTGTCTGGCCTCTGGTGCAGACAATGAATCCCTCAGCCGATGTTTTAGCTCTTGCTTCTACTGAGGTAGATCTTTCTGGTATTTCTGAAGGTCAAGCAATTTCGGTAATGTGGCGTGGTAAACCTGTTTTTATTAGGCATCGTACGCCAGGAGAAATAGACGAAGCTCGGGCTGTTCCTCTTGATGATTTAAGTGACCCTGAAACAGATGAGGTTAGAGCTAAAGATGGTAAATGGTTAATTCTGGTTGGAGTTTGTACTCATCTAGGATGTATACCTCTTGGAAATAAATTTGGAGACCCTAAAGGAGATTATGGTGGTTGGTTTTGTCCCTGCCATGGTTCTCATTACGACACTTCGGGACGTATTAGAAAAGGGCCAGCCCCAACTAACCTTGAGATTCCTGAATATGAATTCTTAGACGAAACACTTGTGAAGATTGGTTAAAGGAGAGTGCATAAATGAGCACCCCAGTGCCACAAAATAAAGTTGTTCAGTGGATAGAGTACAGACTGCCTGTCTTCAGTTGGGCAATTGCTCACGGAGTAGACTATCCCGCACCTAGGAATCTCAACTATTGGTGGACTTTCGGTTCAATGGCTATGATCATGCTGGTCGCGCAGATTGTAACTGGTGTGCTCTTGTCTATGCACTATACAGCACATGTCGATCATGCCTTTGATTCTGTTGAGCATATTATGAGAGATGTAGAGTGGGGATGGTTGCTTAGATATGCTCATGCCAACGGTGCTTCTATGTTTTTTGTAGTAGTTTATGTGCATATCTTTAGGGCTCTCTATTATGGATCTTATAAAGCCCCGAGAGAAATCCTTTGGTGGTTTGGAATAATGCTTCTCCTACTCATGATGGCAACAGCTTTCTTGGGCTATGTTTTACCTTGGGGCCAAATGAGTTTTTGGGGCGCAACAGTTATCACTAATTTATTTTCAGCAATACCCTGGATAGGAGGGGATCTGGTAGTATGGCTTTGGGGAGGATTTTCTGTAGATAACCCTACTCTTAATAGGTTTTTCTCGCTTCACTATCTTTTACCTTTTGTAATGTGTGGCATGGTTTTTTTACATTTATGGGCTCTGCATCATAGAAAATCAAATAACCCTCTAGGTATTGATATAAAAAGTCCAAAAGATACTATGCCGTTCAGTCCGTATTGTACAACAAAAGATTTGTTTACCGGTACGGTCATGCTTTTTGTGTTATTTGTATTTGTTTTCTATCTCCCAAACACATTAGGGGAGGCCGTAAACTATGAAAAAGCTAATCCTTTGCAAACCCCGGCACATATAGTTCCAGAATGGTATTTCCTCCCTTTCTACGCGATATTGCGTTCTGTGCCCGACAAACTAGGTGGCGTGATAGCTATGGCTGCTGCTATATTAATCCTTTTTGTGCTGCCATGGCTGGATACTTCAAAAGTTAGAAGTGCGAGGTTCCGTCCAATATACAAGCAACTATTTTGGGTATTTTTAGCTGACTGTGTTGTTCTCGGTTGGATTGGGGCTATGCCAGCTGAGGGAGTCTATATAGTTATTGGGCGTATTTGTACTATTTACTACTTTGCGCATTTCATTTTGATTATGCCACTGTTAGGCAGATTTGAAAAAACATTGCCATTGCCTGAGAGTATACATCAATCAATATTGGATAAGTCTCTTAAGTCAAAAACCGGGAATATTAGCTGATGCTAAAGTATGTAATTTCTTTTTTTGCATCTATTACTTTGGTGTTTTTTATCACAAATAAATTATATGCAGCTGGAGATGCTCCAAAGCCACCCAATATTGATTGGCACCAGGAGGGGATATTTGGGACCTATGATAAGGCGGCCCTGATTAGGGGTTTTCAGGTCTTTCAGGAAGTTTGTGCTTCATGCCATTCCCTAAATTTTATTGCATTCAGAAACTTATTAGAAATTGGTTTTTCTCCTGAAGAGGTTAAACTCATAGCCGCAGAATATGAAGTTGAGGATGGTCCAGATGATGAGGGTGAAATGTTCATGCGGTCTGCCAGACCATCAGATTATTGGCCCGCACCATTTGCAAATGATAAGGCAGCTAGAGCTGCAAATGGAGGTGCGATGCCTCCAGATTTATCTCTTATAACAAAGTCAAAAGTTGCTGGCTCTGATTATTTATATGCTCTATTGACTGGTTATCGGGATGAGCCACCTGAGGGTTTTGAGTTATCGGATGGAATGTACTACAATGATTATTACCCGGGACATCAAATCGCAATGCCCCAGCCGATATATGAAGAATCTGTAGAATATATTGATGGAACAGAGGCTACTATTGAGCAGTTATCTAAAGATGTAACTCAGTTTTTGGCATGGACAGCTGAGCCAAAGCTAGAAGAGCGAAAACGTACAGGGCTTAAGGTGCTAATTTTCCTAGCTATTTTTGCAGCATTAGCATTTGTGATATATAAAAGGACTTGGAAGAGGCTAAAGATTAAAGATACCGAGGAATGATGAGAAGTCCCTTTGGGCGGTTATTTTTAATAATACTTAGAGCTAAAGAATTTTAATTCTATCCTAAGATAAAACTCTTTTAATAATTGCATCTAAACTCTCTACTAGTTTTAGATCTTGTGAATTTTTTTCAGTCATTAAGGAATCATCAAGAGCTGTATCACAAGAGTGCGGACAAAGATTTCGATTGTAAGGAATCTGTAATGTTAGTTGATCAATTAGAAGAGTTGCATTATGGGAATTCTTATTTACCCAGTCGATAACAGTTTGTACTGTTACATTATCATGTTCGGGGTGCCAACAGTCATAATCAGTGACCATTGCAACAGTTGAATAACAGATTTCTGCTTCTCTGGCTAAAAGGGCTTCAGGCATATTTGTCATACCAATTACACTACAATTCCATTCTCTGTAAAGTTCTGATTCGGCCTGTGTAGAAAATTGAGGACCCTCAATTACAACATAAGTACCACCCATTTTAATTGGCAAATTTTTTGCAACAGCTGCTGAGTAAATTTCCCCCCCCAAACGTTGACAGGTCGGATTTGCCATACTGACATGCGCGACTAGACCATTATCAAAAAAAGTTTTATTTCGTTTATATGTTCTATCAATAAACTGGTCTACTATAACAAAATCACCAGGTGAAAGCTCTTCATTGAGTGATCCTACTGCAGAAAGAGAGATAATATCAGTAACTCCTAATCGTTTAAATGCGTCAATGTTTGCTCTATAATTAATATTTGAGGGAATTATTTTATGCCCTCTTCCGTGGCGCGGAAGAAATACGATTTCCAGGTCTCTTATTTTTCCGCACAATAAGGAGTCAGAAGTATTTCCAAAGGGACTTTTGATAGAAGTCCAGCGAGCATGAGATAGTCCTTCGAGACCGTATATTCCACTGCCGCCTATAATGCCAAGCTTAGTAGTTTTACTTTCAGACAAAAATCGATTTTTCATGATAAATGCTCATTAAGATGCGCAAGCGTTCTTGAAAGAGCCTGATTAGATGCGGTTAAGTTATAGTCTGTTCTTAGATCACAGTTAAAACCGTGACCAGCTTCTTTATAAACATAAGTTAATATTTCGGGATGTTTCTTTGCTAAGGTTTCAATATCGCTGAGTGGTATTGAATGATCCTCTGATCCAAAATGCAGCATTACTGGACATTTTGGTAGTTCATCAACAAAATTAATTATTTGACCACCATAGTATCCTACGCTTGCATTAATATTTAAGCGACAGGATGATAGATAAGCTAATGACCCCCCCCAGCAATATCCGATTACTGCAATTTTACTATATCCATTATCACTGAGAAAGTTAATCGAGGCATCTATATCCGTTAATGCATCATCCCAACCTAGTTGGGAGCGGAAATTCCTACCTTTTTCAATATCGTCTGACCCATATCCTAACTCTATACCAGGTTTAACTCTATCAAAAAGGGCTGGCGCTAGTGCTGTGTAGCCTACTTTTGTAAAGGATTCGCAGACACTACGAATATGTTGATTAACACCAAAAATTTCTTGAAGAATAACTAAAGCGATATCTGTATCTTTATTTACTGAGGTCATATAGGCATCAAAAGAATGTCCATCTGAAGATGTTATTTGGATACTTTCATTCATTATATTCTCCATAAATAAAAAAATTATAATGTACTGCCGTTTTTTGCAGTTCTGTTCAAAAAATCTATCTATATAACAAGCTAAACATTAAAGCGAAAAAGGAGAATATCGCCGTTTTTTACTACATAATCACGGCCTTCTTGACGCATTTTGCCCGCTTCCTTAGCGGCTTGTTCGTTGCCGTAAGATATATAGTCAGTATATGCTATGGTTTCTGCGCAAATAAATCCCTTAGCAAAGTCTGTATGAATTTTTCCTGCTGCTTCACGGGCTGTTGTGCCATTTGCAATAGTCCAAGCCTTACTTTCTTTGGGTCCTATTGTGTAGTACCTGATGAGACCAAGAAGCTCGTAACCTATTTTTATTAACCTGTTAAGTCCTGATTCTTCAATCCCGAGAGCCTCTAGAAACTCAATTTTTTCCTTGAAATCTTCCAGCGCTGAGATCTCTGATTCTATTGCCGCAGAAATAACTAGAGCTTTATTTCCCTCCTTTTCAGCTCTTTCCATTACAAGTTGGGAAAATATATTTCCAGAGATAATATTTTTTTCATCTACATTACATGCATACAAAATAGGCTTAGAGGTTAAGAGTTGGAATTTTCGCAAGTTTAATTGTGTTTCTGTATCTAAATCTAGGTCTCTAATCGGCCTGCCAGATTTTACTTCTTCGATTAAATTGCTGGCTAGGTCTATTAGTGTTAATAAGGATTTGTCCCCCCCACGGCTTTTTTTGGTCAGGTTTTCGTATTGTCGTTCAAGACTTTCTAGGTCAGCAAGCATGAGTTCTGTTTCAATTAATTCTATATCTCGAATCGGATCTACGTTACCCTCAACATGGCTTATTTTTTCATCTTCAAAACAGCGAGTTAAGTGAACAATAGCGTCGACCTCTCTAATATTTGCGAGAAACTGGTTCCCCAAGCCTTCACCTTTATTCGCCCCTTTCACTAGTCCTGCTATATCGACTATTTCTAACTGAGTAGGGATCACAGTTTTTGAATCAGCTATTTTTGCAAGCTTAGAAAGTTCAGGATCTGGAACAGCTACACGGCCAATATGCGGCTCTACAGTGCAGAAGGGGTAGTTTCCCACTTCAGCTGATATTGTATTTGTGAGTGCATTAAAAAGGGTGGATTTGCCAATATTAGGCAAGCCAACAATACCACAACGAAAGCCCATTTTTTACCTTATCGCCATTAACTTAATCATTATCTGATAATTGAACCTATTGGGTGTTATTTTTCTCTAACGTATTGCATGTATCTTGTAACTTACTAATTTGCTGTCCAAAATGCTCGGGCTTATCCCCTAGTAGTTCTGGAATAGCTTTTGCTATTGTAGGTGATGCAACTTTTAGCCATTTAGATTCATCGATTGAGAATTTTGATAGCACGTAGTTTTCAACATTTTTATTATTATGAGGTTTACCAATACCAATTCGTATACGCCAATATTTTTCACCAATGTGCTTTGTGATACTCTTTAAACCATTATGTCCAGCGCTACCTCCAGAGAACTTAGTTTTTATTCTGCCAATAGGAAGGTCGAGCTCATCATGAATTATAATCAGATTTTGTGTCTCAAGCTTATAGAAATTTAATGCAGACTGAATTGATTTTCCAGAATTATTCATGAAGGTCGTAGGTTTAAGGGCAATGACTCTTTTCTGTCCCACCATTCCTTCAACAATGTCACCCATAAATTTACTTCGGGGACGAAAATTTCCTAGTTGGTAATATCGAGCTAGTTCATCCAAGATCATGAAGCCCACATTATGACGTTGACCTTCGTGTTCTACTCCGGGATTTCCGAGGCCAGCTATAATATGCATAGGTCATACTCTAGGTAGAGGATTATCTAGCTACTAGATTCATCACTTTTTGAGTCATCATCGGTTTTAGCCGCTGAATCCTCTGTTGTTTCTGAGGTAGTCTCACCGTCCTCAGTAGCTTCGGTCTCGGTCTCTTCCTCAGCCATAACGGTAGGTGCCGCAATAGTTGCAATAGTGAAGTCACGATCGGTAATTGTTGGTGTCACTCCGTTCGGTAATTTAACTTGGCTGATGTGTAGACTATCACCTATATCACATTCAGTGATATCAAGTTCGATCATATCTGGTATAGATTCGACGGGACAAAGTAGTTCAACTTCTCTCCTAACTACATTTAAGACTCCTCCGCGTTTCAATCCTGGGCAAACATCTTCACCAATAAAGTTGACTGCAACATCAACGGTTATGGTTGCGCCCTTTACATAGCGGATAAAATCAACGTGTAGTGGTTGATCAGTTACTGGGTCTAGCTGAACTTCCCTTGGAAGGACGCGAATTTTTTCTCCAGCAATATCAACATCATAAAGACGAGAAAAAAATCCTGGTTGTTTGTATTCTTTATCAAAAACTCTAAGTTCTATCGCTAGGTGATTCGGCTTTACATCACCACCATATATAACGCCAGGTATTAAACCACTTCTTCTTAATCCTCGAGATGCACCCTTTCCGGATTGTTCTCGTAATTCAGCGTTTATAGTGTCTATATTAGTCATGATCTTTGTTCCTTAAGTATTATTTGGAAAGCCATAAAGAACTTTTCAATATTAGTCAAACAAGCTAGATACGGATGATTCTGTGCTAATCCGACGAATTGCTTCCGCAATTAGACTGGATATGGATAGCACATGGATATTTTCTGTTACACGGACAGCTTCAGTCATAGCGATACTATCTGTTATTATAAGTGATTCCAAATCTGATGATGCAACTCTAGCTGTTGCGCCTCCTGACAATACCGCGTGTGTCACATAGGCATGCACTGATTTGGCGCCCGCTTTTTTTAGCGCCTCAGCGGCATTGCATAGAGTGCCTGCAGAGTCGACAATATCATCAACCATAATGCAATTTCTTCCCTCAACATCCCCAATAATATTCATTACTTCAGAAATTCCTGCCTTTTCTCGTCTTTTATCCACGATCGCTAGGTCTGCATTATGTCTTTGTGCGATTGATCTAGCTCTCAAAACCCCACCAACGTCAGGTGATACAAACATCAACTGATCTTTACTAAATCTCTTTGATATATCATTAGAAATGACTGGTGCGGAAAACAAATTATCAACAGGTATATCGAAGAATCCCTGAATTTGACCTGCATGAAGATCTAGTGTTAGAACTCTATGCGCTCCAGCGGCTGTAATCAGATTAGCCACAAGCTTAGCTGAAATTGGGGTCCGTGCAGCTGATTTACGGTCCTGTCTTGCATAGCCATAATAAGGTAGGACAGCTGTAATTCTTCTAGCCGAGGCTCTTCTCAGAGCGTCGATACATACCAAAAGCTCTAGAAGGTTATCATTAGCAGGATATGATGTTGACTGGATTATGAAGACGTCTTCCCCGCGGACATTCTCATGGATCTCTACAAATACTTCCATATCTGCAAAGCGGTGAACAGAGGCTTTTGTTATTGGAGTATTAAGTGCTGCGGCTATTGCTTCCGCAAGCGGTCTATTACTATTTCCGGCAACAAGTCTCATCTTTTTGGCAACATCCTTAGTGCGGTTTTTAGTACTTTTGGGTTAGAATTATTGGTTATACACTATTCCTGGTAATGGCACGGCTATTATGAGCGCCGGAATGTATCAATGGACTACTAAGCTGTAAACAGGTTGGATGTCTACAGACGTAGAATTTCTATTTTTCCTTCTTATTGGAGCTGTTAATTATACTTATTATGGCTGGCAAAGCCTTTTTTGCCACGTTTCTACTTATTAATTTGGCACTGTTATTAAAATCTATGGGTTTAAGCCAGTTCTCCTGAGTAACTGTGCCAAGCCTGAATCCGTCATTTTTCATCACTGTCCACTCTATTACTATATGCTTTAAGCTTGATTTACCATTATTGGCATAAATACTGCCAGCTATTAAATAGTCTGCTTTAACCAACTGATCTGTAATTGCAAAACCTCTACTTATAAGCGATTTCCCTATAGCCCTTGAAAGATGTGAAGTTATTTTCTTAGGTTGACCACTTACTGGAATGATATGAAGTGTAATTAATTCATCTTGGCCAGCAGAACTTAACTTCTTATGTATAAACCTTGCAACATTTTGAGCTATAGCCTCTCTACGGCGTAAATCTTGTCCAGAAAAAACATAGTCCTGAATTATAGATAAGATCATTTTTCCGTTGGAGTTATATAATCGAAAATAGATTTTCTTATCTTTTTTATTAGATTTTAATATTAAACTACCTTGATTAGTTGAATCGGCGCTAGCGATAATTCCAAATTCTAAAAGCGAATTAACTAATGCTTTTGTAAGTGATTTAGACTCTTGTTCAGGTAATTTTGTAATTCGCTGAACAGCTATACCTGTTTTATCTATTAGCTGAAGAGAAGAGGCTGGTCTGTTGTATTTATCATCAGGCTTAAATGGTCGCGGTATTTCACCGCAGGCCGAAGAGAATAATAGCAGTAAGGCAAAAAAATGTGGTATTCGTTTAAATAACGACAGCAACACAACTTGCAACCATAGCTATACCTAACATAGCTAAAAAATATACTAAATAGGGCATCGTAATTATATCTCCAGGGAGATAACTGATAATAAGCGGCCATAATCACCACCGCCATTATGACAAGTTCGTCTGTAACTAAAAAATCTATCAGAATCAGCATAAGTGTCAGCTGAAATAGTATCAATCAAGCCAATGTTAGCCAACTGTAGCTGGTTTTTAATAAATTCGGGTAGATCAAACATAAGAGATTGATGATTTAGCGCAGGATTAAAAAATCTCTTATTTTCTAGACTAAGGTTTATAAAAGGTTCAGCAAATGATCGACTTACTTCGTAACTTTGTGGGCCAATAGTTGGGCCTATAATCGCAACCGTATATTTTGGAAGGGCCCCAAGACTAGACATAGCATCTACGGTAGATTTAATTATGCCTCCCAGAGCCCCCTTCCAGCCAGCGTGGGTTGCTGCGATAACCTGTGCTTTATAGTTCGAGAGCAGTATAGGTGCGCAATCAGCAGTTAAAACGCCTAAGGGTACATTAAAATTATTAGTAATCAACGCGTCGCATTTTGGTCTATCGTGTATCTCGGTTGATTGGTCTATGATTTTTACTACAGAGCTATGTATTTGCCATGCTGTTCGAAGTTTAAATTTTTCTAGATCCAGTGCTGAGAGTGCAATTGTTTGATTTTTACTTATTAAAGCAGGGTCATCATGAGAGCCTATTCCACAGTTAAGGGAGTGGTAGCGTCCAGTGCTAACACCCCCGTTTCTCGTAAAAAAACCATGTTTTACAGAGTGTTGGTCGAGAGCTTGGTGTTGAATTAGGTTTGTCATAGATTTCTAATATGTATTTATAAATTTATTATAAGAGCAATTTTCAAATCCTGGGGGCATAGGTGAGCTATCGTCAGTTATAGCTATAGCTTTAAACATGCTGCCCATTTGCTCAGGATCAATAAGCCTATCTAGTGCACGCTGTATTTCAAGGCCAGATTGCGTATTGGAATTATTCCGCAAATAGGATGCTCTTGTTTCTATACCTAGTCTTCTTAAAAATTGACTTTGCATTATAGGTCCCCAATGCAAAACCCCAATATTAGAGATGGCTCTTTGAAGGGCCTGGAAGTCCAGATGCGCTGTAAGGTCAGCAGTTCCTGGATCGACTAGTACTGGATGGAATTTATGATTTTTAACAGCCTGAAGCGTTTCCCCTATTGCTGTTTGGGTATGCCCATAATCGATAATAAGTATTACTCCCCCCTCAACTGATATTTTTTTAGCAAGTATTTTAACCATTTTTTCTCTAGCTGGAGAAAATTCAAATATTGATCCCTCCTCAGTTCTTTCTTTAATTATCTCTGATGGAAGCTGCTCCTCCTTTGCTTCAGGACCTGAAGAAAATATTAGTTTTTGGTTAATATCGTTGGTTACTGATATCTGTCTTTCATGCCAACAACCAGTATCATATACCAACTGATTAACTGGAAGGGCATCAAAGAATTCGTTTGCAATGATTATTGATGGTCCAGGGGGAATGCTATTTATAGAATTATGCCAAATAACTTCCCTGTCTTTTAAGGTATATTGCTGAACGCGCTTTAATTTTGGATTTATTTCCACTAAATGTGTTTCAAATTTTTCGGGCGATTTATCTATCTTTGATATTGATCTCAGAATGTCATTGATTAATACACCATGCCCCGGACCAAGTTCTATGAGTTTTATCTGCGCATTATCAGATAATTGTTTATGCATTAGTGTTACCCAGATTCCAATTATTTCCCCAAACATTTGAGAGATTTCAGGTGCAGTGATAAAGTCACCAGATGTACCTATGGGATCAATAGTTTTATAGTAACCAAATTCTGGGTGACTAAGGGCTAAGTCCATATAGTGTTCTACAGATATAGGGCCGTTTTTTTCTATAAGTTTTTTAATTATTATTTCAAGTGATGCCATCTAATTTGAACGTCCATTAAGTAACGGTTTTATAACTAAAATTAGACCAAATAGTAACATTGGAAGAGAGAGTAATTGCCCCATGGTAATGCTAGAAAAAATAAAACCAAGAGAAGCATCCGGTTCCCGAAACAATTCAACAATTATTCGAGATATGGAATAACCAATTAAAAAGACACCTGTAATAAGCCCTGGAAATTTATTGAGCTTAAAGAAAAATGTTAAAAAACTTAGTAAAATAAATAAAACTAATCCCTCAAGAAGGGCCTCATATAACTGACTGGGATGACGAGGAAACTCTCCTCCTCTTGGGAAAACAATTGCCCAAGGAACTTCACTAGGCCTACCAAAGAGTTCTCCATTAATAAAATTTGCTATTCTTCCAAAGAATAAACCGATAGGAGCAGCCATAGATACAACATCAGTGAGTTTTAGTAGCGGTAAGCTCTTTTTTCTTGAAAAAAGAATAAGGCCTAAAATCATTCCGACTAATCCCCCATGAAAGGACATGCCTCCATTCCAGATCATAAGTATTTGAATTGGATCTGAGAAATACTTACTGGGCTCGTAGAAAAAAACATATCCTAGACGTCCTCCAAGAATGATAGCTAGGGTTGAGAATACGAGAAGATCATCGACTTGACGCTTTGTAAGTGATGCTATTCCTTTGCGGCTAAGATAATGAATATAAAGCCAACCTAGAAGTAATCCGGCCACATAAGCAAGAGCGTACCATCTTATTTCAAGCGGACCAATTTTTAGTGCTACTTCTTCTATCATTGGAAAAGTAAGGGCAACTGTTAGCATTAGAGGTAGGGATCAGGCTTAATAAGAAATTGTTGAACATATTTTCTTATTCCCGCCTCCAGACTCGTTGGTTGTTTGGTGTATCCTGTATTGATAAGACGTTCCATATTTGCTTCTGTAAAATATTGATACTTAGGCCTTAGATCTACAGGCATATCTATATATTTTATTTTTTCCGGTTTATCCAAAGCGGCAAACAATGCGCAGGCTAGCTCACGAAAGCTCCGAGCTTTTCCGGTTCCCACATTAAAAATTCCATTTACGTTACCTTTTTCAACTAGCCATAAAATAATATTCACACAATCACCAACCCATACGAAGTCCCTTAGTTGTTCGCCATCAGCATAGTTAGGGTCATGGGATTTGAAGAGTTTAACTTCTCCATTTGTCATTGCATCAGGAAATATTGTAGCCGCAACACTTCTTTGGTTTCCTTTGTGATATTCATTAGGGCCATATACATTAAAAAACTTTAATCCCACCCATTGTGGGGGATATTTGTGGCCCGATGAGATTTGACTAACGATTTTGCGATCAAAAAGATGTTTAGATCTTCCATAATGGTTCAGAGGACGTAACTTAGAAAGGGATTTGGGGTCGTAATCGTCCTCAAAACCCATGTTACCATTTCCATATGTAGCTGCTGACGAGGCATATATAAATGGCACTTTATTTTCTACGCACCAATCCCATAACTTTAGGCTGTATTGATAATTATTTTTAACAAAAAGTGAGGCATCTGTAATCATCGTTGAGGAAGTTGCTCCCATATGAAGAATGGCTTGTATATTTGACTTATTCTTAGTGCAGAAATTAAGAAGCATTGGGGGTGCAACAAAGTCGTGAATGTTTCTCTTAGAAATATTTTCTAAATGCGCATTTGGTTCATCTGATACAACCAGCTCTTTATATCCTCTCTGCTCAAGTGAAGCTAAAATATTAGAGCCTATAAAACCAGTGCCTCCTGTTACAATAATCATATCTTCTCGCACCTCGAAAACTCTTGCATTCGTATCCCCCAGGGCCTAGGAATTAGGATATAAAATATCTTTAAGGTATGCTCGCATAATTCAAGTCTAATTGGGAGACATCTGATGAAAGTTGATAGCAAATTATTGGATGACCTTACGCGAATAGCTGGGAGTGCTATAGGTGCTGCAGGTGGTATGAGAAATGAGCTAGAAGTGGCATTTAAGCGGCGTTTAGAGGAGGCAATATCTAACATGGATGTGGTTACCCGTTCAGAATTTGATGCAGTCAAAGAAATAGCCCTAAAGGCTCGGTCTGAACAAGAGTTATTAACAGAACGTCTTAGTCAGATAGAGGCCAATTTAAGTAATAATACTTCTACAAAAGACTAATTAAAACAATTACATATATTATATTTATGACTAAATCGAACCTTGATTTAGTATGTATTGGTATCTTCTAATTTTCATTAAAAAATCTTAAAAATCAACAAATTGATCATTGAAATTCCTGTACTACATTCTATTGTAGTAACCAGAACATATAGTAGCTTATTTAACATGTGATACAAAATATTGTAGCTATTAGAGCTGCCATTAATCTAGTTTAGGAATATTTTATGACTGGTGATTTAGCAGATATGATGGAAAGTAATGGTGGTGCTTTAGAGGTGGTTGAGCGTGTAGTTAGTGCCGCAGAGCTCCAATTTGAAAGATTTAGTACAGAAGACCTGGCTGCTGAATATCAAGGTAGATGGGGTATGTATCAGCTTTGGTTTGCAGTCCGCCAAGACGTGCAAGTAATGCATGTATCATGTGCCCTAGACTTAAAAATTGTAGGCTCAGAATTTGATTCTATATATCCTCTGTTGGCTAGAATCAATGAAAGACTATGGTTGGGTCATTTTGATGTTTGGCACTCAGAAGGACAGCCTACATGGCGGCATTCAATAGTTTTTAGGGCTGGTCCGATTCCAAATGACCAGCAAATAGCTGATATAGTAGGCACAGCTTTGGACGATTGCGAGAAATACTTCCCTGCTTTTAAAGAGGTTCTAAATTATGGAACGGACCCAGAAATTGCAATTGCTTCAGCAATAGTGGACACGGTCGGCGTAGCATAATGGCTGCAATATCTGATGTTTCTCTGCTTTTAGTTGGTGGCGGAAAGATGGGAGGCGCCCTCCTCAATGGCTGGCTAAGCAATGGCCTACAACCGGAAAATGTTGTTCTAGTTGATAAAAATTCAGAAATTTTATCCTCTTTTAGTGACATAGGTATATCTACTGTTTTAAGCCCTTTAAAGATTGACCCTGATTTTTCGGCTGACATCATTTTTTTTGCAGTCAAGCCAGATTTAGTGGTAGAAGTATCTAATTCATATAAAAAATTTATTAGTAATGGTGCACTTCTCATATCTGTGGCAGCTGGGGTTAAAATATCAGCACTTGAGGTCCATTCGGGTAGCGTTCCAATAATTCGCGCGATGCCTAATACACCTTCATCAATTGGTAGAGGTATCACAGCAGTTTGTGCAAATAACAAGGTTATTTCTCTACAGAAAGAAATTTGTGAAGAATTATTTAGAGCTGTTGGTGACGTAATTTGGATTTCTGAAGAATCACATATGGATGCTGTTACGGCAGTATCTGGGAGTGGACCGGCATATCTTTTCTTGATGATTGAATGTCTCTCAGAAGCTGGAATATCTATTGGTTTAGATCCAGATATTTCTTACAAGCTAGCTCTAGAAACTATTGCAGGTTCGTCAGAATTAGCAAGAAATGACTCTGAGCCTCCAAATATACTAAGAGAAAATGTAACAAGCCCAGGTGGCACTACTGAAGCTGCTCTTGATATTTTGATGTCAGAAAACGGTTTGAAATACTTGCTAGATAAAGCTGTTAAAGCAGCCTATCAGAGGTCTAAGGATTTAGCGGGTAGATAAAATTGAAATACCTGAATGCATCTATGAGAAAAATGGTGGAGCAGATTTTGCGCTCTATTTTGAAGAGCAGATTGTAAGGATGTTACGGCAACGACACGATTTCAGTCGTGTCAAAGCGAAGCATATAGAATGCTCATGGGTTACTAACGACAAAAGCTCTGATCTCTGGTAGCGTATTAGGTCGAAAAAACCAGAAAACAGGTTTAATCATGAAAAATATAATTTTAGTGATTACATTTATATTGTTTGTTGGTGTCGCCAATAGTGTCTCGGCAAATCTCTTCAATCTGAATATTGCGAAATGGTTTGGTCGAACCTAGAAAGCAATATGGGATTACTTAAACGTTCAAAAGAGTTTGTAAGTAGAGAATACAAAAAAGCCCCCAGAACGCAGCTAGTATATAAATGATTGGGAAAATGAATTAATATTGCTTTTATCTGAAACAGCTAATTGGTCGACCATTTGGAACAATGTTTGTACAGCCTGATGGGGTTGTTTAGAATAGATTAAAAATCTTGTAATAGCATTCTATTCATAGCTATTTGGGAAGCCTCAGCTGAGCTCTCAGTCCGCCCAAATTGCTATCTGACATACGTATATCCCCGCCATGGGATCGAGCAACATCAAGAGCAATTGCAAGTCCTAGTCCTGCGCCTCCAGTATTGGGATTGCGGGCTTCGTCAATTCGGTAGAAGGGTTTAAAGATAGATTCTTTTTGATTATCAGGTACACCTGGCCCATCATCTTCTATATTAATTTCTATATTATCTTTGTTTACCTCTACACTTACTCTTACATTTTTACCAAAATGTGTAGCATTCTCCATAAGATTGGTAAGGCATCTCTTCATTGCTGATGGCCTTACGGAAATTAAAATTTCTTTATGTGGAATATAAGTTAAGTTATTACTATTATTTTTTATATTTTCAACTACAGTTTTAATTATTAATCCAAGGTTTGCTTCAACTGGAGACTCGCCTTCTTGCCCCTGAGCGAATGATAAATATTCATTTATCATTTTTTCCATTTCGATAATATCGCGGTTTATTTCATCTATTCCAGGAGATTCTTTATTGGTATTTTCTATTATAGCTAATTGTAATTTCATTCTAGTAAGAGGTGTACGAAGATCATGACTAACACCAGCAAGCATTTCAGTGCGCTGGTCAATATATCTTCTTATCCTAGCGCGCATTTTGATAAACGCATTTGCTGCCTGACGTATTTCTTTGGCACCCGAAGGTTTAAAGCCTGAATAATCATGACCTTTACCAAAAGCATTTGCAGCATCTGCAAGCCGCCTAATAGGTCTAATCTGGTTACGAAGAAACAGAATAGCTAGTGCGCTAACAATGATGAATGTGCCAACCATCCAAAGTACAAATATATATGTCGTAGAGCTATCCAGTCTTTTACGCGGAGTTAAAATATCCATAACTTCATCACGTAGCTGTATACGAATTGATAGTTTTCCATCAGGGCGTCGAGTATCTATATGAAATGGAAAATACATTCTTTCAGATATCGCTGAATGGAGTACTCTGTCGATTATACGTGAGCTTTTCTTTGGCGGCTCATTAGGGAGTATAGCCCCTTTCTCCAAGCTAACATCTATTTGCATTTCTCTAAGGGCAGCATCAAGTATCCAAGCTCTTTTTTTAGGATCTGACTCAATCTGTAACTCCCGCATGACGTAAGCTACATCGCCAGCAATTCCAAGCGCGAGTCTTCTGCTAACTGTATCCCAATGACGCTCATAAAATATGTATGTAATGACACATTGAAGTAATATTAGTGGTACTAGCATTATGAGCAAAGAACGCCAGAATAAACCTCTTGGTGCTAAATTTTTTAATCGTGCCATCTAATCAATCCGATCGCATTAAATAGCCTGCCCCCCAAATAGTTTTCAGGTAGCGTGGGTCTTTTGGGTTAGGTTCGATCTTACGTCTTAAGCGAGTTATTTGAACATCTAACGCTCGTCCTGTAGGATCAACGCCAGAATGCGAGCATAATTCACTTCTGCTGATTGTCTCGTTGGGACGGGTGGTGAAAAGCTTTAAAAGGTCAACTTCTGATCTAGTGAGTTTTATAATTTCAGATCCGTGTTTTAAGGTTTCAGTAATATTATCAAATATATATTCTCCAAATTTTAGTGATAATGGAGAGTCTTTAGCTGACTCATTATAATTATCACTTCTTTTGAGAATGCTTGTAATTCGAAGAAGTAATTCTCTTGGTTCAAAGGGTTTTGTTAGATAATCATCCGCCCCACTTTCAAATCCAGAAATACGGTCTTCTGTTTCGGACATTGCTGTAAGAAGCAGAACTGGAATATCATTTGTTTTACGAAGATCTTTTGTGAAATTTATTCCAGTTTCTCCTGGCATCATAACATCAAGAACCATGATATCAAATTCCATTCCGGAGAGAAATCTTCGTGCATCAGGGGCTGATGATGCGACAGTGACGCGATACCCATTATCAGTCAGATATCTTTTAAGCAGATCTCTTAGTCTATCATCATCATCAACGATTAAAACATGTGGTCCGCATATCATATAATCACCAGTTAAAGCTATTTGATGACATTCTTCACCAGAAAAATTATAAAAATAGTCTATGGTTTATTTATTATTAGTAAAACGTTCACGATCTACCTCATCGATAATACCTAGTAGGACCTTACGATATCCATCTACAGCATCAGGTCCAGCCTTTCTGTAGGCTTCAGAAAGTAACTTTCTGTGAACACCTGCCAAACGATTATCTAAATCATCACCCTTTTGGGTTAATCTTAATAAACGTCGTCGCTTATCTGTATTGCATTTTTGATTTTTAATATATCCATCTTCTATTAGTTGTCCTAATACTCGAGATAAGGACTGCTTTGTGATCTTTAGAATACTTAATAATTCAGCCACAGAAATATTCGGATTACGTGCTATAAAATATATTACTCTATGGTGGGCCCTACCAAATCCGTAGTTATTTAATATAGTGTCACACTCGGCAGTAAAGTCACGATATGCAAAAAACAGCAGCTCCATTCCCTCATAGAGCTGGTCTTCACGTAAGAACAAAAGGTTTGTACCGGACTTTATGTCAGCCATGTTGACTGATATGCCGTGCGATGCTAGTGGATGCAAGTCTTTTTATGCAACAATGTTGAATCTAGTCAATAAATTAGAATGGAATATTTATGGTTGAACTCGTTCCTTATGACGATCGCGATGGCAAGATCTGGTATAATGGTGAGCTTGTATTGTGGCGTGAGGCAAAGCTCCATGTCCTGAGTCATGCTTTGCATTATGCTAGCTGCGTATTTGAGGGAGAGAGGGTTTATGGTGGAAAAGTATATAAGTTAGAAGAGCATACCACCCGTTTATTTCAGTCAGCTAAGGAACTTGGGTTTGAAATCCCATTTAGCTCCAATATGCTAAATTCAGCTACACTAGAAGTTGTTGCCGCTGAAGGTATTGATGATGGCTATGTCCGGCCCGTAGCATGGAGGGGACCTGAGCAGATGGGAGTTTCTGCGCAAGAGACTAAAATCCATGTAGCTATCGCTGCTTGGCCGTGGCCTGCCTACTTTGGTGATGAAGCTAGAAAAAAAGGTATAAAATTAAAGACTTCAAAGTGGAAAAGGCCTGCCCCTGATACTGCTCCAGTAAAAGCAAAAGCTGCAGGCTTATATATGATCTGCACTTTGTCTAAACATGACGCAGAGGCTAGTGGTTACCATGATGCGCTAATGTTAGATTGGAGAGGACAAGTCGCAGAGGCAACCGGAGCTAACATATTTCTCGTTCAAGACGGCGTTATTCATACTCCAATCCCAGATTGTTTTCTTGACGGTATTACTCGTAGGACTGTGATCCAGTTGGCCAAACAGCGCGGATATAGCGTAAAAGAGCGCCCTATATTTCCAGAAGACATAGAAAAATCGGAAGAAATATTTCTTACCGGAACAGCGGCAGAAGTCACGCCTGTTGGACAGGTTGATCAACATTTTCTCAAAGTTGGCCCTATCACGGAGCGCCTTATAGCTGATTATGACGAAGAGGTTAGAAAATAATAAAGGGCGCCTTTAAATCATTTTTATGTAGAAAGTTTATTTTACTAACGGCTTTTCCAGCGCTTAGTCTTTTGTGTATCTTTGCTTGTCGGTTTTACCCATTCGTAGGTTTCAATGCCCTTATATTTTTCAAGTTTCCAAAATGGAGCCTCTGTTTTGAGCCAATCAATCAGAAATGTGCATGACTCTAGTGCAGCTTGCCTATGAGATGATGCAGTTGCTACCATAACTATCCTATCCCCTGGGTTTAAGCAGCCATATCTATGAATAATAAGACTTGCATCTAATGGCCACTGATTTAGTGCTTGAGACTCTATTGCAAGAAGCATTTTTTCTGTCATGCCTGGGTAGTGCTCAAGAGTCATTGAATCTAATTTTTGGTCATTAGAAAATTCTCTAACAAGTCCGATAAAAGAGGCTAGTCCACCAATATTCTTGTTGTTAGATGTAAGATCTTGAAGCTCCTTTCCTGGGTCAAAATCTTGATGTTGAACCCTAATCACTTTCTATCCCCTTCTTGTTAACCTCCTGTAATAGGAGGGAAAAAAGCTATTTCATCATTATTTTTTATACGTTTATCGAACTGAGCAAACTCCATATTTACAGCAACTCTCACTGCTCTTAGATCAGAGAATGCATTAGCATATTTTGGTTCACGACTAGAAATCCATTCGATTAGGTCATTAACAGTTTCGATTTCTTCAGATAGGGAGATCTCCTCACTTTCACATCCTACTTTTTCTCTAATCCAAGCAAAATAAAGAATTTTCATCTTAGTATCTCGTTAAAAGGTAGAAACCATAAGTTATCACCAAGATTAATTTGAGTTATATCTTCTTCAATTTCAATTAAACCATCAGCAAATACTGCTGATGATAGAATCCCAGCTCCATCGCGGGAAAATTTCTCAGCTACTAATTCTCCCTGATTATCACTTCTTATTTTTACTCTAAGCCATTCTCTTCGGCCTTTTTTCTTTTTATAATTAAATCCACTTAATACTTTATAACTTCGAGGTTTTGTCTCCGTGCATCCACCCAATCTTAACAATAATGGGCGTGCAAATATCATAAAAGTAACTATTACTGCTACAGGATTTCCCGGAAGACCAATAAATGGTACATCAGCAATTTGGCCTAAAGCAATAGGCCTACCGGGTCTTATAGCTAATCTCCAAAAATGAAGGTTACCTTGAGCCTCTACTGCATTTTTAACATGGTCTTCAATACCAGTTGAAACACCCCCAGATGTAATGACTGCATCATTTTCAGTTGCTGCTAGGGCAAGAGAATCATAAATAGCAGATTTATCATCTTGGATAATTCCTAGATCACTAATACAACATCCCAATCCCTCTAAGAGACTATGTATCGTGTATCGGTTTGCATCATATACCCCTCCCTGGGGTAGTACGGTTCCTGGCTCATGTATCTCATCCCCAGTGGATAAAATAGCAACTTTTAGTCGTCGATATACCGGGAGTGTTGTAAGTCCAGCTGTTGCGGCTATGCCTATATCCTGAGGTCTAAGTCTGTGGCCATGAGCTAAAACCGTCTTTCCAGATTCTAAGTCTTCTCCAGAAAACCGTTTATTGGCACCTTTTTTAATTCCGGGGGGAAAGGTTACAAAACCATTTTCTTCACGACAGTCCTCCTGCATAAAAATAGTATCTGGAGATTCACCGTTATTGTCCGGAATAATAGCAGCTCCTGTAAAGACTCTAAGGGCAGTTCCACGCTTAGTAGGTTTTTTTGAGGGGTTTCCTGCTTTAGATATACTTGAAATTTCTAGTCTAGTTTCAGTTTCAGTATTTAAATCATCATAATAAACTGCATATCCATCAACAGCAGCATTATCGTGTGGGGGCACATTAGATTTTGCTATTAGAGTTTCTGATAGCACTCTACCTGTGGCACTGTTAAGGGGTATAGACTCTGTTTCAACAATAGGTCGAGAGGCTCTCTCAATTTGTTGGAGTGCCTCTTCGGCAGGTTTTAGTGAGCCGCCAAATGCAAAACAATCATCACTCAGTTGCGCCATATAACACCTCTTAGGTGGAAATTATCAGGCAAGACAAAAATAATTCTTAATAAATCTTGATATCTCATAATGATCATCAAGGTCTAATATTGGTATATTGATCCAACTTGGTAGTTTTTTATGGTCACCATACTTTACCGCTAAAGCAATTATATATGGATCTGCTGAAGCAAGTATAGGTGCTTCTTTATCTGCCCTCCAGATCTCAATTTTAGGAAATGGCCTATGTTTGAAGCCTTCTATAAGGAATATATCACAATATTCATTCTCCTTTAGGAGGTCATAAGGTGTCTGCGGTATTTCTCCATCTATAATTTTATTAATAGCCGTGCATTTTTTATTAGTAACTAATGTTGCTTTCGCTCCTGCGTATATAAAGCTGTTAGAAGGATGATTGGCTTGCAAAATATCAAGGTTATGGTGAGTATGTTTTATAGTTCCTATTTTATATCCATAACTAGATAACGTTTTAATTAAGCCACCTATCAAAGTCGTTTTTCCGCTCCCACTATAACCAGCTATGCCAATTATAGATGGGCTAGTTATTCCTTCCTTTGGGTTTTTTTCTGAAAAGAAGTATTTTTTCATTTTTTGTTTAACCACGTAGATTTGCAATACTCTTAATCAAGTATGGTATAGCAGTAATCCATGTCAATACGACAGTGACCCATATTAATGTATCACCTACTATAAAGATAATATCACCAGATGCATCAGCTATAGCGGGATAAAGAATTAATATACTCAATCCTAAAAATTGAATTGCAGTTTTCCATTTAGCGAGTTGGCTTACAGGTATTTTGAGTTTCCCAGATAAATATTCTCTTAATCCTGCAATAAGAAGTTCGCGGCTTATGATAGCAATAACAGCAAAAATTGAAATTCTTGAATCTGACTGTAATAGAATTAGTATGCTGGCAACCAATAGTTTATCTGCAATTGGATCAAAAGCTTGGCCAAAGGCACTAGTTTGATTTAGTTTCCGAGCAAGCCATCCATCAAAAAAATCTGTAAATGCTGCTGCAATAAAAATAGAAAATGTTATCCATACCCCTAATGGATCTGGAATTTGAAAAGTGACCACAATAATAGGTATAGCGACTATTCTGGAAATTGTGAGAATATTAGGTATAGATCTCATTTATAGTCTCACTTACATCCGATATTATTGATGGTGGAAATGGTCATAGATAGACAATGCGGTGCTTGTTGAAATACCGTCAACTTTCTCTAGATCCTTAACTCCAGCTTGAGCAACATTATTGGCAGATCCAAAGTGATGCAAAAGTGCACGCTTTCTAGTGGGGCCAATACCAGATATCTCATCGAGAATAGAACGTGTATTCTTATTTTTATGACGAATTCTATAGCTACTTACTGCAAAACGATGGGCCTCATCACGTATCCTTTGAACGAAGTAAAGTAGTGAGTCTCTGTGTGGTAGCGCTATAGAATTTCCATTTAAAATATGAATAATTTCCCTTCCTGCGTTACGGTTTTGACCCTTGGATATTGCTGCTAAATGTATGTGATTTATTCCGAGGGTATCTAGAGCTTGTTTGGCTATATTTAGTTGCCCGGCTCCGCCATCAATTAGGCATAAGTCTGGCCAGGATTTTGAGGACCTATCAGGATTTTCACGGAGAAGGCGTTTAAATCTTCGCATAATTACTTCATGTATCATACCGTAGTCATCTCCTGGAGAAATCTGTTTTTCTCCGAAGTCTATTTTATCACTACGAATATTAAATTTTCTATAAGAACTTTTTTCGAAACCGTTTTGCTTTACCGCTATCATTGCTCCAACAGAAGATTGACCAGAGATATGACTATTATCGTAAACTTCTATTTTACGGGGGACTTCTGTCATTTCGAGGAGCTTACTTAATTTCTCAAAGAATATCTTTTGAGAATGTTTTGCCGATAAGTGTCTACTCAGTGCATCTTTGGCGTTTCGATTTGCATCTTGTAAGAGTCGCCACTTTATTCCCTTAAGGGGTTTATGGAGTTTCACGGCATATCCAGATTTTGAAGATAGTGCATCAGCTAGCAGCTGACTATCCTTTATAGATTCACTTAAAATTATAGTATTTGGAGCTTTTTTGTTTGAATAGAATTGCGCTACAAAAGCGGACAAAACCTCACTTGCAGTTGCGTCTTCAGGATGGCTAGGAAAATAGGAGCGGTTTCCATAACTTTGGCCTGATCTATAAAAAAATATTTGAATGCAGCTATGTCCAGCTTGCTGATCAATAGCAATTGCGTCAATATTACCAAGATTATGTAAACTAATAACTTGCTTAGATTGAATTTGTGTTATTGCTTTTATTCGATCACGATATGCTCCAGCTGTCTCATATTCCTGTTTTTCGCTAGCTTCTGTCATTAAAGTGCTTAATCTTTTTTGTATTTTCTTTGAGTGCCCGGAAAGAAACTCAGATGCATCTTCAACAATGCTGTCATAATCCTCTGATGAAATCTTTCCGACACATGGTGCTGAGCATTTTTTTATCTGGTATTCCAGGCAAGGGCGTGTGCGGCTATTAAATACACTATCTGAACAAGAGCGAAGTGGGAATGCTCGGTGAAGAGTGCTTATCGTTTGGGATACTGCACTAGCCGATGCAAATGGTCCAAAGTATCTCCCTTTTTTTGACCGATTCCCTCTATATTTAATTACACGTGGCCAATCATCATCTTCGGTAATCAGTATAAAGGGAAAAGATTTATCATCTTTAAGAACTATATTATAAATTGGCTTCAAAGATTTGATGAGACTACTTTCAAGAAGTAGGGCTTCTATCTCACTTTCTGTGATGATAATTTCTACCCTACAAGTAGAAGAAATCATCCTAATTAAACGATCTGATAGTGACTTTAAATGTGTATAACTTCCTATGCGGTTGAAAAGGTTTTTTGCTTTTCCTACATATAAAACCTTATCTTCCTGGTCTATCATTCTGTAGACACCAGGCTTATGAGGTATCGTTTTTCTAGCCTCACGAATAACATCTACGCCTTGCAAAATAGCTTTTTCAGCTAATTTTGTAGCATCAATAGGTGTCTTTTGGTTTTCAACCAATTTTTCAGATTGCTTCGGCATAAATTAGATATTCCTTACCAAATGCATTCCGTCAATGTGTGTTTTGGTAGTTATGAGATATATTAAATCAAATAGTTATGTTTCAAGCTTAGGCCGATAGAAAGTGCAGGATTGGTTTCCACTGTCGTTGTGGATAACCCTGTGGGAAACCAGTCCATCAATGTCTTAGTGGTCTGAAAACCAAAGCCTTAAACCATGCTGCCTAATTAATAGGCATATATTATAAGGCATTGAAATAAATTAATTTTTTTATTCTGTATGAGTGGTATTATTACACCTTACTAATAATTTTTAAGATAATAACCGAACAATAATCAACATCTTAATGCGTGTGAACAAATATTCTTTGTCAACAAAAAAATCATATTATTTTTTTCACTAAAACAAATATTTTTTATTGACACTAAAATATTATTAGGCAGCCTTGATACTTATTCGCTATGTGGTTGATAATTTTAAAATAAACCGACTATATTATTGTTGTCATCTACAGAAATTGAGTTTGCGGCTGGGGTCCTTGGAAGACCCGGCATTGTCATTATCTCTCCGCATATTACAACAATAAATTCAGCACCACTTGAAAGTCGCACTTCTCTTACGGGTACTATATGCCCAGATGGTGCTCCTTTAAGTTCTGGATTAGTTGAAAAACTATATTGAGTCTTGGCTATGCATATTGGGAAGTTTCCAAACCCTTGATTCTCAAGATCTTCAATTTGTTTTCTTAGTTTAGCATCTCCTGTTATGTCAGCGGCTCCATAAATTTCAGTGGCGACCTTCTTAATCTTTTCCCATAGAGGTAAATTATCTGGATAAAGTAATTTAAAATCACCGCCATGAGAATCAGCTAGTTCTGCTACTTTATGCGCCAAGTCTTCTGTGCCCCTTCCTCCGTTAGCCCAGTGATCACATTCTATCGCATCAACTCCTAAAAAAGAGCAACCTTCAACTACCGCGCCTCTTTCTGACTCGGTATCTGCTGAAAATCGGTTAATAGCAACAACTACAGGAACTCCAAAGCGTCTGACATTTTCAATATGACGTTCTAAATTCTTCATACCTATTTTCAACGCCTCAACATCTTCTTTGCCTAGGTTTTCCTTTGTGACACCTCCATGCAT
Organism: Alphaproteobacteria bacterium UBA828; assembly: GCA_002296185.1. Classification (GTDB taxonomy): domain Bacteria; phylum Pseudomonadota; class Alphaproteobacteria; order UBA828; family UBA828; genus UBA828. Next base: position 174,858 of record DBHM01000027.1, read on the forward strand.
TTTTAACGCTCTAATAGTTGCTACGATTACAGCGCAGTCTGGCTTCAAATTAGCTTTTCTGCATTTGATGTTAAAAAACTTTTCGGCTCCAAGATCGGCACCAAAGCCTGCCTCTGTAACAACATAGTCTGATAATTTTAGAGCAGATTTTGTTGCCAGAACGGAGTTGCATCCATGAGCTATATTTGCAAAAGGTCCGCCATGAACAAATGCGGGGTTATTTTCTAATGTCTGGACTAGATTAGGTTGAATGGAGTCCTTAAGTAGAGTTGTCATGGCCCCAGCAGCATCAATCTCTTTAGCTTTTACTGGTTTCCTATCGCGAGTATATCCAACAACTATATTTCCTAGTCTGGTTTTTAAATCATCAAGGTTTTGAGCTAGACAAAAAATTGCCATAACTTCAGAAGCTACTGTAATGTCAAACCCATCTTCTCTAGGAAATCCATTGGCTACACCTCCGAGGGATGAAACTATTGAGCGAAGAGCTCTGTCATTCATATCAACGACTCTTCTCCATGTCACTCGGCGAGGATCAATACCTGCCTTGTTTCCCCAGTAGATATGGTTATCCACTAAAGCTGCTAGAAGATTATTTGTAACACCAATTGCATGGAAGTCACCTGTGAAGTGCAGGTTAATGTCCTCCATAGGTACTACTTGTGCGTATCCGCCACCCGCAGCTCCTCCTTTCATACCAAAACAGGGGCCTAAACTTGGTTCTCTCAAGCAAATAAGAGTTTTTTTACCAATTCTATTTAGTCCATCACCTAAACCAACAGTTGTGGTGGTTTTTCCTTCGCCAGCTGGAGTTGGTGTAATAGCTGTAACAAGGATTAGTTTTCCATCATTTTGATTTGTGGCACTTTCAATATATTCAAGAGATACTTTTGCTTTGTCATGTCCATATGGGAGTAGATACTTACTATCTATTCCAAGGTGTTTTGTTCCAATATCAATAATTGGCTTTTTTGTAGCCTTACGTGCAATCTCGATATCACTAAGAGGGTCTGTATGCTGATTTGAAGTCATGACATGTTATCCTTCTGAATTCGATCAGGGTTGTATTGCGATAGGCTAAATTAATTTGATAGACTTAACATAGTTAGCTATAGACATTTAATGATATGAAAAAATATTTCCGTTTAGTCAAGAATTTTGATTAATTATGACTAATATTTATGTGAATATTTATTTTATAGCCCTAAAAAAGAGCTTTAATTTCGGTTTATGTTATTTTTTTCATTGAGATTATTAGTCATTTTTCCTCAAGTATTCTAACTCTATCCCAACACTTTCTGTGTGATCATATATATCTAATTTTTCAATTTTTATTATAACGGAATCTACTTTAGGGTCTTTTAGGCAAAGTTGAGCTATTTTTTTTGAGAGTGTCTCGACTAAGTTGATATGCCCTTTTGATTTTAAGGCTATTATTCCGTCTACTATATCCGAATAGCTAACAACATTTTTGATATCGTCGTTAATCTCTTCAGGATTCCAAGACGTATTTAATGCAATATTTATTCTTACTCGTTGTTCCTGTTTTTTCTCGTGCTCAAATACTCCTATAGACCATCGAATCTCGAGATTATTTACTAGAACCTTAGAATTTTTGACTATCAACTTACTTTTCATACCAATAGCCCCCTAATATTTTTCACTCATTTGTATGTATTGAGTTAGGCAATGACCATCCCAGGTGTTGTCCAGAATCAATTGCAATCATTTGGCCTGTTAGAGAAGTTGTTTGTAGTATATAGCTAACTGTATTAGCGATTTCGTGGGGACTAACTCCATGTTCAAGTAATGTAGATTTACATTGTTTTTTAAAATCATCATCTGTTTGTCTTGTTGAAGGTAAAACCGGCCCTGGTCCTATGGCATTTACACGAATGGATGGTGCCAGTGCGAGTGCTAGAGTTTGGGTTAATGTCCATAGGCTAGTTTTACTTAATGTGTATGTCATGAAATGTGGTGTAAGATTCCATACTCTTTGATCAAGAATATTTATAATACACCTATCATGCTTACTGCTCTTTTGGCCTGCAAATTGTTGAGATAATACAAAGGGTGCTCGCAAGTTAGTTTCCATGTGGCAATCCCATAACGCCCTATTAGAACTAGTAATAGTGTCATATTCAAAGGCTGATGCATTATTCACCAAACAATCGACTGGGCCCATAGACTTATTAATATCTGCTATTAATGAAACAACTTCACTTTCTATTTCTAGGTTAGCTTTAAATATCTTTACTTCATTTCCAATTGAAGAAATTTTATCAGCTAACAGTTTAGCAGACTCTTGGCTTTGATTATAATGTAAGGCTATTGACCAGCCCTCTGCAGCTAGTGTTTCTGTAATGCAACGACCAATTCTCACTGCTGCTCCTGTTATGAGTGCAATACGCGGTTTCGTCATAGTTGATTAATATCCCTTATTTAAAAAACCAAATAACCGATTTAATGCCTATTAGCTTACTGTTTTCTTTTCTTTTTCACCCGTTTTTTTATATTTTTTGTTCCAGCCCTACCTGAATGGCTTCGACTTTGCCATTGCTTTGCATCTTTGGCCTTAAAAAATTCGTTAGAAAGACCAAGGTGATTTTCTTGAAGTTGGTGAATTTGATCTCTTAAATCTGCGGCTGTTTCGAACTCAAGTTCGGCTGCGGCATCTTTCATTCTAGTCTCTAAATCACTGAGGTGTAATTGTAAATTATTACCGGGTATGGGAAGATCATTTTTTTGAGTTGTTCTATCATCTTCATGAATAACTTCAAGAATATCTCCCACAGATTTTTTAATTGTCTCTGGTGTAATATTATTATCTTCGTTGTATTTTTTTTGTTTATTCCTTCTTCTTTCAGTTTCTTCAAGTGCATATTTTAATGAACCTGTCATTTTATCAGCATAGAGTATTACACGACCTTCTACATTTCGGGCTGCGCGACCTATAGTTTGAATCAGTGAAGTTTTTGATCTTAAAAATCCTTCTTTATCGGCATCTAATATTGCTACAGTGCTGCATTCAGGAATATCCAGGCCTTCACGAAGTAGATTTATTCCTACCAGAACGTCAAAGGCCCCTAGCCTTAGATCTCTAATTATTTCAATTCGTTCCAGGGTATCTATGTCAGAATGCATATATCGCACACGAATACCAGATTCGTGGAGATATTCGGTAAGGTCTTCAGACATACGCTTTGTGAGAGTTGTAACTAATACACGAAAATTTTTAGCCCTAGCATTTTTACATTCAGAGATTAAATCATCGACTTGATTTTCAACAGGCCTCACAACACAAACTGGGTCTACGAGCCCAGTGGGCCGAATTAATTGCTCGCAAAAAATTCCGTGTGTTTTTTCTAGTTCCCAATCACCCGGTGTTGCTGATACATATATTGTTTGGGGTCTCATTTCTTCCCATTCTTCAAATTTTAATGGGCGATTATCTACACATGATGGGAGTCTAAAACCAAATTCTGCTAACGTAGATTTTCTTTTAAAGTCCCCCCTATACATTCCCCCAAGTTGCGGAATTGCCACGTGGCTCTCGTCAACTATTAGTAGAGAGTCCTTAGGTAGATATTCAAATAGAGTGGGGGGTGGTTCTCCTGGGAGTCGACCGGTAAGGTAACGAGAATAATTTTCAATTCCTGCGCAGCTACCTGTAGTCAATAACATCTCTATGTCAAATGTTGTTCTCTCCTCTAACCTTTGTGCCTCAATGAGTTTTCCGTTTAATCTATATTCATCAAGAGTTTCAGATAATTCTTTCTTTATACCCTTCACAGCCTGCTGAATAGTTGGCCTAGGTGTTACGTAATGACTGTTTGGGTATATAGTTATTTCTTCTAGTTTATCCGTTTTCTTACCTGTCAGAGGATCAAATTCAAGAATTTCTTCGACTTCATTACCAAAAATTGAAATTCTCCAAGCTAGTGTTTCGGAGTGGGCAGGGAATATCTCAATAGTATCTCCTGTTATGCGAAAGTCCCCGCGTTCGAGAGACTGATTGTTACGACGATACTGAAGTTCTGCCAATCTTCTGGGCAATTCTTCTTGGTCCAATATCCCTCTATTTTTGATTGTTATAGTCATTTCAGAGTATGTCTCAACTGACCCTATGCCAAAAATACATGAAATAGAGGCTACAATTATTACATCATCTTGTTCTAAAAGCGCACGAGTTGCTGAATGGCGCATGCGGTCAATTTGCTCATTTATCGACGCATCTTTTTCTATATAAGTGTCAGTACGCGGCACGTAAGCCTCGGGTTGATAGTAATCATAGTACGAGACAAAGTATTCAACCGCGTTTTCAGGGAAAAAAGTTTTCATTTCCCCGTATAACTGAGCAGCTAGTGTTTTATTTGGTGCAAGCACTAAAGTTGGTTTCTGAACATTTTGTATGACGTTAGCCATAGTAAAAGTTTTTCCTGATCCGGTAACCCCAAGTAGTACTTGGTCTTGGGTTCCATCAGAGAGCCCGAGTGTAAGTTCTTGTATGGCATCAGGCTGATCTCCTGCAGGAACAAGGTTAGATTGGATAGCAAGAGATTTTGACAAGCTTGAAGAATCAGAAAAAATAGCCTTTTTAGGCTTTGATAAAGTTGTATTATTCTGGGTCATGTATTAAATGTCTTATTTATATTTATTTAGTTTAAGCAATCAATTAGAACATTTATTGAGTTTATTTATTAGTATTTCATTGTATTGGTTATTTTTTTTAATCCCTACCAGTATTTGATATAATTGTGTATCAGTGTTTTACTCTAAAAAGTGAAGAATATTATGTCTTTTCTAGCAAAACGTGTTTCTCGTATTAAGCCTTCCCCAACTATGGCTATTACAGCAAAAGCTGCCCAGATGCGTGCTGATGGCCATGATGTGATTGGACTTGGGGCAGGGGAGCCAGATTTCGATACGCCAGACAATATTAAATCGGCCGGTATTGAGGCGATTCGTTCAGGCATGACGAAATATACAAAAGTTGATGGTCTTCCGGAGCTTCGAGAGGCTGTAGTTAAAAAATTTAGTCGGGAAAATGGACTTAATTATGACCCTAGTCAGATTAATGTTGGGGTTGGTGCTAAACATGTAATTTTTAATGCCTTAATGGCCACTGTAAATTCTGAAGATGAAGTTATTATACCCGCTCCCTACTGGGTCTCATATCCAGATATGGTTGCATTGGCAGGCGGAAAAGCTGTCATTGTAGGATCGTCTGAAGAGAGTGGATTCAAACTTAATCCCAAATCTCTTGAATCAGCTATTACAAGAAATACAAAGTGGTTGATATTTAATTCTCCAAGCAACCCAACAGGATCTGCTTATACAAAGACTGATCTCAAAGAACTTGCCGCAGTTCTAATGAGGTTCCCCAATGTTCATATAATCGCAGATGATATATATGAACATCTAATTTATGACGACTTTCAATTTGAGAGTATAGCCTCCGTAGAACCAGGCCTTATGGAGCGAACCTTAACGGTGAATGGGGTCTCAAAAAGCTATTCTATGACTGGTTGGCGTATAGGGTATGCTGGCGGTGACACTGCAATAATTAAGGCCATGGCAAAAATTCAATCACAGTCTACTTCTAATCCATCTTCTATGTGTCAGGTTGCGGCTATAGAGGCGCTTAATGGCAATCAAGACTTCATAGAGACTAGAAAAATAAAATTCCAACAACGTAGAGATTTGGTAGTCACTGAACTTAACAAAATTGAGGGGATAAACTGTCGTAAACCTGAAGGTGCATTTTATGTTTATCCAAGTTGTGCCGGGCTTATAGGGAAGAAAACTCCTTTAGGTAAGGTCATAACGAGCTCCGAAGATCTTGCGGACTATTTACTTGATACAGTTGGGGTTGCTGTAGTGCACGGAGCGGCGTTTGGTTTAGACCCATACTTTAGGATCTCTTATGCCACATCTACAGAGATTTTAAAGGAAGCCTGTGGCAGAATCCAAGACGCCATAGGCAAAATAACTATTTAACAGTGATATAATTTCATGTCAGAAGGTGAGAGGATATAATATTTCCTATAAATCACCATCTGACTAAATTATGACTGGGGCAACTAATGCTAATACGAGTACCAAAGGGTTGGGAGATAAAAGAACGAGAGGCTACACCTAAGGATACTTTTTCCCAGCGCAGAATGCTTCTTAAGACTTTGCTTTCTGTTCCAGCGGTTGCTGCCGGGACTTCATTCATTGCTTCGGGTAAAGCAGTGGTAGCAAAAGAAAATAATGATGACCCTACATCAGACCTTTATCCTGTAATCCGTAACAATCGATATAAATTAGATAGACCAATAACACCAAAGGAAATTTCCACAAAATATAACAACTATTATGAATTTGGTTCCCACAAAGAGATTTGGAGCTTAACAGATAATCTTTCTACCAGACCATGGCTAGTGACCATCGATGGATTGGTAGATAAAAAAATTGTTATAGATATCGATTCACTCATTCGCCAGATGCCACTTGAAGAGCGTGTTTATAGACATAGGTGCGTAGAGCGATGGTCTATGGCTGTTCCCTATAGTGGTTTTCCTCTGAGTAATTTAATTTCTTTGGCGAAGCCTTTGAATTCAGCAAAGTATATTGTGATGCAGAGTTTTTTTGATGCCGATGTAGCCCCTGGGCAGCGGCAGTTTTGGTATCCATGGCCTTATACCGAGGGTCTTACTATAGATGAAGCACTTAATGAATTAGCTTTTATTGCAACAGGTTATTATGGAGAGCCAATACCTAATCAAAATGGAGCGCCTTTAAGATTAGCGGTTCCATGGAAGTATGGCTTTAAACATATCAAAGGCATAGTGAGATTTACTTTTTCTGACAAACGTCCCGTATCTTTCTGGGAGGAAATTGCAGGAAGTGAATACGGCTTCTGGGCTAATGTAGCAGGTTCTGTTCCTCATCCAAGATGGCCCCAAGCAACTGAGGAGTTTTTCGGCCCAAATGGTAAGGAGAAAAGAAGAACTCAGCTTTATAACGGTTATAGTGAATATGTATCTTATCTTTATAGGGGGCTAAAAGGTGAGTCATTATTCAAATAGAAATGATGATTGCGTTGCGCCTTTAGTTATTTTCGATTGTGATGGAGTTCTAGTTGACAGTGAGCCGATAGCTGCATCAGTAATTTCTTCTTTACTAATTGAAGAGAATATAAATTTAACCCCAACAGAATGCGAATCTATATTCTCCGGTTATACCATGGACTCAGTAGTAGCATGGATTAAGGACAATTATTCTATTTCACTGTCTAAGAGCTTTATATCCAGATGCCACATAAAAACACTTGAATCTATAAGTAATGAATTGCAACCAATAAGAGGCATAAGAACTGTTTTGGACACTATAAGAAATCCAATCTGCGTGGCGTCTAATGGTGAACTAAAAAAGGTAAAACATAGTCTAAGATCCGCGGGTCTCTCAAAGTATTTTGGAAATAGTTTATTTTGTATTGACCATGTATCTTTTGGAAAGCCTCACCCAGATCTCTTCTTATATGCAGCAGAAGTAATGGGATACAAACCAGAAAATACACTTGTAGTTGAAGATAGTTTAACAGGAGTGAGAGCTGCTGTAGCTGCAGGTATGGGGGTTTTTGGTTATGTTCCTGAAGAAAAAAATAATGCAAGCTTTTTTCGTAGAGAATTATCTTTAGAAGGGGCAGAAATATTTTCTAAAATGGTAGACTTGCCAGGTTTAATTAAATGAAAATGGGGCCAAACCATTTGGCTTGGCCCCTACTAGACAGGGAGGCTTTACGTCTGGGAGACGTTGGCAGCCAGTAACCAAGCTACCTTTGTGATGGCTATTTATGTAGACCATCATGGGTTCGATTCTACAGGGTAAGAACCAAAACCCGGGAGATTTGAACTAATTTTATCTAACTCCAAGAGTAAAATAGGCCATTTTAAAAATTTTTCCAGAATAAGAATTAGAGAGTAGATATGCATTTAATGCATATCAATAAGTGATGTGATACCTCTTATTTTAGGGGGGGTAGCTCAGTTTAAAATTAAGGTTTGAAAGCTAATATAGCCAATTAGCAAGTTGCTCTATAAGAAAATCCCTGAAAACATTCACTCGTTTAGAGTGTTTTAGTTCCTCAGGATATACAAAAAAACTATCAATTTCTGGCCCTTCTATATCTGGAAGAACTCTTTTTAGTCGAGTGTGATCTTGAACAGAGTAATCTGGCAGGCCTGCTATGCCCAATCCACTTTCAACAGCTTGCACCATACAATAGATATTATTTACCTCTAAAGCTGCTTTTGTTGAACGTTCTATATTACCACTTAATTGTAACATCCAGAATGGATCGATTATTGGTGTAAGGGGGCCTCTATTATATACGATTATTTGGTGCTGTGATAGATCCTTGACAGACTCCACTTTTCCATTTGCTTCTAAATATTGAGGGGAAGCATATATATGGTGGTGAAATTTCATTAGGTGTCTTTGTATTAAGTCAGGTTGTCTAAGAGGACCAATTCTAATAGCAACATCAGCTTCCCTCATGCTTAGATCAAGCGGAGCATCACTTGCTAATAATATCACATCAATTTCTGGATAATTTTTTCTAAATTCACCTAGCCGAGGTGCAAGCCAAATTGATGCGAAAGTTACAGGAGCTGTTACTATTAGTTGGCCACGCGGAGTATCCCTGCCTTCAGAAATTGCTGCTTCAGTTAATGACATCCTAGAATATATTTCTTGTGCAGTCTCAAGTAATAGATCACCGTGCTCTGTTGGTGCTAGCCCCCGAGAGTGCCTATGAAAGAGAGAAACACCCAGCTGATCTTCAAGATTAGAGACTTGGCGACTAATTGAGGACTGGCTTAGATTTAATTCTCTTCCAGCTGCAGTAAAGCTTCCTGCTAGAGCGACTGTTCTAAATATTCTAAGTTTATCCCAGTCCATAAGATTTAGATCCTTTAGTAAATGATTATCTTGAAGAAAACATTTAGAATATTAGTTATCAGCTAGTAGTTTTTCTGCTTCTAAGGCTCCCATGCATCCAGTGCCCGCTGCCGTAACGGCTTGTCTATAAATTTTATCTTGCACATCACCGGCAGCAAAAACACCTTTCACGCTTGTTGATGTGCTATCGGGGGAGGTTAGGATATAACCCTCCTTATCCATATCTAATTGCCCCTTAAAGATTTCAGTATTTGGACTGTGTCCTATGGCAATAAAGACACCATCTACAGCTATTTCTCTTTGTTTGTTATCTTTTGTGGAAGATAAATTAATCCCTTTTACACCCAGAGGTTGGTCATTTCCTATTATCTCTTGCAGTGTGTGGTCCCAAACGACACTAACTTTGCTATTTGCAAATAACCTATCCTGGAGAATTTTTTCGGCTCTTAGTTTGTCTCGTCTGTGGACAAGGGTAACCTTCTTAGCATGATTAGTAAGATAGAGGGCTTCTTCTACTGCTGTGTTGCCACCGCCAATTACCGCAACCTCCTTGTCTCTATAGAAAAAACCATCACATGTTGCGCAGGCAGATACACCGAATCCCATAAATTTCTCTTCACTCTCTAAGCCAAGCCATTTAGCTTGTGCTCCTGTGCATATAATGACTGTTTCTCCTAAATACTCATCCCCTGAGTCTGCAGTGCATAGAAATGGCCTTTTTGAAAAATCAACACCTGTTATAAGGTCAGATATAACTTTCACTCCCACTTTCTTGGCCTGTTCACGCATTTGATCCATCAACCATGGCCCTTGAATTACTTCTGCAAAACCAGGGTAGTTTTCAACATCTGTAGTGATTGTTAGTTGTCCCCCAGGCTCAAGGCCTGCAACAAGGGTCGGTTCTAGGTTAGCTCGTGCAGCATAAATAGCTGCAGTATATCCCGCTGGTCCGGATCCAATAATTAAAACTTTAGTTCGATTTGTTTTTGGCATGAGTTAAGTTATTATTTCTATCATGTAATTTGAATTAAGGGTTATCTGATTACATTACAATTTAGTATGATAATCCTCTATAATGTTTTTTACTAATTTCCCAATCCTTTCAGTTTCTCTCGGTGGATTGTATTGCCATGAGTCTAGGCTGTCTTTATACCAACGAGCATATCCGGAATTAATAATGTCTTCAAAGAATCTCTCAAATCGAGCAGATCCTTTTCCTTTTAACTTATATATATATGTTGGTTTTCCAGTAGAAATAGCTTCCGAAGTCATAGTCACGGAGTCGCAGGTTGTTATAATAAAATCGGCGTGGGCCAAAAAACCAGTATATGGATTCGCCCCTTGTCCATCCCATACAAACCCTGGAGTCTCTTTTAGTCCATTTTTTAGGGCATTGAGAACATGAAGGTCTGTCCTTCTTGAACCTGAAATTAAGACGCTACCTCCTTTTTTTTGGGCTAAATATGCAAGCTCTGCTGCAAAACTTATAGCCGCACTTGAGTCGAATTTGTATCTGCGAGTTGAGCCTCCTATTAATACTGCTATTATTGGTTTTGGATAATTTATAAATTGTTCTGAAAAACGCTCAAGTGATTGACTTAATATTATATCATTAATCCGGTGTAATGCTCCTTGAGACTCAATAATATTTGATCCAATTAATTTATCATGTTGAGGGGCTATTATTAAATTAAACATTTTAGGTGGTATTAATGGATTCTGAATATGTATAGTAAATGTTTTTTTTCTAGAATATTTTTTTACAGCAATGGCATAAGCAACGGATTTATGACCACAACTAATTAAAATTTTTGGCAGTTCTATTTTGTCAGAATTACACTCCGTGAGGTTATGTAGTATATTAACCAGTGGTTTTATAGGCATCCAGTGTGGACGTATAAGATTATGAAGAGGGGGTTTGGGAACTCTTAAGCAAACAGGATTCACATTTATATGCTCTGACAGGCCTAAGGCTTGGTTTTCCATTCCGGCTGAGCCGTCTGTAATTATCCAGCAGCTTTGGTTATCCTGTTTAGTAATCGAGCTCATGATTTCATGTTAATTCAAGGAATTTCATACTTTAAAATATAGATAGAATAATGTGAATATGAGGTTTTTTATACAAATACTTGATTCTGATAGCTAAGTTCGTAAATCTTAAGTGAGTAAGGGGCTATTTTTTGTTTATTGGTTGGGGGAATAGGATTCGAACCTATATTTACGGAGTCAGAGTCCGCTGTCCTACCGTTAGACGATCCCCCAAAAATATATATCACCGCGAGATAAGGCTCTAATGCTTAGAAGTCAACGTTTAGCATAAAATTTTCAATTATCGGCTGATTTGTGATTTTGACTAATTGAAGCTTTGGGCCTATTTAATTTCCATAGTCTAATAGCATCAGATAGGCACATTGTATCGAATATAGTGGAGAGATAAGGCCTATGAAAAAAAAATCAGAACCTGGAATTGTAAGAGGTTGTTATGCGGCAATTGATCTAGGTACTAACAATTGTAGAATGATCATTGCTATCAACAGAGAAGATTCTCTTGAAATCGTCGCGTCTTATTCGCGTATTGTTCGTCTTGGAGAAGGTCTTGCAGAGACTGGTGTTTTGAGTCATGCAGCAATGGATCGAACAATTGAAGCTTTAAGTATATGTGCAAACCGAATCAAAAAAATTGGGGTCGATAAAATTTGTGCAGTTGCAACAGATGCCTGCCGTAGAGCTGAAAATGCTGATATATTTTTAAGCCGAATTAAATCAGAAACAGGCTTAGATTTTGAAATAATTTCTCCAGAGAAGGAGGCAGGTTATGCGCTAATAGGATGTTCTCCTCTAATCGATACTACATCAGAGAGGTCTATAATCTTCGATATTGGAGGTGGTAGTACAGAAATTATAATTGTTGATAGTAGGTCCTTAAACTTAGATAGATGTATATCAATGGGACTTGGAGTGGTTGGCCTAACAGAAAAGTACGGGGGCAATTTTTTATCCGAAGAAGATTTCGAATCTATGGTTTATGAAGTATCAATACCTGTCAGGGAATTTATGATCACTCTGGAACGCGATGGAATTGAAATTAATTCACAGGTTCAATTAATAGGTACATCTGGTACATTAACTACCCTTGGGGGAGTTTACTTGAATCTAGATCGCTATGATAGGGACAGGGTTGATGGTTTAAATATATCTATTAAAGATATAGAAATAATGATCCGGCGTTTACTGTCCATGGGCTATGCAGAGCGTTCGGCTATTCCTTGTGTTGGGGAGGGTAGGGGAGATGTTGTTCTTGCTGGCTGCGCTATTCTCAAGGCTATAATTTCTATGATTCCAGTCCAAAAACTTATTGTCGCAGACAGAGGTTTAAGAGAAGGAATTTTGCAAGAGATGATAAAAAATAATGGAAGGTACAAAGCCCTAGTATGAGTAGTGCCAGAAAAAAAGGTAGTAAATCAGTTGTAACTGGTCGAAGAGGTCACAATAAAGTTACAGTAAAGGGGCGCGGGAGGCGCTCATCGTCGACTCGTTGGCTTCAAAGACAGTTGAATGATCCTTATGTTCAAGAGGCGCAGGATGCGGGTTATCGTTCACGGGCAGCATTTAAGCTTATCGAGCTAGATCAAAAATTCAATTTTTTAAAGTCTGGAAAAATTGTTGTAGATCTGGGGGCTGCTCCAGGTGGTTGGAGCCAGGTAGCTGCGAATAGGGTTGGAAAAAGGGGGATGGTTTTAGCAGTGGATATTCAAAAGATTGACCCGATCCCTGGAGTTATAACCCTAGAAATGGATGCAACTACAGAAATTGCTCTTGAAAGCATGGTGAGGACTCTCAAATGTCCACCTAACATTGTTCTTAGCGATATGGCTTCACGCTCAACTGGTCATGCTCAAACTGACCATTTGCGTGTGGTGGCGCTTGCAGAATTGGCCGAGTTTGCTGCTAGCAAACTTTTGGCGCCAGGAGGCATATTTGTAGCTAAGGTGTTTAAGGGGGGTTCAGAAGGGGAATTGCTAAGGAATTTGAAGGCTAAGTATGATCGTGTTAAGCATGCTAAACCACCTGCAAGTAGATCTGGATCAGCTGAGGAGTATGTTGTGGCGCAGGGTTTTAAAAAATCTATTTATTAAAAATTTTATAGAGTGCTTGGCTAAGAGGGCGATTTGTGTATAGTGCGCGGCATTACTTAAGCCGGAGGGTGTAATGAATTTAAGAGAAGGGTTGACCTTCGATGATGTTCTGCTTGAACCGGCTGCGTCGGATATCCTTCCTGCCGATGCTGACACCCGTACTTTTCTAACTAAAAATATTGAACTTCAGATCCCAATCATTTCTGCCGCAATGGATACTGTTACTGAAAGCCGTTTAGCTATTGCTGTTGCTCAAGCTGGTGGTTTAGGTGTAATCCACAAAAATATGGATATTTCTGCTCAGGCTGATGAGATTCAAAAGGTTAAGAAGGCAGAGGCTGGAATGGTGGTAAATCCATTAACTATTACCTCTGATGCTCCTGTATTGGATGCGTTGAGAATGAAGGATGAGCACGGAATCTCAGGCATTCCCGTAGTTGATTCAAAAGATGGAAAATTAGCTGGGATTTTAACTAACCGAGACGTTAGATTTGTTACCGATCATTCAAAGCTTATAAAAGATGTCATGACACGGGATAATCTTGTAACAGTTAAAGAGGGTGTAAGTCGAGAAGACGCAAAGACCTTATTGCACAAACACCGAATTGAGAAGTTGTTAGTTGTTAATAAAGATTATAAATGTGTAGGCCTAATAACTGTTCGAGACATTGAACGAGCAGAAAAATATCCAGATGCATGTAAGGATGATTGGGGTCGGCTGCGTGTGGGTGGCGCTGTCGGGGTAGGGGAAGATGGAATTAATCGAGCTAAAGCTCTTTTAGATGCAGGATGTGATCTTATTGTCGTAGATACGGCCCATGGGCATAGCCTAGGGGTGGCAAAAACAGTTGAAGCGATTAAAAGAATTGATATTAATGCGCAGATCTTGGCTGGAAATGTAGCCACTACTGCAGCAACAAAATCTTTAATTGATGCAGGGGCAGACGCTGTGAAGGTAGGAATTGGCCCTGGTTCAATATGCACAACACGTGTGGTTGCTGGTGTTGGGGTTCCTCAGCTAACCGCAATTCTAGATTCTATAAAATGCGCTAAAGATGCCGGTATCCCAGTTATAGCTGATGGTGGAATAAAGTATTCAGGTGATTTAGCTAAAGCTATTGCTGCTGGAGCAAGTTGTGCAATGATTGGTTCGTTATTGGCTGGGACGGATGAGAGCCCTGGAGAAGTTTTTCTTTATCGAGGTCGATCCTACAAGCTTTACCGTGGCATGGGTTCAATTGGTGCTATGGCAAGGGGATCAGCAGATCGTTATTTTCAGGAAGAGGTCACTGATTATCTTAAGTTAGTGCCTGAGGGTATAGAGGGAAGGGTTCCATATAAAGGTCCTGTTGAATCAATAATAATTCAGTTAGTAGGTGGGTTGAGGGCTGCTATGGGCTATACAGGAAATGCATCAATAAATGATATGCGAAATAACTGCAATTTTATTAAAATCTCAGGTGCTGGTCTTAGGGAAGGGCATGTGCACGATGTTGATATTCAAAGGGAACCACCAAATTATCAAAAACCTTAAGTGAGTTATTTAATTTATCGTAAGGTTAGAATTCTAATACTGGAATTTATTTAAGTGAAAGACATTGTGAGATCCAGAGGACCTGTATGTCAGAACGAATTTTAATTTTAGATTTTGGCTCACAAGTAACTCAACTGATTGCTCGTCGTGTGCGTGAATCAGGTGTGTATTGTGAAATGAGACCTTACACAATGCAAGATAAAGAGATTAAAAAGTTTTCTCCATGTGCAATAATTTTATCAGGCGGGCCTTCATCAATTACTAATTCAAAAGCTCCAAGACCTTCCAAAATGGTTTTTGAATGCGGTGTACCTGTTTTAGGAATTTGTTATGGGCAGCAAGTTATGTGCGAAACTCTTGGAGGAAAGGTAGAGTCGTCTAGCTCCCGAGAATTTGGTAGAGCTGATATGGAAATACTAGAAACATGCGAATTATTTGAGGGAATATGGAGTGTTGCCTCCACTCAAACTGTGTGGATGAGCCACGGAGATCGTGTGATAGACCTACCTGAGGGGTTTAGGGTTGTCGCTGCTTCCAAAGGTGCTCCTATGGCTGCGATAGCTGACGATACCCATAAATTTTACGGTGTTCAGTTTCATCCTGAGGTTGTCCATACTCCAAGTGGTGGAGCGCTAATTAAGAACTTCGTTCAAAGAGTAGCCAAGTGTGATGGATCCTGGACTATGTCAGCATTCAAGAAGCGGGCTATTAAAGCAATAAGAGATCAGGTGGGATCAGGTAGAGTCGTGTGTGGGTTGTCTGGGGGAGTCGATTCAAGTGTTGTTGCTGCTTTATTACATCAAGCTATAGGCGATCGGCTAACATGTGTCTTCGTAGACTCTGGGCTTCTTAGGCTTGGAGAAGCAGATGAAGTAGTCAATATTTTCAAGAAGGAACTTAATGTCCATCTGTTACATAAGAATGCTTCTCTTGAATTCCTATCTGCTTTAGCGGGGGTATCAGACCCTGAGGAAAAGCGTAAGATTATTGGATCGACATTCATTGATGTTTTTGAGCGCGCGGCCCTTGAAATTGGAGGAGCAGATTTTCTGGCCCAAGGAACATTATATCCCGATGTTATAGAGAGTGTTTCTGTTTCTGGTCCAAGTGCAGTAATTAAATCTCATCATAATGTAGGCGGATTACCGGAGAGGATGAATTTACAACTTGTCGAACCTGTTAGAGAGCTTTTTAAAGATGAGGTACGTGAATTAGGACGTGAGCTTAATCTTCCAGAATCATTGATTGGACGTCATCCATTCCCAGGTCCAGGTCTTGCAATCAGGATACCTGGGGAGGTAACGGAAGGTAAAGCTAATTTATTAAGAAAAGCAGATGCTATTTTTATTGATGAAATTCGTTCCGCAGGTTTGTACGATATTATTTGGCAGGCTTTTACTGTATTATTACCAGTTCGTACTGTAGGTGTTATGGGAGATGCTCGCACTTATGATAATGTATGTGCACTTAGAGCTGTCACTTCAACAGATGGAATGACAGCTGACTTTTACCATTTTGACATGGATTTTCTCGGGAAAGTTTCTAATAGAATTGTAAATGAGGTGCCTGGTATTAATAGAGTAGTTTATGATGTAACTAGCAAGCCACCAGGTACCATTGAGTGGGAATGACAAGTAAATTTATTAGGGAGAATGAAACATGAGTAAGGTAATCAAGGGTGGAACAATTGTTACAGCTGATAGAATCTATATGGCTGATGTGCTGGTTGAAAAGGATATCATCGCTGATATTGGCACCGGGCTTTCGGGAGATGAAACACTTGATGCCAGCGGTTGCTATGTAATGCCGGGTGGTATTGACCCACATACACATCTCGATATGCCGTTCATGGGAACCTACACCTCAGATAATTTTGAGTCCGGTACTAGGGCAGCACTATCTGGCGGTACCACAATGGTAGTGGATTTCTGTCTACCGGCACCTGGGCACTCACTTCTGGAGGCAATTCAGGCCTGGGACAATAAATCTTCTCTGGCGACAACTGACTACTCTTTCCATATGGCAATCACTTGGTGGGGCGAGGAGGTGTTCAATGAAATGTCAGCTGTTGTAGATAAGGGTATTAATACCTTTAAACACTTCATGGCCTATAAGGGCGCGCTGATGGTAGATGACGATGAAATGTATGCATCATTCCAGCGTTGTGCAGAATTAGGAGCAATGCCACTAGTTCATGCCGAAAATGGAGATGTCGTTGCACAGTTGCAGGCAAAGTTGATGGCTGAGGGGAATAATGGTCCCGAGGCGCATGCCTATTCTCGCCCGCCCGAGGTCGAAGGCGAGGCAACCAACAGAGCTATCATGATTGCCGATATGGCTGGCGTTCCGCTTTATGTTGTGCATGTTTCCTGTGAGCAGGCGCATGAGGCCATCCGACGGGCGCGGCAGAAGGGTATGCGGGTCTATGGTGAACCGCTGATCCAGCATTTGCTGCTTGATGAGGGCGAATATGCCAATGATGATTGGGATCATGCTGCGCGCCGCGTGATGTCACCGCCTTTCCGAAATCAACAGCATCAGGACAGCCTTTGGGCCGGTTTACAGGCAGGCAGCCTGCAGGTCGTTGCCACTGATCATTGTGCTTTCACAACTGAGCAGAAGCGCTATGGTGTTGACGATTTCACCAAGATTCCGAATGGTACAGGTGGCCTTGAAGACCGTTTGCCGCTGCTTTGGACGCATGGAGTGAATACTGGCCGCCTTACGATGAATGAATTTGTTGCTACTACATCGACCAATATTGCCAAGGCGCTGAATATGTATCCACGCAAGGGTGCTATTCTTGAGGGTGCAGACGCAGATATTATCGTTTGGGATCCTAAGCGCGAAAAGACAATCAGTGTCGATAGCCAGCAATCAGCCATTGATTACAATGTATTTGAGGGATTTAAAGTCAAGGGTCTGCCGCGTTTCACTATGACCAGGGGCTATGTCGCAATCAGTGAGAACGAGATCATGACGCGAGAGGGTCATGGAAAGTTCGTTTCGCGTGAACCTTTCGGCGCAACCAACAAGGCGCTTTCGCAGTGGAAGGCATTGACAGCACCTCGAAAGGTGATCCGTGATCCAGCGAAGATGCCAGCTGGTGTATAACTAGCATGCGAACAACGATTAAGGTGGAGTTAATTAAATATATTAAAAACAATAACTAGTTGCTAGTTTCAAAAATGATTTCTAGAAGCTTACTTAGATTTCGGGTTTGAAGTGAAATTCTTGGGGAGTATTAGTCTTGCGAAATTTTAGAACAGTTCTTTTCGACAAAAATCCTGGGCGGAATGCACAGACGGTCGGCATTGCGCGAGAACTGGGCACCGATATTGAACTCATTCACGAGCCATCGGTTGGTGTCGTGGGCAACAAAGGCGATTCTCAGTGTTATCTCGGCGTACAGCGCAAGGTTGAAGCAATTCACGATTGTCTGCGTAGCAGTATTGGACAGAGTGATGGGCAGATGCGCGTCCGTTTGGTGCAACCAGAATATTCCGTCGCAACCTCTGATGGTATGCGAAACGGTACGCGCGAGATGCGCTATTCGCTAATCGGCCGTGAAGTCACCAACGATACGATAACGGAACATCTCAGTGCTAGCGGACTTGAGGGTACCGTTGCCGTAGTCGCTTGTGACAAGCCACCTGTTGGAACACTGGCTGCCCTACTGGAGCATGACCGACCGTCGATAATTATGTCGGACGGACCGATCCGCCCGGGCCTAGACTCCGTCACTAAAGAGCGGATCGACATTATAACCGGATTCCAAGTCGCCGGGAGCTCCGATGAGGAGATGAAGAAGCGCGTCGCTTGCGAAGCGTGCCCAGGCTATGGCAGCTGCGGAGGCATGTTTACGTATAACACAATGCAAACCTTCATTGCAGTTGTCGGTATGGAGCCACTGCACATGGTTTCGCCGCCCTCGGACGACCCACGGCGTATCGAACATTATCCAAGCGAGTTGATATCTTACTTAGATAGGCTTATAGCCAATGACCTTTCGCCACGTAAGATTGTCAATCGCGATTCCATTCGCAATGCGATGATTGTGGCCATGGCGATTGGTGGCTCAACTAATGTTCTACTGCATGGTCCAGAGATTGCTCGTGCCGCAGGATTTAGCAGCTTTACGAAAGACATCATGTCGCCGGAGGAGTTCAATCACCTCTCTCAATACGTAGTGCCAGTGCTGATCAATGCGCGGCCATTTGGGCAATATTCTATGGTCGACATTGATGATAAGGGTGGTATTCAAGTTATCGTCAAGGAGCTACTAGAGGCAGGATTACTAAACGGTGACGTCATGACTTGTACAGGAGAAACCTTGATTGAACAGGTAGCGCGCCTTGATCCTCCGGCGCCAGACGGTGAGGTCATTTACTCGGTTGAGAAGCCCTTCAAGCCTACGGGGGGCCTTCGCGTGCTCGGTGGAAATTTATCACCTGAGTTTAGTGCTGTCTTAAAACTTGCTGGCGTTGAGGGGGGGCTAGAAAACAACGTCTTCAATGGCAAGGCACGGGTCTTCAATAGTGAAGTCGAACTGCTTGATACACTGGAGAACCAATCGGAAGTCTTCAAAAACAACGACATGATCATTGTCCGCTACGAAGGCCCAAGTGGGGCACCAGGTATGCCAGAAATGCTCGACTCTACCTCGCGTATCACTACCTTATGCCGAGAGCAAGGGATCGTTGTGGGCTTAATGACCGACGCGCGTTTCTCCGGTGGTTCCGTCGGTCTCGTGATCGGTCATGTTGGTCCGGAAGCGGCTCTCGGGGGTCCAATTGCCTATATAGAAGACGGCGACGACATTGTCGTTGACTTAAATAGGAACGAAATAAACTGCCTACAGCTAGGCAATGAATCGATATTATCCGCTCGTAAGGCAAGCTGGGATAAGGCTGTCGCGGATAATGGCGACATGCATCCGGCAATTGGTGATGTAGATACACGCTTGTTACATAGGATGCGGCGTTCGGCTGTCTCGGCTGTATTTGGCGCTGGCATGCATCCCGACCGAGAGCTCTGGGTCCACGCTGCACGCAAGCCAGAGATAACTGGATTCGTACCATCAAACAAGTACCGGGAAGGCTCTGCGAAAGCGTTCTAGGTGAGCCCAGAGCGATTTAGTAGGAATAGATTTTAGAGTGTCATAACCTGGTCTGGCGGGTTTGGTCCTGGTGCTTGATACAATTGTGGAAAGAATCCGGCAACTACGCCTTTTTCTTTACTAGTCTTGAATACATAAGCGACTTTCATAGAAATCTCGAAAAAAATTACTATTTAATGAATAGTAATACTTTGAGTCTTATCCATTGGCTTAATAATAATTGTATATGAAAGCTATTATATTTTTTTTATTTAACATAATACAGATAGGTAAAAATATAGAATTCATGATGTTCTCAATCTTTGCTCAAATTAATAATATTTTTAAACATAAAAATACTTGGAAGGTCGCCTCTAAGAATACTTTATGGTGTCTTTTAGGTTGCTCTATAGGGGATCTTGGTACAATAGCTTTTTTTCAGTTTATGGAAATTGATTGGCCAGTCTTTTCAATAATGGTTCTAGCTATTGTTAATGGTTTGATTACGTCAATTCTTTTGGAAACTCTTATCCTTACAAGGCAGATGAATCTTAAAAACTCTTTTAGAACTGCAGTTGGAATGTCATTCATTTCAATGATTGCAATGGAAATTGCCATGAATATTACAGATTTAATTTTCACGGGTGGTGCAGTTTTAAATTGGTGGGTAGTCCCATTAATGTTGATAGCGGGTTTTCTTACCGCAGTACCCTACAATTACTGGCGTCTTAAAGCTTTTGGAAAATCATGTCATTAAATTAATAATGAATTTGAAATCGTATATTATATGGATACATATAGTTATAAATATACATAAGATTAATTTTGAAAAAATTGTATAATTTTAATTAAGAATAACATGACAAATAATTTTTTTGTAATTTTAGGAAATCAACTATTTGATCCCAAAATTTTAAAGTCCAAAGGTTGTGGGCATGTTTTTATGGCAGAAGATTTTGGTCTATGTAAATATGTAAAGCATCATAAGCTAAAAATCTATTTGTTCTTATGTTCAATGAGAGAATATAGAGATGAATTAAAGAGGTATGGTTTCAAAGTATCTTATTTTTCTCTTGAAGATAGAACTGATAACCTCAATTACCCAAAATTTTTAATAGATTTTGTAGAAAAAAATAATATATCTAAGATCAATTTCTTTGAAATAGAAGACCATTTCTTTGAAAAAGAAATCTTTGATCAAATGAAGAAGAAAGGCCTAAAATTACAACTCCATAAATCGCCAATGTTTATGTTTTCACGTAATGAATTTATTTCACTTCACGAAGGGAAAAAAAACTTTAGACTTTCTAATTTTTATAAAATAGGTAGAAAAAAATTTAATATACTTATGAATGAAAATTGCGAACCAATTGGAAAAAAGTGGTCATTTGATCATGAAAATAGAAAAAAAATACCCAAAAATGTTTCAATCCCAAAACTTCAGCCTCCCAGTCGAACTAAGTACCACAATCAGGTTATTCAATTAATAGAGCAGCATTTTAGCGATCATCATGGCAGATTAGATAATATATGGTTTCCTGTAGAGCGGGGAGGTGTTGACAGGCATCTTGAATTTTTTCTGGCTCACAAGCTTATATATTTTGGGGTATATGAGGACGCAATACGGCATGAAGAAAATTTTTTATTTCATAGCTGTATTAGTCCATTTCTAAATATCGGGTTAATTACACCAGACTCATTATTAGAGAGAGTGTTGGAGTTATTTAATAAGGGGTATGCCCCGATTAACTCCATCGAAGGATTTGTGAGGCAAGTATTAGGGTGGCGTGAGTTTATACGTGGAATATACCAAATGAAGGGCTCAGAACAGCAGCAAAGCAATTTCTGGGCGCATAAACGTTATTTAAGTGAAAGTTGGTATAATGGTTCGACCGGGATTGTACCTTTGGATGATTCTATTCAATCGGCAATAAAAGATGGATATAATCATCACATACCTAGGCTTATGGTAATCGCTAATTTGATGAATTTGAGCGAGATCGATCCAAGGAATATTTATAAATGGTTCATGGAAATGTATATTGATTCGTCAGACTGGGTAATGATACCCAATGTATTTGGAATGGCAACGTTTGCTGATGGGGGTCTGATATCAACTAAGCCATATTCATGCAGTTCAAATTATATACTTAAAATGAGTAATTATAAAAAGGGAAACTGGTGTAAAGTAGTCGATGGATTGTACTGGCGTTTTATTGATAAGCATCAAAAATTTTATAAGTCTAATCCCCGTCTTTCGTTTCAAGTAAAAATGCTAGAAAGAATAGATATTGAAAGAAAAAAAGAAATTTTCCAATGTGCAGAAATTTTTTTGACTAAAAACACATATTATTCTTCAGAGTTTCTTTAAATTTTTTACTGGATATTTTTGGATTTTTCATGAAGAAGAAGTGGTTTTTATAAGATATTAATTTAAGTCTATTATCACTATAGAATGTAATGGTTGTGTGTGGTTGAAATAAAATTATGAGACGGCTAGGGTGTAAGAAGTATTCCTTGAAGGATTAAATCAATGTCAGTGCTACTTGATCAAAACAAAAACTATAATGCACAATTTGGACCAATCTTTAGATCATCAGCAATTTTTTATATTCCTCGTGATGTTAAGACGACTATAACTGTTTCCAATTACTGGGATTTTAAAAACAATTTAGAAGTAGGGCTATTATTTTCAATACGTAAACTTAGTGGAGAATTAGTTGAGAGACGAGAGCTATACTTTAATGATGGATTAGTTATTAATGAGAGTAAATGGCCTATCGAAGAGGGTTCTGTCGAGGTGGAGGCATTCGGTAATAAAAACCTTCGTATACCTTATGCGGCTGTCATGGGAGTATATGAAACAGAAGCTTCGATTACTATGGTTCACTCTTATGGGAGAAACCACAACTTAATAGAAATAGAAGATCGGAGTTCCTTAACCTCTGGACGCGAGAGCTGTTGGACTATTCGTCAAGATAATGATGTTGAGAATAAAGCGGTTTTTCATAATGGTCATCTAGGTGTACCTAATCAAATAGCAAAATTTACGTTAACAAATGTTGAGGGAGCGGAGCATTCTACAGATTTCAGTATGCCCCTTTTAGAACCGTTTGAAACATTTGTTTTTAACTTGTCTGAAATAGTTCCACAATATAAGGATTTTCTTAGCGGCTCAGACGGTTGGGGGACATTACATTTTGAAAATAAAACTGCCTTCACGCGACTACTTTTAGTTTGGCAAAATAAATTAACAGGGGAGTTACAAGTAACTCATTCAAATTTTGATTATTCTGAGATTGAGACTAATAAGATAGAGGCAACTAAGCCAGCAATTATGAAATGGCCTTCAATATTAACTCAATCAGATTCTGGGCAAGTCGTGCTATATCCAAAATTTTCCAAAGGTATATATAAAATAACTTCAAATAAAAGTATAACTGAAACTGATAAAGGTTTGTTCATTAAAACTAAGGATATTGATGCTCTTGAATTTACGTCCTTAGATAAAAACACAATACCTTCACGAATAGTAACTGGAATCACTTATCAAAAAGAAAAAAATACTTTACCATTAGAGTGTTCCATGGGAATTGTTCACGAAAAAAGACCGCCAAAAAGATTTCACTGGGCTGTTGTCTCAAAAAAGTTCAAGTCACGTCTATTCTTCAATGCCTTTACAGAAATATATCAGGTCCCTGATGACTTGTTTATCGTATTTAGACTTTATACGGCAAAGAGAAATCAATATGTGGAAAAACGTTTGGATATTCAATCTCTGAATGAAATCCCAGATGGTATTTATATAGATGAATTATTTGCCAATATAGATCAATCAGGTCATGAGGATTATTGTTATGTTTCAATGTTCTCAAACTTTGGTGGATTGCTAATGTATTCTTCTATGCAAAAAAAATCTTCTATGACTATAGAGCATTCATTTTAGTCTATTACTTCTTAAGTAAGAATTTTTTCAATTTAGCGATAGATTCCATCCCACTCAGTTTTTGAAACCTCTACATTTCCGTCGTCATCAACTGTAGGTCGTTGTAGTACAAAAGTTGTTTCAGGTGTAATTACTCCATAATCCATATAGCCCATTCGAGCTAAAGGACGCATCTCTGATGTATTTACAATACCATCTTTGATAAATTTATCATTTATATAGACCCCAACTACTTGACCTATAGTCATAAAATGGCCTTTGTCACCTTGATCAACTACATCTGGTAATTCTATAGTTTTCCAGTGTTTGCACTCTAGAGCGGCTGGAGATCGAGAAACGCGGGGTGGCTTCACAAATTGTGACTCTGTTGTTTCAAGATTTGCAAGAGAGAATTCATTTGCTAAATAGTCAACAGGTGCTGAGCTAATATTCATACCTTCACGGGTATCCCACGTAGATAAAGAACACGTAAATTCGCCATTATCTTCAATATTGCGCAGACTGTCTTTTCGGTCTACAGAAGTAAACATCACATAATTTGGATCCGCACCTACTGCATTGAAAAAACTATAAGGTGCAAGGTTTAATATGCCGTCGTTAGAAATAGTTGAAATCCAACCAATGGGTCTTGGTGCAACTAAGGCTTTGAAGGGGTCATGCTTTAAGCCGTGGTTATTCTCTATACTATCATAGTGCATGATATTATTCCTAAAATACGATTAATAAGTTAAATTATTTTATTAGGCAATGACTCGAGTAACTTATCTATAATAATACTTAATTCTGCAATATTTAGTTATGGTGCGTTTCCTCAAACCCTCCAAGAATAGCTATAAGATTGTCACCTAGAATATCTGATATATACCCTCCTTCTTGTATCATAAGAGTAGGTAGTTTAATTCTTCCTATAGCCTGGCCAATTCTATAAAAGCCATCTGTTGTAATACTCATAAAAGCAAGTGGATCACTTTCTGATATATCTAGACCAAGCGCTATAATTAATATTTCAGGTTTAAAAGTTATAATCTCATCTATCGCGAAATTTAATGTGTCTAGATATGATTGATCAGCTGTATTCTTTTCAAGTGGCAAGTTAATGTTATAGCCCTTTCCCATGGCTAAGCCTGCCTCATCTGAGTATCCAGAAAAAAATGGATAGTAGTCAGATGGATCACCATGAAGTGAAACAGTTAAAACATCAGACCGGTTGTAAAATATACCTTGAGTACCATTTCCATGGTGTACATCAATATCCAATATAGCTATTTTTTTTGCCCCATTTTCAATAAAACATTGCCCGGCTATAGCGGTATTATTAAAAAAACAAAACCCTCCTGCTTGATCTGAGAAAGCGTGGTGACCTGGAGGTCTGCAAAGAGAATAAGCAAAGGTATTTTTTTTGCTATTTTTAGCATCATCGATTAAAGCAAGTGCTCCAGATACGGCAACATTAGCTGATAATATGGCCCCATCATATGTCCCTTTTCCTATCGGGCATGCAGTATCTGCTTGATAATATCCAGCGAGCCCTATGAGTGATTTTGGTAATAAACTCATATTTCGACCTGGGTGTATATTGGGAATAACTTCATTACTGCTATCTGGAAGATTTTGCCACAGACTCCATGAATTTTTAAGGAAATTTATATAGCCCTTATCATGTATTGCTTCTATAGGTTTTGTGCCATGATCCTGAGACTCTATTAAATTGTGTCCAGCTGCTCTTGCTGATGCTTCTAAGATTTCCGCTCGTTTTGGTTGTTCAGGATTATTTTTTAGTTGACCTCTAGAAATAAAGGTTTGTGGTGAATGGATAGTATGATTAGGGGAATAAAACACTCGCATTATAAATCTATCCTAAAACTAGTTGACTGGTGTTTGTTTTCTAATAGAGGTATTATTTAACAATTAATTAACATGTTTTATTATAATCGTTGAACGAAATAGTTATGTTTTGAAAAATGAGTATAGTGTTTTCATTACTTATTAATAGTCCACAAGTATAGGCTTATCTTTTTGAATATAAATATTAATAAATTATTTATCCCGACAGCATTGGTCTTATTAGGAGGGATAACCTTTGGTAGTATTTTCTCTGCAAATATCTTTGCTTATGAGTCGGGATTGCCTCACTTCTCATATGTTTTCTGGCAAATTTTTCTTGGTTCTTTAATTCTATTAATAATATCCTTAGCAACTAAGACTTTCCCCAAATTCACATGGGGGAATATTAGGGCTTACATATTTGTTGCTGTCCTTGGGCTAATAGTTCCAGTTATTGTATTTAATGTCGTGGCAGATAAGTTGCCCCCTGGTATCATCACTCTTTCTGTAGCATTAATCCCAGCTAGTACTTATTTACTCTCCCTGCTTATTAAGGCAGATAAGTTTCGCGTAGTAAGTATATTAGGAGTTATCATAGGATTCGGGAGTGTTTTATTAATTGTTTTACCCCAGGGTAGTTTGCCAATTGAGGGTGCTGAAATCTGGGTCATTTTTTCTTTACTCGTTCCAATATCTGCTGGGACTAATAATGCTTTTAGTGCGCTAGTTATACCTCCAAACACACAGACTTTTGGGCTAGCAACAGGAACCATGTTAGTAGCATCAATAATTTTACTTCCAATAAGCCTGGCTTATGATGGACTTCATTTTTTTGGTAACTATGGATGGGAATCTATAGGTTCCACCCTGTGGGCTTCAATTGTATGGGTGACGATTTACATGTGTTTTTTCGAAATAGTCAAAAGAACAAGCGGTCTTTTTTATGCTCAGGTTAATTATATCATCGTTGCAGCTGGCATTATATGGTCATGGGCTATCTTTGCAGATGTTCTGAGCGCTTGGGTATGGGGTGCTGTAGCTATGCTATTCGTTAGCCTTGCACTTGTGAATTTGGGAACAAAAGTAAAGGTATAATAATTTTTTTGTATTTAAATTTTTAATAAATTTGATGACTATAATCTGTTAATGCATAGATTATTCGATATTGTTTTGGAATATATACAAATAGAAGTATTTTTGAGATTACATCAAATATCTCTCAGGAGAATATATAATGGATACTGATTTACTAATCAATGGACAGATAGTCAGCGGTGCTGGAGATTTAGTTCCTGTTATAAATCCAGCAACTGGAGAAGCAATATGTAATGTTCAAGAGGCGAATGAGGAGCAGGTTAACGCCGCTGCTAGGGCTGCTGCTGAGGCGTTCCCGAAGTTTTCACTAAAAACACCAGCAGAGCGTTCATCTATGTTATTTGATCTTGCAGCTAGATTAGAAGCCGAGATAGATGAATTTGCTAAATTAGAGTCACTTGATACGGGAAAACCTATTTCGGCATCGCTGGATGAGATGGAAGCCTGTGTTGATGTGGCTCGATTTATGGGTGGTGCAGTTAGGTCGATGAATGCAGTTGCTGCTGGGGAATATATGGAGGGTTTTACTTCAATGATTCGCCGAGACCCTGTGGGAGTGGTTGCTAGTATAGCTCCGTGGAACTATCCTTTAATGATGGCCTTATGGAAGTTAGCCCCACCATTAGCTGTGGGTTGTTCTATGGTGCTTAAACCATCAGAACTTACTCCCTTGACTACACTCAAATTAGCGAAAATTCTTAACGATATTTATCCTCCCGGTGTTGTAAATATAATTTCAGGTAGAGGTGATACAACAGGAAATAATCTAATAAATAATAATAACATTGATTTTATATCTTTAACTGGCTCAATTAGGACTGCCAGTCGTGTGCTGGAAGCAGCATCAGGGACGATCAAAAAAACTCACTTGGAGCTTGGTGGCAAGGCTCCGGTCATTATTTATGAAGATGCAGATCTTGATAAGGTGGTTGCAGATCTTAAGGCATTTTCTTTCTATAATGCTGGGCAGGATTGTACCCAGCCATGTCGCTTATATGTAGACAATAAGATTTTTGATAATTTTGTTGCAGATTTTGGTTCTTCAATTTCAAAAATTAAAGTAGGTAATCCAGAAGATAAAGATGTTGAGATGGGGCCTATAATTACAAAGAATCAGTTTGACCGAGTTCAGGGTATTGTTCAGGATGTCCAAAAGAGCGAACATTTACAAATAATAACTGGTGGGACTAAATATAAAGGAAGTGGATTTTTCTTTGAGCCAACGTTGATAACCGAAACTGAACAGAGCGATCATATTATAAATGAAGAGATATTTGGTCCTGTGGTAACAGTAAGTAGATTCCAGAGTACAGAAGAGGCAATTCAGTGGGCCAATGATTCACGATATGGATTATCTTCTTCTGTTTGGACAAGGGATATTTCAAAAGCAATGAAAACTGTGGCACGACTTAGGTACGGTGTAACTTGGGTTAACACGCATCTAGTGGGTGTTTCAGAGATGCCTCATGGTGGACTAAAAGCGTCAGGTTATGGAAAAGATATGTCGGTTTATGCGCTTGAGGATTATACTGTGCCTCGTCATATAATGATTTCTCATTAGTGCTTATTATTTAATGATTTAGCATTAGTGTTTATTATTGCCTTATTAACTCGTTTCAAAACTGAGGGGTAGTAATGTTGGAGAGAATACGAATATTAAATGATAGAGTTTTGCGCAGTAGTTTTTTATCACGCTTACAAGTGATTCTTGGTGTTTGTATTTTTACTATTATTTTAAGTGCTTGCTCTCAAACAGAAAATTATTTGTCTATAGCTGATCAAGTTGAAACTCAGAAATTTATAGAAACTCTTCCTGAGAGTGCGCGTCCTGGGGAAGGTTTTCAATTTAGTTACTTTAATTCCGTTCATGGGTACAATATCAGGTATGGAAGTTCTGAAATCAAACAACCACTAGGAACTATTATTTTAGTGCCGGGACAGTCAGAGTTTTCTGAATCATATTTTGAACTTATTAATGATATTAATGATATTGGTTATAGTGTGTGGATTATGGATTTTTACGGACAAGGTGGTTCCGATCATCTACTGAGTGACAACGCCAGAGCGGACAACAATTTTCATAATGATGTTGATGACTTAAGTCAGTTTGTAAACGGTATAGTTAAAAACACACAAGAAAGCCCTTTGATTATTTTGGGACATTCAATGGGTGGTCACATTGTACTATCAGCAATTCTAGAAAAAAAATTAAGAGTTGATGGGGCTGTGCTATCTTCTCCAATGATTAAAATAAAAACCGGTGCAATACCTCACGGGATTACTGAACTTATTGCATCTATAGGTTCTGCCTTAGGCGGCGATTGGTGGATAGCGCCTGGGCAAAAAGAGTGGGTTGAGAAACTAAATTATAATCCAGAAGATAATGTTAACACATCTGATTCCGAAAGATCACTTCTTAAAGAGAGCTGGAGAAAGCATACAGAGCATACTCGTAAATCATATGCAGTGACTTTTGGTTGGCTAAAAGGTTATTCTGAGTCAAGGAAAACCATCTTATCTAATTCTCAAGCAACAGAGATAACAACCCCTATATTGATGACAGTCGCTGGTGAAGATGCTTTGGTAATTCCTGAAGATAGTCTGGAATTATGCAAAAGATTAATTTCCTGTGAATCTATATTTTATAATAATTCAAGACATGAATTATATCTCGAGAAAGATAATTTGCGGAATAAGTGGATGAGAGACATATTTCTTTGGATAAACCGATCATTTTAGTTAATAGAAGCACTAAATCGCTTATCTCTATCAAAATAATAGAGCTTGTATATTTTTCTGCCTAAAACTAGCCTTTATTTTGATTTATTAATTGGATTTAAATATCTGATTAAATTGGTAAAAATTTATCTACACCCATAAATCCACAAGATATAACTTAGTCATATTACTAAGGGCTTTAATTATGCTTACTAATACTGTATGTTGCGTGAAACAGCATTACCTACACCTATAGGTAGTGGTATGAAAGTTTAGAGCTTGTCGACCTTTAGCTTTTTTTGTTGCTAAAAAAATTAGGAGCTTAGCTATGACGACTTGGACCCCTGAAAGAGTAGACCAACTTAGAAAGCTTTGGGATGAGGGACTTACTACATCTGAAATCGGAAAAAACATTGGCGTTTCCAAAAATGCTGTTGTTGGTAAAGCCCATCGACTTGAGCTTCCCTCGAGGCCATCTCCCATTAGGCGAGGTGTATCTAGAAGAGCTAATAAGCAGATTTCAAGACCTAAACCGGTGCAGCCGCAAAGTAAGCCTTTAGTAAGGTCTCTGCCTCTTAGTAGAAGCGGTAGATGCTGTCAGTGGCCTATAGGCCATCCAGGAGATGAAGATTTTCATTTTTGTGGTGCTCCCGCTGTAGAGGGGAAACCTTATTGTGCCGAACATTACGCAATGGCTTATATTATTCAGGGCAAGCCTAAGGTAGAAGAGGATGCGGCCTAAGATTAGCCTCAATACTTAATACGATAATAAATATTTTTTAGGCTTATTTTACAATAAACCTTCCGATTCATACGGCTTATCAAAATATAATTAAATCAATGTATTAGCGTGTATCAAAGAAGTAGCATCGTATTCTTTGACCAAATTTTATCTACTGCTAATAGTTTATTGTTGGTATGGAAATTTTGCTCTGTTGGCCTCTAGCACTTCAGCCTGCTATAAGACTTCATATAGTTCTTTTATTTTAAATATATTGAGGGCGTTTGAGTGGCTGATATATTTCATGATATAGAAGAGGGTCTTCGTCAGGATAGGCTCAAAAAACTCTGGAGGAAATTTCGGTGGCCTCTCATAGGCCTTATTTTATTGATAATTGGTGCTGTAGTCGCGCTGGTATTAGTCAAAGATGTTACTGAAACTAGGAAATTAGAGCAGGCAGAACGTTTCTCTAATGCGTTAGAAATCTATAGTACTGGAGATTCTAAGGCTGCAGCTGAAGCTTTTTCTTCATTGGCATTTGAGGCTGAGGATCCTGGGTATCTAGTTTTCTCAAGCTTTCGATCTGCACAAGCGCATATTGAGTCAGATAACATAAATAAAGCGATATCTATTTTTGATGATTTAGCTGGTAATGCTGAAGTTTTACCTCTTTACCGTGAACTTGCTGTTTTTTTTGCGGCTGATCTTCTTTTAGATACTGTAACTTATGAAGAAATAAATCAAAGGTTGGCACCTATAATGCTCAGTGAAAGTGTATGGAGGCCAATGGCCCAGGAAATAGTGGCTTTAGCTGCTTTAAAATCGGGAAATGAAGATCGTGCCCGTGAATTATTTCAGGAACTAACATTAGACGCGTTGTCTCCGCCTGGTATTAAAGAGCGGGCTAAAAAGTTTTTGGCTAATATAGGAGGTATTATGCAGTCACCGGAGGAAGGTGGAGATTAGCAGATATGCTTCGAACGTTTATTGTGGTCCCTTTACTATCTTTGGTTCTTGTTTCTTGTAGCGATTGGATGGGGGAAAAAGAGGAAGCGCCTCTCCCCGGCTCAAGAACTGCTGTCTTGTCTCAGTCTATGTCAATAAAGACTGATAAGGGAGTTGAAAGATTTCTAGTTCAATTACCTGCTCCATATATTAATCATGATTGGCCTCAGGTAGGTGGATATCCCGATAGAGCTATGCATCATTTAGTGGGTGGGGAAACTTTAGGTACGCTTTGGGATGTAAAAATAGGTGAAGGCATAGATGGTAATATTGATATTCTTCCATCACCTATAGTTGCCCAAGGGCGTGTTTTTGCAATCGATTCGCGTGGAAAAATATCTGCGATAGATATCAGAAACGGCTCAATATTATGGAGCTTTGATTCTACTCCTAACTATGAAGAAAGGGAGTCAGGCTTTGGTGGAGGTCTTGCTTATGTTGGTGGCAGGGTATTTATTGCGAATGGTTTTGGTCAAATTATTGCACTAAAAGCTAATACGGGTAAATTAATTTGGAAAACAAATATTGGTATTCCATTTAGAAATGCACCAGTAGTTGCGCAAAGAAAAGTATTTGCAGTAAGTATAGATAATCAATTATGGGCTTTAGATGGACTTACTGGTAGTAAATTATGGAATAATGCTGGAATTTCTGAATCAGCGGGTCTGTTAGGTTCTAGTAGCCCAGCAGTTTCAGGTGAATTAGTGCTTGCTACATATTCATCTGGTGAAGTTAATGCTCTAAGAATCGAAAATGGATTACCTATATGGTCTGATGCTATAGGTAGACAAAATATAATAAGCAGCAGTATTTCAGATTTTAATGATATAAATGGAAGCCCGGTTATTGACAGGGGTTTAGCGTATATTATTAGTCATGGAGATCATTTAATTGCAATCGATATTCGTTCTGGTTTAAGGGTTTGGGAGCGTGATATTGGTGGGGTAAATACGCCCTGGATAGCAGGGGATTTCCTTTATATTATCTCAGCTAACTCTGAGATTATTTGTTTAATTAGAGAGACTGGGGATGTGAAATGGGTTCGTGATTTACCACAGTTCTCTGACTATGAGGATCGAAAGGGCGAAATCATTTGGAATGGCCCGGTACTGGCTAGTGATAAACTTCTTATGACAAGTTCGACAGGATTAGTTGTAGCTTTGTCTCCTTATAGTGGAGATTACCTTGGTAAGGTTGAAATGCCAGACTCTATAAGTCTCCCTCCAATTGTGGCAGATTCAAAAGTTTTTATTCTTACAGAAGAAGCAAAACTTTTTGCCCTTCGTTGATAATTCATAAGGTTTTTTTAATGACATTAACAGTTGCCATTGTAGGTCGACCGAATGTGGGCAAATCGACCTTATTTAATCGTCTAGTAAAAAGACAGGTTGCAATTGTAGAAGACAGACCTGGTGTAACCCGTGACCGTCGTATGGATGAAGGAAGACTTGGCTCTCTCCGATTTAGAGTAATTGATACTGCTGGTTTCGACGATAGTGGATTAGACATTTTATCTACTCGTATGATGGATCAAACAATGACAGCGATTGATGAGGCTGATCTTGTATTATTACTGGTTGATGGTAGATCTGGTTTGAATCCAATAGATAGTAAATTCTCACAGGTCTTACATCAATCAGGGTCTTTAACACTCCTAGTCGTCACTAAATGTGAGGGAAATGTGGGTGAAAATACTGTTGCTGAGTCCTGGGGTTTAGGATTTGGTTCACCCATACCTATATCTGCAGAGCATGCAGAAGGTTTAGGGGACCTGCACGATTCTCTCTATCCTTATTTATCTAAAGATTCTCCTGAAGAAAATTTAGACAAGGGAAATGAGTCTAAAGAAATTAATATAAAGAATAAAAATAAAGACGAGAATCAAAGACCGTTGCGCTTAGCCATAGTTGGTAGGCCAAATGTTGGAAAATCTACATTATTAAACAGATTAGTTGGTGAGGAGAGAGTAATAACCGGGCCAGAGGTGGGTTTAACTAGGGATTCTATTTCTGTAGATTGGAAATATGGTGAAAAACCCATTCAACTTATAGATACAGCGGGATTAAGGAGACGTTCAAAAATTCAGGATAAATTAGAGAAGCATGCTGCGAGAGATGCCATACGATCAATAGATATTTCTGAAGTAGTAGCCCTTATGTTTGATGGTTCAATTGAGCCACTAAAACAAGATTTTTCAATAGCTTCTTTAACTGTTAAGGAGGGTAGAGCTCCTATAATTATTTTAAATAAGTGGGACTGTGTAGAGGATCAAACTATAAGGTTAAAAAGTTATAAAGACTCTCTCGCTACAACACTTTCACAAGCTAAGGGTGTTCCGATAATAACTTTGTCGGCATTAACTGGGGAAGGTATTCAATCTTTCATGCCGGCAGTATTGAATGCTTATGAGGTATGGAATAGGAGAATAGCTACTTCAAGACTAAATTCTTGGTTGCGCAGAACTCTATATCAGCATCCTCCACCGCTAGTAGATGGTAGGAGAACAAAATTACGCTATGTTACTCAAATAAAATCTCGTCCACCTACATTTTCCATATTTTGTAACATCACTCGTGGTTTGTCAGAATCATATCAAAGATACTTAGCAAACAGTTTACGAGAGGAATTTGATTTACCTGGAGTTCCAATTCGTCTGATTCTAAGAAAGGGAGAAAATCCGTATATCAAAAGTGATTCTAAATAGAAATACGTTCACCGTGTAACTTACACTCACTCATAGCAAGTTCTATAAATTTATCTGTTATTTCATCTGGCTGGTTAAGTTTTTTTTGATCTTCTCCCGGAAAGGCTTCGGCACGCATACGAGTAGCCACGGGACCGGGGTCAATTAAATTAACTTTTATTTTGGTCCTCTCTACTTCAGAGGCCCATGTCAAAACTAATGCTTCTAAGGCAGCCTTGCTTGCAGCATAGGGTCCCCAATAGGGACGTCCAGTAGATTTAGTGATCCCAGAGGTTATAAATATCGCTTTACCCGCATCTGAGATACGAAGTAATGGATCAAGGCTTCGGATTAAACGCCAATTAGCTGTCAAGTTGACTGCAATGGTTTCATCCCAAGCTTCAGGGGAATAATGGCCAACTGGTCTTAGCCCTCCTAAAACTCCAGCATTAGCTACCAATATATCTAGTTTTCCAAATCTTTCGTTTATGGCTGCTCCAAGATGGTCTATTTGTGTTCCCTGGGTAATATCAAAAGGTACTAAGGTAGGTTGTAAACTTGAATTCTTACGAATCTCATCATCAAGGTTTTCTAAGGCGCCTGAAGTGCGAGACGTAAGAATTAAATGGGCTCCTTCAGATGCAAAAGCTTTCGCAATTGCATACCCTATACCCCTTGATGCCCCAGTTATTAGAGCAATCTTTCCATCTAATCTACTAGCCATTATTAATCTCTTTCTTCTTCCAAATCTTTTTCATCTGTCTTTTGATTATCATCAATCCCAGTTGCACGATTAAAATTTTCTTCGGCTTTTTTTCTACTTTGATCAGCTTTATCAATTTCCCTAATACTGTTTCCGGTTGCTCTAACTCTCTCTTCCGCTTCCTTAAGGGTATCATTTGGCACTATAGATCTAATCGTATCAGCACCTTTAATTATATAAGGGCTGGTTATAGCCTCTTTGATCCATTCTGGCTGATCATCCTCATCGACTGCCCATACGTACATCATATAAGCTAAAGAGACTATAATGGCTCCTCTTAAGAGGCCAAAAATGATGCCTACAGTTCTATCTAAAGCTCCCATACGGCTTCTTTGGACTCTACCAGCAACTATTTGGGCTGTAATTGTAAGTATGATTAGGGCTATTAAAAAGAGCCCCCCTCCTGCAACTGCGTCTGCTACTAACTCATGTTCAATTATATCGCGTGCTATAGGGCGCACATAAATAAAACCATAAATGGTTGCCACTCCTGCTCCTGCCCAAGTGCCTATACCAAGTGTTTCTCTAACTACTCCTCTTGAAAAAGCAAGTAATCCTGAGAATATAAGTATTACAGCAACTCCTATATCTATTGGATTAACGGGTAAATCTGCCATAAGCTGCTATTTCTCCAAAGTCTCAAGGCCGATAAGAGTGATTAATTCAGAGATTTCTTTCACGTTAATAATATTAATTCCAAGCCTTGCTTTTTCATTTAATTGTTCTGAATGTGCAGGAAGTAATGCTCTTGTGAATCCAAGTTTTTCAGACTCCTTTAGTCGGCTTTCGCTTTGTGCTACGGGTCTTAACTCACCTGAAAGACCAATTTCTCCAAAAAAAACCATACCTTCTGGAATGGGTTTATTTTTAATTGAGGATATGAGAGCTGCTGCTACAGCCATATCTGCAGCTGGCTCTGAAATTTTTATTCCTCCTGCTACATTCAGATAAATATCATTTGCACTAAAGGACAGTCCGGCTTTAGTTTCGAGGACTGCAAGTATCATTGCTAGTCGATTGTTATCCCAACCTACTATAGCTCTCCTTGGGCTACCGGGGTGTCCTGGAGCAACTAACGCTTGAATTTCCATAAGCATTGGCCTGGTTCCCTCAACTCCTGCATAAACTGTTGTTCCTGTTATAGATCCTCGTTCGGAATTGAGAAACAGAGAGGAAGGGTTAGCTACTTCATTAAGGCCCTTACTGGTCATTTCGAAGACACCAATTTCATGTGTAGGTCCAAATCGGTTTTTAATTGATCTAACAATCCGAAATCTGTGACCTCTATCGCCTTCAAAATAAAGAACAGTATCAACCATATGTTCTAATACTCTTGGTCCTGCTATTTGACCTTCTTTTGTGACATGGCCAACTAATAGTAAAACAGATTTTGTATTTTTTGCGTGATGAATCAGTTCTTGGGCTGCTCCACGAACTTGACTTACCGTTCCAGGTGAAGAGTCTAATGTATCTAAATACATCGTCTGTATAGAATCTATTACTATTATATCTGATGGATTTTCTTTTAGAGTAGTTAGTATGTCACGGATATTTGTAGCTGCCGCCAAACGCACTTTCGAGTTACTTAAACCGAGACGGTTAGCCCTAAGGCGTACTTGTTCAGGGCCCTCCTCTCCAGAAATATATGATACTGTTGTATCTCTTGAACTTAATGCTGCAGCTGCTTGAAGAAGAAGTGTAGATTTACCGATTCCTGGGTCTCCAGCAAGTAGGATGGCGGAACCTTGAACCACTCCATTGCCTAAAACTCTATCTAGTTCATTTATTCCTGTAGTTAGTCGAGCTTGAATGGGTGTTTCCTCGTTTAACCCAGTGAAATTAACTATATTTCCGTCAAATTTATTAAGGCCTTTTGGGGATACTGGTCTATTATTTTCTTCAACAATCGTATTCCATCCACCGCAGACGTCACAATGCCCAGCCCATTTTGCATGAGAAGTACCACAAGTTTGACAAATAAAGCGTTGTGAATTTTTTGCCAAAGAATATTTTCTCCGAATTGAATTGATCAGTCATTAATTATTTGTATAAAAAATGAGTGTTCAATTTGCTCTTGTAAGCATCTTTATTGGTCCATCAGAGCTTCCACTGATAAATTGATTAACGTATGGGTTGTCACTTGAATCTAATTTTTCGACAGGCCCATGCCAGATTATTTTTCCTTCATATATCATAGCTATACGTGTAGCTATTTTTCTGGCGCTAGCCATATCATGAGTAATGCTTAATGCAGTACTTTTTGTCTCTGTAGTAATTTTTATTATAAGTTCATTAATTACATCAGCCATTATAGGATCGAGTCCTGTGGTGGGCTCATCAAAAAATATTATCTCGGGCTCTGTTGCTATTGCTCTGGCGAGGGCTACCCTTTTTTGCATTCCACCAGATAATTCTGAGTGATAAAGGTTACCAACATCAGCATTCAAGCCTACTGCTGCAAGTTTATCTATTGCGATATCTTTCGCTTCTTTCCTATCTATGTTCTGGCCATGAATTAGGCCAAATGCAACATTTTCCCACACTGGAATACTATCAAACAAAGCTGCTCCCTGAAAAAGCATGCCAAATTTATGCATTAATTTTTCGCGTTCACTCCTTCTAAGTCCTATCATTTCTTTTCCATCAACCTTTATGGAGCCACTTTCAGGGTTGAGCAAGCCAAGTATGCATTTAAGCATTACCGATTTTCCTGTTCCAGAACCACCAATGACTACAAGTGACTCACTCTCAATAACATCTAGGTCAAGTTCATCAAGTACGGATTTTGGACCAAAACTCTTTGAGAGGCCTCGTAATATAAGCTTGGCTTCTTTTTTACCGTGTGTGGTGCTCATTGAGAGAAAAATGCCTCCGTAATTATATAGTTGAAAATAAGAACAAGGATTGCGCCAGAAACAACAGCATTTGTCGTTGCGGAGCCTACACCTTGAGCTCCTCCACGGCTATAAAATCCATGATAGCAACCCATTAGTGCTATTAGAAAACCAAACACTGCTGCTTTTACTAGTCCAGACACAACATCCATGACTTCCAAAAACTCGAAAGTATTTGCTAGATATGCTTGAGAATTAAAATCCAGTTTGTGCACACTTACTAAATACCCTCCGAGTACACCAATTATATCGGCAATAAGG
This sequence comes from Alphaproteobacteria bacterium UBA828, assembly GCA_002296185.1. Lineage (GTDB taxonomy): Bacteria > Pseudomonadota > Alphaproteobacteria > UBA828 > UBA828 > UBA828. The sequence goes on from DBHM01000027.1 coordinate 212,482, forward strand.
ACCAAAAATGGCAAACTAATTGCTGCTGCTATTAAGCGGGGGGCGATCAGATATTTAAAGGGGTTTGTAGATAGAGTGCTTAAGGCGTCAATTTGCTCTGTGACGCGCATAGTGCCTATTTCTGCAGCCATTGATGCTCCGACCCTACCAGCCACCATTAGGCCAGCAAGTACAGGACCTAGCTCCCGTGTTATTGATAGCACAACTACTGCAGGTATGGCACTATCAGCGGCAAAGCGTGAAAAACCCGTATAGCTTTGTAGGGCGAGTACCATTCCAGCAAATATACCAGTAAGTCCTACTACTGGAAGTGAATAATAACCAATTTCTAGTGTCTGTTTCAGAATTAGATGGGTGTAAAAGGGTGGGCGGAAACAGTGAGAGAGACTTTCAGCTGTAAATATGGAAATACGCCCAATAGTCTGAATAAGGTTTAAAAACCCTCGCCCAAGAAGGGCAATGGGGTTATTACTTAAGTTCATTATATTTTCACCGGCGTATCTATATTATTCCAAACTCTCTCATAACGATTTCCAAGAGTAGTTAGGACTTCTTCACCTATAGTGCCGGAGTCGCGAGCAAAGTCATCTACTGTGTAATCTTTACCTATGAGCTCTACAGGGCAACCTAGGTGGTATTTTCCCTCAGGCACTTCTGAAATATCAAGAGTAATTAGATCCATTGATACACGGCCTATTATTGGTACAGAAATTTTACCAAGGCGCGCTTTTGATATCCCGCCGCTAGAACGCATATATCCATCAGCATAGCCAACTCCAACAGTAGCGATTCTTCCAGGCTTTGTAAAAGTATGAGTTGCACCATAACCAACGGTCTGATTTCTGTCAACTTGTTGTACTTGAAGGATTTTTCCATATAGAGTAACTATATTTTTCATAGGGTTTTCTTGGTACGGGGTAGGATTAAGCCCATAAAGAGATGCCCCTGGTCTGGTGAGATTAAAGTGGTAATCATTTCCTAAGAATATTCCAGAAGAGTTTGCTAGACTCCATCGAGAGCTTTGAGGGGTAAAATTAATAATTTTATCCCTCAATAGTCTAAAACGTTTTAGTTGAATACAATTCATCGGATGTTCAGGTTCTTCTGCGCAAGCAAGATGACTTATTACTCCATTAAAGGGGAGCTTAATTGAGGTAATATAGCGTTCAATAATTTTTTCTAATTCTTTTTCTGGAATACCAAGTCTAGACATTCCTGTATCTATATGAAACCAGGCTTTAGGTATATAGTCATTACTTGATGAACTAATTTTTTTACATGCACCCTGCCATATCTCAAATTGACCTAAATGGTTAATAACGGGGTTTATTTTTTTTTCGAGGCATATGAAAGCTTCCTCTTCTGTATTCACGCCAAAAAGTAAATTGACTTCGCGATCAGATATTAATTTTTTTATCTCTATTGCTTCATCAATAGTTGCTGAAAAAAACTCTTTACACCCAATTGATGCTAGCGCCGGTACTATATAACTAATACCAAGCCCATAACAGTTAGCCTTTACAACTGAACTAACAGTCGAGTTATTACACATTGAGGCAAGTAGCTTCCAATTAGCCTGAATGGAGCTAAGGTCAATATGTAAAGTGGCGCCATATTTGCCCATAGATTGGGGCATAGATTCCTCTATCTAAGACATGGGATTGTTGGTTGTTGCAGAAGAGTGCTGTGTATCTAAATCAGCAAATTGAGTGAGGAACTCATTAAAGTAGAGTAAAACTTTACCTGTCGGGCCATGTCGCTGTTTGGCGATTATAGTTTCAGCAAGGTTATGTATACTGGACATCTTTTCTTGCCAATCTTGATGTTCCACTGTTCCCTCAGCAGGTTCTTGTCGGGCTAAATAATATTGTTCCCTATAAACAAACATAACAACATCTGCATCCTGTTCTATAGATCCAGATTCCCTGAGGTCAGCCAGTTGAGGTCGTTTGTCATCTCTCTGTTCAACAGCTCTAGAGAGCTGTGAAAGTGCTACAACAGGAACACCTAGTTCTTTTGCAAGAGCTTTTAGACCCATTGTTACCTCAGAAACTTCCTGCACCCGATTATTAAGCCGTCTACTTGAAGTGGGGCGCATAAGTTGAAGATAATCAACAATAATCAAGTCTAAGCCACGCTGTCTTTTTAATCTACGTGCTCTAGCTCTTAAGCCTGGAATTGTTAGTTCAGGGGTGTCATCAATAAAGAAGGGAATAGTCTCAATTTCTTGGCTGGCTCTAACAATTTTTCCAAAGTCTTCGTTATTGACTTCTCCTCTTCGAAGCTTTTCTGAAGATATACCGGTTTGCTCTGCTAGAATCCTTGTCGCAAGTTGCTCAGAAGACATTTCAAGACTAAAAAAACCAACACGTGCTCCATCAGTTAGGATTGAAGTTCCAGTGTCAGATTTTTCCTCATGGAATTTTCGAGCAGCATTATAAGCGAAATTTGTTGCTAGCGCAGTTTTGCCCATTCCTGGTCGTCCAGCTATTATAATCAGGTCGGATGGATGTAACCCCCCCAAAAGCTTATCTAAGTCGTTGAGTCCTGTGGGAACTCCAACCATCTTCCCATCACGTTTATAAGCAGATTCGATAAGGTTTACGGCCGTTGTTAGTGAGCTACTAAAATCTTGGAATCCACCTTCATTTTCTCCGTCTTCTGCAAGTTTATAAAGTTTTTGTTCAGCAGATTCTAATTGGTCAATAGCTGTTTCATCTAATGGAGCATCGAAAGCATCATTTACAATATTTTCACCGATTGAAATTAATGATCTTCTCATAGCAAGATCATGAACAATCTTTCCGTAATTCTCTGCATTAATGATTGTTACTGCAGCACCTGCAAGCCTCGCTAAGTACTGCGTACCCCCAAGATTTGTTAGGCCTGCATCAGACTCAAAAAAATGCTTAAGGGTTATAGGGCTTGCAATTTGACCGCGGTCAATTAACTTTATTATCGTATCAAAAATTCGGCCATGAACATCTAGAAAAAAATGATCTTCTTCGAGAAATCCTGATACCTGGTTGGCTGCTTCATTATTTACAAGAATAGCACCCAGCAACGCTTGCTCGACCTCTAGGTTATGCGGCAGAGAGCGATACCCATCATTTGTAGTTGATTGAGTCCTAGTTTGCGATTCAAGGTTTGTTTGTGTTGCCATGAGGCCCTCTTTTATCCTGCCTTTTGTTTATCTGAAACCTTCTCATATCAGCGTGTAGGAATTTGTCATGGACTAATTCCATATTAATAACAATAATAGCGGGGATAAAATACTAAGATATTGTAAATAAATAATAAAATATGCCGGTTTGCTTATAAATAACATGGCCTGTGTTTATCTTAATAGGTAACCGGTATTTAAGCTAAACTTATTTTTAAGTTTTAGATTTGGTGGTTTTTTTCCCACTCTACCATGTAATCTCTTGTTAATGGTGCAGCTTCCTGGTCCCAAGCAATCTGAAGCTGTGCGATCATGTGATCTTGTCTTCTAAAGGCAATTTCTGAACCTGCTAGATAAAATTCCCACATTTTACAAAAGCGTTCATCGTAAATTTCTTTTATTTTATTTCGGTTGTAAGCAAAATTACGTGACCAGTGACGTAGAGTGTCGGCGTAGTGAAGTCTGAGCATTTCGGTATCTAGAACTTTTAGTCCTGTTTTTTCAATAGCAGAAAAAATTTCTGACATGGATGGGCAGTACCCTCCTGGGAAAATATATTTTCTTAGCCAAGGATTAGTTACGCTTGGTCCATCCCAACGAGCTATAGTATGTATTACGGCCACCCCGTCATCTTTAAGAAGTGATCCTACCTTATTAAAAAATTCTCCATAATGTTTAATGCCTACATGTTCAAACATGCCTACTGACACAATCCTGTCATATAGATTTGTTTCTCGTCTGTAGTCCTGAAGTAAAAATCTGACATCGCCTTGAATTTGTAAATCCTGAGTCCTCTTTTCAGCATATTTCTGTTGTTCTTTTGAGAGTGTTAAACCTGTAACATTTGCGCCGGTTTCTTGATGAAGATAGATCCCAAGCCCGCCCCATCCAGATCCAATATCCAAGGTCTTTAAGCCAGGTTTGTCGAGTATTAATTTTGAAGCTAGATGCCGCTTTTTTGCTTTCTGGGCTTGCTCAAGTGTGCTGTTTTGTGAGTCAAAATATCCACAAGAGTATTGACGATCTGAGTCTAGGAATAAATCAAAAAGATCATCTGATAGATCATAATGGTGGGCTACATTCTTTCTTGCTACTCCTAATGGATTATGTTGTTGAAGTGGTCTTGTCCACCCACTCAACCAATTTCTTATTCGTACGATGGTTAATTCGTCAAGAACATGTAGATTAGATCCTGTCAGATCTAGGAAATCATAAATACTTCCCCCATCCTCGACGGTCAAAGATCCATCCATATATGCTTCTCCAACAGCAAGTCTTGGATTGAGAGCTATTTTACGACTCACTGAACGATTATGCAGACGGATTGTAACAGAGGGGCCTTGATTATTTCCAAAGGTTTTTAATTTACCCCTATGATCAATGACATTAAGGGTTCCTTTTTTCATTAGTTGTTTGAGTAGTAACTCTAATAGCATTTGTGTTTATTTCCCAAGAGTTCTTATCTATTCAAAATACATTATCTATTCTTCTTTTTCGTCAATTAAATCCTGATCCGGGTTTTTGCCGATCTTAGATTCAGTATCCTGAGGTATAACTCTATTTTCCTGGGATAATTTATCAGTTTCTGAATTCATATTTTCTGTGAGTAATTTTGCTTCTGCTTTCGCGGCTAATTCTTCAGTATCAAAAACAGTCTTATCAACTTCTGATATATCTTCCCCTTCTTCTGAGCTTGCTTTAAGGGTGCCGCCTTTACTTTGAATCGATGCTTCTTCGTCTGACCGAGCAACATTGATATTTATATTTACGGTAACTTCAGGATGAAGAACTAATTGTAGTTGGTGGATACCAAGTGTTTTAATAGGTACATCCAACTTAATCTGCTGACGTTTTATAGCAACACCAGATTGACTTATCTTATCTGCTATATCACGGGCAGTAACTGATCCAAATAACTGTCCAGTATCCCCTGCCTGTCGGATCAAAATAAAATCCTTCCCATCGACTTCTTTGGCTGCAGACTCCGCTAAAGTGCGTTTTTCATCATTAACTATCTGTAAAGCTTCTTTCTCGGCTTCAAATCTTGCCTTATTTTCTTTTGTAGCTAGCAAGGCTTTCTTTTGGGGGAGCAGAAAGTTCCTGGCATAGCCATCTTTAACTTTGACTACATCTCCCATATGACCAAGTTTTTCAACTCGCTCAAGCAAAATAATTTCCATCTTGGGTCTCCTAAGAGGGGTTATTACCCTCAATTTTTTCCCTTATTCTAAACCATTGTTCCGCAAATCCAAGGGCTGCTGCTAAGAACATTGGCCAACCGCGAATAAATATTAAAAGGTAGAAAATTCCAATAAATATAGGGCCAGGTCCCCAGCCCCTACAGATTGAATGAAACACCATTAGACCGACAAGGATAAAGGGTACAAGCAAAATTTGGAATAGGTTCCAAGCAATAATACTTGTTATGCCATCTGTTACTAGTCCAAGCAATAGGCTAGCTCCCCATGCAATGAAAACCCAAATAGGGGTAGTTGCTTTGGAAAGTTCCAGGGATGGTCTTAAATTCCGGCCCCATCGCTTTAGAAGGAGATTTGCTATTCCTAGGCTAATGATTGTAATAGCTAGCCACCATCCTGCCATGGTTCCAGGCGCTAGCTGGGCAATTTGCCTAGCAAAAATAGTGATTGATTCTTTTGAATTAATATTACCGGCCATCATGGGCTCTAGGGCTGTCGCTATTTGGCGTTCGACTAATCCGATGAACCCACCTTCAAAACCGGATGACCCTATGAATATTACCATTAATATTAAGGCAGCATAAGCCGTTAGGTAGCCTAGTATTTTACTTGGTGGGAGCCATGTAAGTGAGCCATTCGGTAGTTTTTGTGGTTTTATGATATATCTTGATATTGCAACTGCAGGCAATGCTTGTGTCAGCACATAGGCTAATGAACCGATTAGACCGCCCATTACAGCCACAAGAGCTGTTGCCAAAAAAGATGAGGTTAATGTTGTCCCTAGTCCAGTGCTAAGTCCCACAAGGAAAAGTGGTAGCATAGAGAAGGGCATAACTACCAGTGATAAGGGGGATCCTGTCATTACTGCCGAAAATAGAAGTGCTGATATGACACCTGCTGCTATGGCGATTAGATTGCGTGTACGTGGGGGCATGTTTCCCCTAACCCGCTAACATGGCGTTTTTACTGGACTACGTAGGGTAGCAAGGCTAGTTGTCTAGCTCGCTTAATCGCCCGGGCTAATTCCCGTTGTCTCTTAGCAGACACTGCGGTTATCCGGCTTGGAACAATCTTGCCTCGTTCAGATACAAATCTTTGCAGGATCTTAACGTCTTTATAATCAATTTTGGGAGCATTAGGTCCAGAAAATGGGCAAGATTTTCTACGTCTAAAGAAAGGCCTTCTCGGGAATGCGACATTTGGAATGTTATTGCCGCTTCCTCCAGGCCCACCTCTGCTGTTACCAAACCTTTGGTTCGTTTGCCGATTATCACTTATGTTTTCTGCAGAGCTAGTTTCATCAACCATAATTTTTCTCTTTATATTAACTGCTTTACTTTATTCGTTATCTTTAAGCTGATTATCTAAATCTTCATAATTATGATCTTCAGTAACTGAAGAATCAGCCTTTACCTCTCTTGGTCGAGATTGCATCATAGCTGATGGGTTCGTGTCTAGAGCTTCAACCTTTATTGTTAAGAACCTAATTATATCCTCATTCAACCTCATATTTCGTTCCATCTCCGAAATAGCTTCGGCAGTTGCGCTAATACGCATATGCACATAATAGCCTTTGCGGTTTTTCTTAATTTTGTAGGCTAAATTACGTAAGCCCCATTGTTCAATAGTCGTAACTTCACCTCCACTCTCGCGGATAGATTCATTGAATTGTTCGCCAAGTGCTTCTACTTGTTGAGAGGACACATCAGGGCGTGCAATAAAAGTATTTTCGTAGAGCGGCATGGCTCGCCGTCTCCTCCTTAAATTAGCTATTGTTATCCAACTTTATCTTTAGCACAGTGTTTTTATGTGCTGAAGCGCCGCACTATACTCAATTGGGCCAAAGGCGCAAGGCCGCTTGACAGAGATCTTTCAAAAGGTATGACTGGATAAAGCAGATATTTCTGCCCAAACCACAGGAATATAACATTATTTGGGACGTTTGAGACTATGAATAGAGCATTTGTATTTCCAGGCCAGGGATCACAAGTAATTGGAATGGGTAAGGCTGTCGCTGAAATGTACCCTGAAGCAGCTGCTATATTTGAAATTGTTGACAATGCACTGGAGGAAAAACTCTCAGAGTTGATATTTTCAGGCTCAGAGGAGGAATTAAGACTAACAAGAAATGCACAACCTGCACTTATGGCGACATCTCTTGCGGTAATACGAGCAATTGAAACTGAATCTGGGAGGTCTCTATCTGAATTAGCCAGTTGTCTAGCTGGGCATTCTTTAGGTGAGTACTCTGCTCTAGCGGCTGCTGATAGTCTAAATATTGCTGATTCAGCAAGGCTTTTGAGGCTCAGGGGTGATGCGATGCAGTCGGCAGTAAAAATTGGAGAGGGATTAATGGCCGCGCTAATAGGGGCAGACTTAAATCAGGCTGAAGAAGTTATATCCATTGCTAACTCTGAAGGAACATGCGTAATTGCTAATGATAACGCGCCTGGGCAAGTTGTAGTTAGTGGAGCTAGCAGAGCTATAAAGAAAGTAATCGATATTGCAAAAGATTATGATATTAAAAAGGCAGTTTTACTTCCTGTCAGCGCACCATTCCATTGTCCCATGATGAGGCCTGCTGCTGAGGCTATGTCAGAGGCTCTGAATAAAGTTCAGTTAAAAAAGCCTACTCTACCAATCATCTCAAATGTTACAGCTCAAATGGAGAGTGATCCGAACAAAATCAAAGACTTATTAACCAGACAAGTGACAGCGCAAGTTAGGTGGAGAGAGAGTATTTTAACTATGTCTAATGTGGGAGTAAACAAAGTTGCTGAGGTTGGTGCGGGAAAGGTTTTAACAGGTCTTATAAAAAGAATAGATCCCGATCTTGATATTAGTTCGATTAACAGTCCGGATGGTGTTAAAAGCTTTGTATCTGAGCTATGATTATAAATAGATTTATTTCTAATAGTTGGTTAGATCAGTGATTAATAAAATCGAACATAATTAGGGGTTTTTTTTAGATGTTTAACTTGAGTGGCAAGGGTTTGCTGGTTACTGGTGCCTCAGGTGGCATCGGAGCTTCTATAGCTTCTGCATTACATGAATGTGGAGCAAGTGTGGTGCTTTCAGGAACACGAGAGGAGGCTCTATTAAAATTGGCGGAAGAATTAGGTGATCAAGCACATCCTATTTCGTGCGATCTATCTGACAAGGGTTCAATAGAATCTCTTGTGGAAAGGTCTGATCTAGTATTGGATGGAATTGATGGCCTAATTCATTGTGCTGGTGTGACCTCTGACAATCTTGCTATGCGTATGAAAGATGATGAATGGGAAAATGTAATTGATATTAACCTAAAATCTGCATTTAGGCTTACTAGGGCTAGCCTTCGTGGAATGATGAAGAAGCGCTGGGGGAGAATAATATTTATAACTTCAGTAGTTGGAGCAATAGGAAATCCAGGGCAGGCTAACTATGCAGCTTCTAAGGCCGGATTAACAGGCATGGCTAAGGCTATGGCTGGAGAAGTGGCTTCTAGGGGGATAACAGTCAATTGTGTGGCTCCGGGGTTTATAGATACGCCAATGACTCAGGCACTATCTGATAAGCAAAGAGAGAATATGGGGCATCTAATTCCTATTGGCCGATTCGGCACCTCAGGGGATATTGCGGCTGGTTGTGTCTATCTAGCAAGTGAAGAAGCTGGATATATTACCGGACAGACAATTCATATTAATGGCGGAATGGCTATGGTTTGATGGTATTATAGCATGGTGTATTATTTTCATGTCATATGTATATGGTCAAATACAATAATGTATATGGCCAAATACAATAAATTATGTTAACAACCGCCCGCTTGTGCTCTAAGAATAAAGTTACAATTTGATCTAAAGTGTTAACAGGCTAGTTTTGGGTTATTAAAATCAGCTAAAAAAGCTGGTTCATCCAAACAACAAACAAATGTCCGAGGGAATTTACTATGAGTGATGATACAGCAGCCCGCGTAAGAAAGATTGTTTCCGAGCATCTTGGTGTTGATGAGGAAAAAGTTATAGAGGGCGCTAGCTTTATTGACGATCTTGGTGCTGATAGTCTCGACACAGTCGAACTAGTAATGGCCTTTGAAGAGGAATTTGGCTGTGAAATTCCTGATGATGCCGCAGAAAAGATCCTAACTGTAAAAGACGCTATTAATTTTATAGAGCAGATCTCCTAAATATAAAATTTAAGGTTACATCATATCGTTCTGTTGATGTTAAGCCTGGGGATGCTCCAAAAACTTTTTACCTCAGAGGACCTAAGTTTTGAGAAGGGTAGTAGTAACTGGTTTGGGTGCTGTGACGCCACTTGCAAACGGCGTTAATGAAAGCTGGTCAAGACTAGTTAACGGAGATTCTGGGGTTGCAAGTATTACTTCCTTTGATGTTTCGGATCTACCCGCCAAGATTGCTGCCCAGGTTCCAAGAGGTGAGGGGCCAGGTTTGTTTAATCCTGAGGACTATATGTCAGCAAAAGATGTCAGAAAAATGGATGATTTTATCATCTATGCTATGGGCGCTGCATTTGGGGCAATAAAGGACTCTGGTTGGGACCCGCAAGATGATGAACAGAAGAATCGTACTGGTGTTATGATTGGCTCTGGTATTGGAGGCCTTAGAGCTATTGAGCAGGGCGCGATTTTAGTGGATGAAAAGGGCCCGCGTCGCCTGAGTCCATTCTTTATTCCTTCAAGCCTTATTAATCTTGCCTCAGGGCATGTTTCCATCGCCCATGGATTTAGGGGTCCTAACCATGCTGTAGTTACGGCCTGCTCGACTGGTGCTCATGCGATTGGTGACGCTGCTCGATTAATTATGTTTGATGATGCGGATGTAATGGTTGCTGGTGGAGCAGAGGCTGGCGTGTGTCGACTAGGAGTTACAGGGTTTTCTGCTGCTAGAGCTCTAAGTACATCATACAATGATACCCCTGAAAAGGCATCAAGACCCTGGGATAAGGATAGGGATGGATTTGTCATGGGAGATGGATCTGGAGTTGTGGTGTTGGAGGAGTTAGAGCATGCAAAAAAACGTGGAGCAAGGATATATGCCGAGATAACCGGTTATGGAATGAGCGGAGATGCACATCATGTAACTGCTCCTGCTGCTGACGGTAATGGAGGATTTCGTTCTATGCAGGCAGCTCTCAAGCGCGCAAATCTATCTTTGGAAGATATAGACTACATAAATGCTCATGGGACCTCTACGCCTTTAGGTGATGAAATTGAACTGGGAGCAGTAAAAAGATTATTTGGCGATCATTCATATAATCTTTCAATGTCATCAACAAAGAGTTCTATAGGCCATCTTTTAGGTGCAGCAGGTGCTGTAGAATTAATTTTCTGTATTCTAGCCATTAATGAAGGTGTTATTCCACCCACTTTGAATTTAGATAATCCCTCAGAGGGATGTGATATTGATTTAGTTCCTAATACAGCTAAGGAGCGTAAGGTAGTTAACGCACTATCTAATTCTTTTGGATTTGGTGGCACAAATGCGTCTGTGATTGTGAGTGCCTTCCAATAATAGGTATATGAAATACTTTCTTAAATCACGGTTTTTCATTTTTTCATTTTTTTTCACTTCTGCGATTATCCTTTTGACCCTGATTATAGCTTATTTCTATATATCTGATGCTTTTGAAGATAATGGACCGCTAAAGGCGCCGATAAATATAATTATCAAGTCCGGTTCAAGTGCATCTGCAATAGCTCAAAAGCTTAGTAGGGCAGGGGTAATTTCAGACTCAACTATTTTCAGTATTGGTGTCTGGTTACATGGGTCAGGAAGCTCACTTAAGGCCGGTGAGTATAGATTTGGAGAAGGTATATCATCAATTAATGTAATGAAAAAACTCGTCACAGGCGATGTTATTGAGAGGAAGGTTACCTTTTCAGAAGGTATGACAGTTTATTCGATTATTCATAAATTGATGGGTAATGATTCTTTATCTGGATCAATAATGGAGATTCCTATTGAGGGCTCATTATTACCTGAGACTTATAGTTATAGGTATGGAGATAAACGGTCTGATCTAGTGAAGCGCATGCAGCAGGCTATGATCTCTACGGCCCAAGAACTTTGGTCTCGAAGGCCTGAAGGTTTGCCATATAATAGTATTAGTGAGGCAAAGATTCTGGCGTCTATAATTGAGATGGAGGCAGGTTCAGATGCTGAGAGAGAATTGATATCTGGAGTATTTGTCAATCGTCTTAGGCTTGGTATGCGCCTTCAAGCAGATCCAACAGTATTATACGCAATAACTCAGGGAAAACAAAAACTTGAGAGAAAATTAACTTCTAATGATCTGAAGATTGTCAGTCCCTTTAATACTTACCTTTTTAAGGGATTACCTCCGCACCCTATAACAAACCCTGGAAGAGCTTCTTTGAAGGCAGCTATTAATCCTGCCAAGACAGAGGCAATTTACTTTGTATCTGATGGTAAGGGTGGGCATAGATTTGCAAGGACTCTTAGTGAGCATAATAAAAATATTTCTATTTGGCGTAATATTCAAAAAAAAGGCAATAGTTACTAAAGGTAACTATTGTGTTTTTTTATCAGAGTCTAATTGAGAGGAAATAATTTTAAATATTATCCTGTCAGGAATTATTTTAGAAACCAACAATAATATTAAAGTGGAAGTGGGAAAGGATATGATTTTAGGGTTCTTAATAATTTTTTTATAAATGATATTTGCCGCTTTTTTTGAACTTATAATAAACAAAGGATGAATTAAATTTTCTGTCATCAAAGTATCTACGAAGCCAGGGCAAATCACTGTTATTCCAATATTAAACTCTCTATTTTCTGTTCTTAGTGCTAATCCAAGATTCTTAATAGCAACCTTTGTTGCACCATATATTGCTGCTCCAGGAGTTGGGCTATAGGCTGCAAGTGAAGATATAATAACAATCTGGCCGTTTTGATGTAACTTCATCAATTCTAGGGCTGGCCTCACAGTATTTAGAACACCTAAAATGTTCACTGCAACTATTTCATCCTCAATGTCTTCATAATTGAGTTTCGATGATGCTGTTGAATTGCTAATTCCAGCATTTGCAAAGACCAAATCAATAGATTTTTTTCTTTCTAGTCGTCTAATAAAATCATGCATTTTTATCCTATTCTGCACATCTATTGTTTCAAAAACCACTTCTGCCCCTAGCTTTTCACATACTTTAGCTACATCTGATAGACGCTGCATATTTCGACCTGTAAGGCCTAATAATACTCCTGGTCCGGAGTATTTTTTTGCTAGAGCTTCACCTATTCCGCTACTTGCGCCGGTGATTAAAATAGATCTTGGATTTTTCATTATCTTATTGCCTTAGGATAGTTATTGCTTTAGAGCCAAAGGTAATAAATCTTTTTAGTAATATATATTATTTAGCAGTATATTTTGAGTTTATTTATAAACATATTTAGAGTCATCGAGTGTATTAAGAGAGAGATTCATGATAAGTAGTATGACTGGTTTTTCATCTATCGAAAAATCTAAATCAGGTTACGATTGGATTTGGGAGATCAAAAGCGTTAATAGTAGAAGCTTGGATTTGCGTTTAAGACTCGGATCTGGTGTTGAAAGATATGAGCAAGAATTACGTCAAAAAATCTCTAAATATATCAGACGTGGAAATATATCAGTAACTTTGCGTGTTACATCACAGCAACGTGAAGAAAAAATAACAGTTAACCGAGATTTATTAAACTCTTTGATAGATCTTTGGCAAGATTACTCTAGCGAGAATAAAGTAGATCCACCTCGTTTTGATGGTCTGCTTAGAGTTAGGGGCGTTGTAGACCTTGCTGAAACTAAAGAGGAAATGATTGAAAATACACCTTTAGATCGTGCTATTATCAATAGTTTTGATTCTGCTCTGGAAGGTCTATTAGATTCTCGTAAGAGTGAGGGTGCAAAAATAGAGACTATATTGTTAACTCAGATAGATGAAATAAATACTTTAGTGAAAAGAGCAGTTGATTGCTCACTTACCGTTCTAGAAAAAACTAGGTCCTCACTAAAGAAAAAAGTTGATTCTTTGATGGAAGATAAGAAATTGTTTGACGAAGACAGGCTGGCGCAGGAAATTGTAATACTCGCAACAAAGAGTGATATCCGTGAGGAACTTGATAGATTAGCTGCACATATCCAGGCGGCCAAAATTGAAATTACAAAGGGTGGGGTTGTTGGTAGAAAGTTAGATTTCCTATCACAAGAATTTAATAGAGAAGCTAATACACTGTGCGCCAAAGCAAGCGATCAGCAACTCAATGAAATAGGTTTATCCATGAAGGTAGTAATTGACCAGTTTCGCGAGCAGGTTCAGAACTTGGAGTAGTCATTATGTCTGAAGTGACTATAGAGAGACGTGGAATTATGTTTGTTCTATCCTCCCCCTCAGGAGCGGGTAAGACAACAATAACTAGACGTCTTTTAGAGGCAGTTAGTGGTTTGGAAATGTCTGTTTCTATAACCACTAGACCTAAACGGTCTGATGAAATAGATGGTAGAGATTATAATTTTATAGATAAAGATAAGTTCTTAAGGCTCTCAGAGGCAGAAAGCTTTCTTGAATTTGCCACGGTATTTGGTCATAGCTATGGCACTCCAAGAGAGCCTGTAGAATCTGCTCTTTTAAGCGGAGTTGATATAGTGTTTGATATTGATTGGCAGGGTAGAGATCAATTAGCCTCAACTATGCCAAATGACATAGTGTCAATTTTTATATTGCCACCTTCTCTTCAAGAACTTGAGCAACGACTACGTCGTCGAGCACAGGATTCTACCAGCGTAGTTTCTGCGCGAATGGAAAAAGCGAGTGAAGAGATGAGCCATTACGTTGATTATGACTATGTGGTAATAAATAGTTCGCTTGATGAGGCAGTCATACAGGTGGCTTCTATAATATCTGCAGAGCGAAATAGGAGGAGTAGACAGCTAAATCTTGAAAATTTTGTGGGTAATCTTCAGACCACATAGTTTATTTAACTATTACCAAGATTTAGCGAAATATCTCCTTTATATATATTTTTTATTGATATATTGCTGATTTTTAAAATCATAAGTTTTTCAGATTCATAAAGGTTTGGGAATGTAAGCTCATATGTATTTGCCGATTGAAATCCGAAACGGCTTAAGTAACTAGGATCTCCTATGGCTATTACTAATGCTATGCACTTGTTGCGAACTACGGATATGCCGAGCTCCATAAGGGATGATCCTATTCCTTGACCTTGATATGCGGGACTAACTGCTATTGGGCCAAGTAAAACGGCAGATTTTTCTTTTCCAACTATTATTGAAGTAAAGCGAATAGTTCCAATAACTTCTTTTTCTTTTTTAGCTACAAAGCATAAATCTCTGACTGGAGTAGAATTGTTTCTAAATTTATGCGAAGGATTTAGAAAACGTTTCTGTCCAAAAGCTAAGTTTAGCAGGTGCTCTACTTTGCTTTGCATAGAAATATCTTCTGGGCCTAAATTGATCATTTAAATTCTATAATAGTTTATTTATTAATTCATCTGCTCTTCTAAAAGTAATTTAGAATTAGCAATAGAGCACCACTCTTCGATACTTAGAGTTTCTGCTCGCCTTTTAGGATCTATGCCAGATTCAATAATAATTTTTTCAGGAAATCTAGTGACGCTCTTTAGTGAGCTTTTAAGCATTTTTCTTCGCTGACCAAAACCCGCAGCAACAACTTTTTCAAGGACCTCTTGAGATACATCATATAGTGGTTTTTGATAAGGTGTAATCCTGATTATACTTGCATCTACTTTAGGTGGGGGGGCAAAAGATCCAGATTTTAGTTCAAAAAGTAACTCGCATTTACAAAGTAACTGTACTTTAATAGAGAGTCGTCCATATTCAGCTGTTCCAGCTTGAGCAACAATTCTTCTAGCGACTTCTTTTTGAAACATTAGTATCATTTGGTTTATATTTTTCGTCTGAGATAACCATTTAATTAAAAGTTCAGTTGCAATATTAAAAGGTAAGTTGGCTATGATTTTCCTTGGGTAATTTAGTTCTTTTACTATATTGAAATTTAGGGCATCAGTTTTCTCTATTCTTAAATTACCTTTAGTATTAAGTGCTAAACATTCTAAGGCATTAATACACCGTGAGTCTTTTTCGACTACTACGATCTGTCTTGCTTGTGATTTGAGTAATTCTCGAGTCAAGCCCCCAGGCCCTGGGCCTACTTCAAGTATATTAAAATTTTTGAGATCTCCAGCCGCATTTACTATGTTTTTACAAATATTTTCATTAACAATAAAATGTTGGCCGAGTGATTTTTTTTGAGATATCCCAAATTCTTTAATTGTTTCAGCTATGGAGAGCATGCCTAAAGGTTGGGTCATTTTTTATTATACTTTTCTATTATCTTAGCCTGATATCTATAAAGGATTTTTTTCTTAGGTCTCTCATGTATCTTCTGCCCATGAGTTCAAGGCGTTTGTTAGCTATATTGAGGCGGATTTTTTTGCGATCGGGAGTTGGTATTTCAGTATTCTCACGTGCACATACCATTATTGCCCTCAGGGCTGAATCGTCAGGCATAGGTTCACTTAGAACACCTACATTCAAATTTGACACGACGTTTCTAATGTTAATTGGCAGGTCGAGAAGGCTAATTTTTCCCAGGTTACCTGATAAATTTGAAACTTTACCTTCGCTAAGAGATAACAGTTTTTGGCAGTTATCTGCTTTCTCTCTTAACTGTCTAAGGAATGTGATCTGGTTTACCTGGTCACCAAATCTTTCATCTAATACAACTTGCGCTAAGGTTACACTAGCTTTAGTGGGATCAGCAGTCAGAACCCTCCTTTTAGATTTAACAGAAATAATATATATGCCCTGGTGTGTATGTATTGGGTTTGATATTTTTCCAATATCCATAGATTTTGCGATTTTGGAAAGGTCTAAAGGAAGTTGCTTTTCTAGCACCCAGCCTATATCCCCACCCAAAGCAGCTGAGGCACTTTGAGAAAACTGCCTTGCTATTGCGTTGAAATTAGCTCCTTTGCGAAGTTGTTGGACAAGATTATTTGCGACATCTTTTGCATTATTATTTTTTAAAAGTTTATCGTAAGGGAGAAAGATCTCATTAATTAGATATTCTGGTTCTCCACGGGCAGTTTCTAGATTCAATATGGATTCATCAATCTCGTTTTCACCTACAATTATTGAGCTACTAAATCTTCTAGAAACAACTAAAGCCCATGCAAGCCCGGCTCTTATCTGATTTACAATTGACTCTCTATTTAGTTTTCGTTGTTCCACAAATTTGTCGAAACTTCCAGGCGCGTTGTTGTTTCGCGCCTCTAAAGATTTAATAGCATCATCTATTTGTTGACTTGTTGGGATAATGGCTAAGCGTTCTGACTCTTGTAATTGAATTTTTTCATCAATCATTGCTCTCATTACTTGAGGTAATAATTGCTGCCTTAGTTGAGGGCTATCGTTAAGGTTAGATGTTGCAATTACAATCTCCATTCTCACCATAAGGTCATAGATTGAAATAACATCATCATTAATAACTGCTGCAATTTTTAGAATATCTTTTTCATTATCTAAATTTTCTCCATAACTAGGAGTCCCATGAAGAGAAAAAGCCACACTAAGGCAGCAGCACCAAAATCCTATCAAAAGTTTTCGCATGATCGCATTCATTAATATGTATTAAATTATATGAAATATGTTTTAGCTAATAGAGGGTGTATTAGTCAAAATTTACATGTATTTTTGTGATTATATAGTTTTTTTTAAGGATCAATATCAACCTAAATTTTTAAGAAGTACTCGGAAAATCAAGGTGCTGTCTGGCTTTACTTCCCTATCCTCAGTAAATGTTCGACCATATTGAGTATTAAATATAAAGCACTCATCTTCATATTTAATTCCAGTCGACCATGATATAGTGCCTCCAGAACCGGTAAGGTTATGCCTTAGATTTGCATCTGCGCTCCAGAATTTAGCAAATTGAGAAGTAGCCGATACAGCCATTTCTTCTCTATTTGCAAATCCAGAAGTTTCTACCTCTGAAAGTTGTTTCTCAAGTAAAGCGTATCCTATATTTAACCTTAGATAATCGCGTCCGCCTGCAAAGTTGA
The DNA here is from genome assembly GCA_002296185.1 of Alphaproteobacteria bacterium UBA828. Taxonomy (GTDB): domain Bacteria; phylum Pseudomonadota; class Alphaproteobacteria; order UBA828; family UBA828; genus UBA828. Next base: position 229,950 of record DBHM01000027.1, read on the forward strand.
TTTCATTTCTTCGGGCTTCCCCGTTAAGCCTATCTAGTCGAAATCTATAATTAAAAGAAAAATAATCAGTCGGCTCAATAGATATTTTACCTACGTAATCAGAAAAGGTATCTTCTAGTCCACTTCCACTTCCAAAGGTATCATCATCTTTAAGTCTGGCACTTTGGCCAATAAGTGCAGTTGTTCGACCTCCATTTTTTCCATATATACCGTACCTTAATCCATAGTTTATTCTTGGCCCACTCTCCAATCTATCAAGACCTGTAAATCGACTGCGACTAAAGAGATTTGAGTCATTAAACTCAAAATTCTGGCTATCTTCATTTGGTATTTTTGCTGGATTTCCTCCGTATGGACTAATTATTGTTTGTACTACTGGTTCAACAACTTGACGAGTAGTACCGCTTTTTGCAACTAAAGGGTATCTCCACTCAACCATTACTTCTGGGCGAATTCGTCCGGTAATCCCCGAATGATTTTTTGCTGATGGATTTCTTTTATTTTCAACATTGTTCACATGATAAATGTCTCCACGTAAGCCAAAATATGATGTCCATATGTGGCCTCCTTGAGTTATCATCGGTAGATTCCAGCTTCCCTCAATTGATATGCGGCGACTATCTGCCCCTTCAAGTCGCTGAAGAAGCATTATGTTGGCATTTATTGACGAGAATGACCCTGCCCAGCCCGGATTGCTTGTATAGCTATAATCAATTGACGGGAGAATAAAAGGGATATGGCCTTGATCATCAGTTTTTCTAAGTCCCTGAAAAAAATACGCTTTTGCTGATACATAGCGTCGTTTGTCACTTCCTTCAATGAATGGTTCAGTAGTGAGAGTATCCTGAGAGTCAATACGATACCGGCGTAGATAAGTGTCATCGCTAGCGCGTTGAAAATTATAACCCCACTTCCATGTGGGGTTAATTTGGAAATTTCCCTCACTAAAAATATGTCCACGGAATTCATTTCCGCTAATTTCATTTCCCTCATCATTGAGTTTATCTGTGTATGTAATGCTGCCAGATGATTTAAATGAACCTTTTAAAAGTTTTTCTCTATATTCACCTCCTAAAACCAGCTCTCCGCTACTGTATAGGCGTGGTATAAAAGTTAGATCTCTATTCGGTTGGATATTCCAATAGTATGGAGTGGTAAGTTCGAACCCAAGAGAAGAACTGTTGCTGTAACTAGGCGCAAGAAAACCACTACGACGATCTACGCTAGGGTCAGGGTGTTCGAAATAAGGTGTATATATTAAGGGTATTCCATAGAACTCCATCCAAGCATCATAATAGGAGATATCTCGATTTTTTTGATCATGAACCACTTTGTTTGCTTTTATTTGCCAAAGTGGTGGCTCTTCAGGATTATCTTCACAGAGTTCACATGGTGAATATACTGCTTTAGACATCTCAGTGCGATTTCCATCTGATCTTTTAGCAAAATTTGCTGATATACGAGACTCATCATCAAGAATAACCCTAAGATTTTTTAGAACCCCCATCTTCATTTGGTCTTTAAGCTGTACATAATCTGCAAAAGCAACCTCACCTGTGACCTCCATAAGTGCAACATTACCATTTGCCGTCATGACATCATTAGATTGATTATAAGTTATGGAATCTGCCATGAGGATTCTGCCGGCCTGAGACACCTCAACATTACCTATGGCTTTCACTAAGCCTGCTAATTCATCATAAGATATTTTATCAGCAGATAAGATTACCGGAGGATTTGATGGCGATTTATCTTCAGCCGCAATTTCGTTAACTTTAGCGGCGATTAGAGCGCTGGATACTAGAAAAAAGAATACTAGTGGCTTGGCTATGCATAAATTTTCGAATGAGCCAAAAAAAACTTCCACGACTTTATGCAAAAGATTGTTCATCCATCCTCCAAATGGAATAAGCTTGCAATCCCAATAAGAGTAAATATACCAGCTGGTGTCCATGCGGCTAAGGCTGCTGGAATACTTCCTGATAAACCTAATGCAAGAATAAGATCAGACAAGAAATAAAGTATAAAGCCCGTCATCACAGCTGAAGCAATTAAAACCCATACACCACCACGTCTTCTGAACCTTAGAGAGAATGTGGCAGCGATAAGTACCATCGCACAAAGTAAAAGTGGCCCAGCAAGTAAAGAATGCCAATGTAGTCGGTGTGCTACTGCAGAAAACCCAGATTTCTCTAAAACATTAATAAACCCTGGTAACGCCCAAAATGAGAGTGTTTCTGGTGGGGCAAAGCTATCTTCAATTTGCTCAAATGTTAGAGATGTTGGCAGTAAATAATTCTTGTGGAATATTGCAGGTTGATCAGGCCCGGTAATCACAACATCTTTTAAATTCCAATTACCCTTTTCAAGGGTAGCTTTCTCTGCATCTATCCTATTAAGAAATTTATCCTCTTCAAGAAAAGAAAAAATAATTACATCGTGTAGAGTGATTTGGTCCTCACTAATTCTGCGTGCATGTACAACCGATTGCAGGGCAGAGTCAGTTTGTCTAAGCCAAATGCCGTTTTGTGATAAGGCCAGGAGGCTTGACTTGCCTCCAAGATATCGAGCATCCATTTGTTCATAGCGGCCAACCATTGCTGCAGACATTGGATTAAAAACTGTTATTGTAAAAGCTCCGAGAATTAGTGCTAAAGAAAGTACGGGGACCAAGAATTGCCACACAGAGACACCGGCTGAACGAGCAACTACTAATTCATGATTTCTTGTCATTCTAGTAAAGGTCCATAGGCCCCCAACTAATGCTGCAAATGGGAGTACTTTTTGTGCCATAAATGGAATACGTAGTAAGGCCATTTGCAATAAAAGGCCAAAGGTCGCGAGTTCCTTATTAGCCCCTGACCCACGTCTCAGCAGCTCAACTGCATCAAATACAAATATTACAGTAACAAAAACTAGAAATACTATAGCGATTCCAGAGATGAACTGTTTTCCTATATAGAAGGATAGTGTTGGAGAGAGGCGCATAGTATTCATGCTTTTGCTCTAATCTCTGTACTATTTATTTTACGTGCATAGGGCTTGCGAAGCATAAGATAAAATCCGAAGATTATAAAAACTGCAACATTTAAGTACATCATCCAGGCAAAATTAGGCTGCTTAGATATTAAATTTACGAGTAGAAGTCCCACTGCTTCTAGTGTAAAGCCAGCAAGAATTCCAGCTAAAATACGCCGCCATTGGCCTCTTCTGTTAAGTGTGCCGCCAATTACAGACCCTATTGCAATTGTAGTTAAGGCTATAGAAAAAAGGGGTGATACTATACGATGGTGAGCTTCCGCCAAAAATTTATTACGGTTTCTTTGATCATCATGCCCTGGTCCTGGATTGAAAAGTTCATGAATATATCTTTCTCTTGGTTCACGCCATCGAACTTTAGGGTTTTCTGTAATCAGTTGGAGGTCCAGTGAATATGAATCAAAATATAGAAGAGATAACTGGCCTGCTGATTTATCTATTTCTTGTCGGTTGCCATTGATGAGAACAAATCTGGGACCTGATTCTGTCTGAACTAGAGTTCCACTTTCTGCCATCATTGTTACTGGGCTATCTTCCAGTCTTTCATCGTGAACAAGTATGCCGCGGAGTTGACCTTCTGAATTTCTTGCCCGCACATAAACTGTTACATCATTAGCCAGGGTATTGAATACGCCCTCCTGAAGAAGAACTGATGAATAATCGCTACGAATAACTGTTTGTCGCTCTTTGAAGCTGCGGTAGCTTAATGGAGTGAAGTACATATTTATTGCATATACGCACACTAAGATAATTCCAGCCATAACAAGTGCTGGCCGAGCTAAGGACCACTGACTCTCTCCGCTTGCTCTTAAACTCACTAGTTCGCTGTCTATTGACAGTCTATTGTATACAAAAAGTACAGCACAGAAGAGTGCAATAGGAAGTATTACTCCTAGAAATGAAGGTAGAAGAAGCATAGAAAGGTGTAGGAAGGCGCTCAAAGACAAACCTTTATTGACAATTAAGTCAATAAATCTCAATGACTGCGTTAACCATATCACAGCTGTTAAGCCAACAGAGATAAAAATCACTGGAAGAGCAAGCTGTTTCAGAATGTATCGCTGGTACCGAAGCATATAAATCATTATAAAACGGGTGCACCCTACCGCACAATAAAGCCATAAAACATTGACAGTCATTCTATAGTAGTCAATGAGTTATGTAATGATACAATAGTTTTATATTTTTGTTGTTTATTCCATAGTCTGGAGAAATTATTATGAAGATCTCTTTTGCCCCTTTAGGAACACCTTCTAAGGGTTCCCTCATTTTTTTTGTCCCTTACGCTAAAGATTCAAGCAGCACTTGCATATTGATGGATTCTGTTAGATCTATTGATAATGCTGTAGAAGGGGCTATTAGCCGGGCTATTGAAACAGCCAAATTTGAAGGGAATGTTAATTCAATACTGCAAATTGAGGCACCCAGTCGCCTGTCGGTCAATCGTATATTGCTTGTAGGGGTTGGCGAGAGTTCAAAAATCACACGACTTATATTACAAAGAGCTGGTGCTTCAGCCATTAATGCACTATCAAAGTTTAAGGAATCTGAGGCCTATATGAGTATTGATCCTTATCCTTCACTAAATATGAAACCTTCTGAAATAGCTGCAGAAATTGCATGTGGTGCTAAGTTGGGTTCTTATCGTTTTACAGAGTATTTCACAAAGCCAAGCCCTGCTCGGTCTGCTTTAACATTAGAGAATTTATTTTTAATGGTTGAGAGCTCTGAAGAGTCAGAGACCATATTCAAGTTACGTAATGAGTTAGCCGAAGGTGTAAAGTTAGCAAGAGATCTGGTTTCAGAGCCTGGCAATATCAAGTATCCTGAAGCTATTGCAAAAGATATAGAGGCTCTTAGTGAATTTGGTATCGAAGTAGATATTATTCGCCGCCCATCACTTGAAGCTATGGGCATGGGAGCCTTGTTAGGCGTATCTCAGGGTAGTATTAGGGAGCCAATTGTAGGTGTTATGCGCTGGAATGGTTCTTTAAAGGGGCCAAAAGAGCCCCCAGTCGCCTTAGTTGGTAAGGGTGTAACGTTTGATACTGGTGGTATTTCTCTCAAGCCATCCGGCGGCATGGAAGAAATGAAGTATGATATGGCGGGGGCTGGTGCTGTCATCGGTGCTTTACGGGCAATAGCTGGCCGTAAAGCTAAGTGTAACGTGATAGGAGTTGTGGGCCTTGTTGAAAATATGCCAGACGGTGCTGCCCAGCGTCCAGGTGATGTTGTTAAGACAATGTCAGGCCAGACAATCGAGGTTATAAACACTGATGCAGAGGGCCGCCTAGTTCTGGCTGATGTGCTTTGGTATACACAATCTAATTTTAAACCTCGAGCTATGATTAATCTTGCCACCTTGACTGGCGCAGTAGTGGTGAGTTTAGGGACTCATATGGCAGGCGTTTTTTCTAATGATTTAGAATTGGCAAACAAATTGGTCAATGCAGGCAAATTGGTAGGTGAGAATGTTTGGCAGCTCCCTCTAGACCCCAGGTATGATAAAGAAATAAATTCTGAAATTGCTGATATGAAAAATGTGGGTAAGGGAAGAGAGGCTGGCAGCATCACTGCAGCACAGCTTCTAGAGAGATTTGTTGAAGATACACCATGGGCACATATAGATATAGCGGGAATGGCATGGATGAAGAGGTCTGATGATCCTGTGGTTCCTAAGGGTGCTTCAGGGTTTGGTGTAAGGCTATTAGATCAGCTGATATCAAGTAATTTTGAGGTTTGATACCTAAAATATGTAAGCTCCAGATGACACAAGTTTCATTTTATAACTTAATAAGAGATACGCTAGAAAGCGTGCTGCCTAAGATTTTAGAAAAGGCAATGGATAATGATATAAAAGCACTAATAATTACTGCTTCAGATGAAAGGTCTCAAAGTCTTGATGAGGCTTTATGGGCCTATGATACGGATTCATTCCTTCCTCACGGAAGGTCAAATGATTCTTTTGCGCAAGACCAGCCTATACTTATCACAAACAGTTTAGATAATAAAAATGATGCAAGTCTATTAGTAATTGTGGATGGGGTAGATGTGCCTAATATCTCAGAATTTGAAAGATGTATTGAGATTTTTTATGCTGAGGAGGCTTCTAAGGTAGATTTTGCGAAAGATCGTAGATTAAAATCTGGTTATAAAGTTAAGGTTTTTCAGCAACAAGAGAATGGTAGTTGGGAAACAAGTGAATATAGTTAGCGGTAATTCTTAATTATTACTAAAAGTTTTTGCAGAAAATTAATAGAAACTCTATAAAGAGCTATCAATAAATTTGGAGGAGTAGAAATGGCGACTGAGAGAACACTTTCAATTATTAAGCCTGATGCAACTCGCAGAAACTTAACTGGTGCAATTAATAAAAAGTTTGAAGAAAGCGGGTTGAGAATTGTTGCTCAAAAAAGGATTAAGCTTACATTAGAACAAGCGCAGCAATTTTATTTCGTTCATAAAGATCGTCCATTTTATAATGATCTTTGTTCATTTATGACTTCTGGACCGGTAGTTGTGCAAGTTCTGGAGGGTGATAACGCAGTTTCTAAGAATAGAGATATAATGGGCGCAACGAATCCAGAGGATGCAGAAGCTGGTACAGTTCGTAAGGATTTTGCAGAATCTTTAGAGGCAAATTCTGTTCACGGATCGGATTCTCAAGAAAATGCATTTATAGAGATCTCCTACTTTTTTTCAGCTACCGACATTGTTGGATAAACTCTATAGAATATTAGAATTAAGTATTCTAAAAATTTATGTGAAAGATGAATGGGTAATGAGTGAGAATCACAGTGATCATGATCAAGGTCCTCAGATTGGTGTGGTTGTAGAGGAAAGAGTAAAGGTAAAAAAGCCTTCAATGTATAAGGTCCTATTATTAAATGATGATTTCACACCTATGGAATTTGTAGTCTTTATCCTTCAGAAGTTTTTTTCAATGAACAATCAGCATGCTAATGACGTGATGTTACATGTCCATAAGAAGGGAGTGGGTATTTGTGGGGTATTTACATTTGAAATAGCAGAATCAAAAGTAAATCAAGTTATGGAGTTTTCTAGGGAGAATGAGCATCCCTTACAATGTATAATGGAAAAAGATTAATTAGATATATAAATACCAACTTTATGAAGGTGAATAATGTTATCTCCAGATCTTGAAAATACACTTAAGGTTGCAATGGAAAGTGCAGCTGAAAAAAACCACGAATTTGTTACTTTGGAGCATTTATTATTAGCCCTACTTGATGATAGTGATGCTTCTAAAGTTTTGCTGGCATGTTCTATTAACATTGCGCTTCTTAGAAGTGAGCTTACTACGTTTATTGAAGCTGATTTAAATTCTCATTTAATGGATATTAATCATACTGATAGAGAATCTCCTGTTTACTCAATTAGTTTTCATAGAGTATTACAAAGAGCTGTTATTCACGTTCAGTCTTCTGGCAAAGACCATGTTAGTGGTGCAAATATATTAGTAGCAATATTTTCTGAGAGAGATAGTCATGCAGTATATTTTCTTCATAAGCAGGGATTGTCTCGCTATGATGTAGTGAATTTTATTTCTCATGGAATCTCAAAATCTAAAAATAGCGTAAATCAGTCTTCTGATGAAAGTTCAGATATAGATGAAGAAGTTAATTCAGATCAAGGGGTAAGTAGGGGTGCAGAGGCTTTAGAAGCTTATTGCGCTGACTTAAATCAACGTGCTGTAGATGGAAAGATAGATCCTCTTATTGGCCGTGACGAGGAAATTGAGCGAACCGTTCAAGTGCTCTGCCGTAGGAGGAAAAATAACCCGCTTTTTGTTGGCGAGCCTGGGGTGGGAAAGACGGCAATAGCAGAAGGGCTGGCTAAGCGTATTACAACAGGTAATGTGCCTGATGTAATAAAAGACTCAACGATTTTTTCACTAGATATGGGGGCCTTATTAGCTGGTACTCGCTATCGAGGAGATTTCGAAGAAAGGATCAAGGCGGTAATTATTGCTATAGAGGAAACTCCTGGAGCTATACTTTTTATTGATGAGATACATACTGTCATTGGTGCTGGGGCAACTTCAGGAGGCTCAATGGACGCTTCAAATATACTTAAGCCAGCACTGCAAAATGGCTCTTTAAGTTGTGTTGGCTCGACAACGTATAGAGAATATAGAAACTATCTAGAAAAGGATAGAGCTCTTGTTAGGAGATTCCAAAAAATAAACGTTAGTGAGCCCAGTACAGATGATGCGGTTAAAATTCTTCAAGGTCTCAAGGGTCACTATGAGAAATATCATAATGTAAAATATAGTATGGACTCTCTTCGATCAGCTGTAGAACTGTCAGTGCGATATATTAATGATCGTAATCTACCTGATAAGGCGATAGATGTAATTGATGAGGCCGGTGCGGCTCAGGCTCTTAAGCCACTTAGTAAGCGTCGTAAAACTATCAAAGTGGGTGATATTGAGCTTGTAATTGCAAAAATAGCGAAGATACCAGTAAAAAAATTAACTTCAAAAGATAAGGATTCCCTCAGTAATCTCGAGCGTGACTTGGGAAGGGTAGTATTTGGTCAAAATGATGCAATTGAGCAGGTTGCAAATGCAATAAAGATGTCACGTGCAGGTTTGCGTGATCCTGAAAAGCCGATAGGTAGCTACCTATTTTCTGGACCAACAGGTGTTGGTAAAACAGAGGTTGCGCGACAATTAGCTCTTACATTAGGCTTGGAACTCATCAGGTTTGATATGTCAGAATATATTGAAAGGCACTCGGTTTCCAGGCTTATAGGCGCTCCACCAGGCTATGTTGGATTTGATCAGGGAGGTCTTTTGACTGATTCTGTTGATAAAAATCCACATTCTGTTTTATTGTTAGATGAAATAGAAAAGGCTCACGTTGATCTTTTTAATTTGCTTCTGCAAGTTATGGATTATGGAAAA
>DBHM01000015.1:0-34579 GCA_002296185.1 Alphaproteobacteria bacterium UBA828
TGGTGCGGTCGAGAGGACTTGAACCTCCATGGGGTTGCCCCCACTAGAACCTGAATCTAGCGCGTCTACCAGTTCCGCCACAACCGCAATGTCTTTATCTGTCAGCCAACAAGAACATCGAGCTGGCAAAAATGGTGCGGCTGAGAGGATTTGAACCTCCACGGGGTTGCCCCCACAGCGCCCTCAACGCTGCGCGTCTACCAATTCCGCCACAGCCGCATATTTATAGATTTTCGGTCACCAAATATAGATATCCAAAAAATTGCTCAACAAAATAGGAGAAAAACCCGTAAAATACAAAGTTGTCAAGTCCGGTTGGAAACATAAAAGAATTACAAAAAAATTAATTATCCAGTAATCTAGACTACTTGAGCAGTCCCTCTACAAGATTTACCCAGTAATTTGCTCCAAATGGCAATGCATCATCGTTAAAGTCATATCGAGGGTTGTGCAGAATCCGCCCACCATCAGATGAGCCATTTCCCATCCATATATAACATCCTGGTTTCTCATTAAGCATAAATGCAAAGTCCTCAGCGCCCATACAAGCTGGTAAACTACGATGCAAATTTTCTGAACCTACAGTCGATTCTGCAGCTGTAGCAGCTAATTCAGTCTCATGTAATGAATTTACTGTTGCCGGATAATTACGATTGTATGAAACCTCAGAAATGCAATCATGTGATTCTGCATTTTTTATCGCAATCTTCCTTATTCTCGACTCAATCTGATCACGAACAGAGTCATCAAATGCACGAGCAGTGCCTTCTAAAATTACTTTTTCTGGTATTACGTTCATTGTCGAACCGCCATTTATCTTAGTGATACTGACTACTGATGCAAAAACTGGATCAATATTTCTTGAAGTAATTGTTTGCAATGACATAACAATTTGAGAAGCACAAACAATTGGATCAGCTCCGAGATGGGGCATGGCTCCGTGCGTTCCCTTTCCGCTAATAGAAATTTTAAAGAGGTCTGCTGCCGCCATAACTGGACCAGAAATAGCTGCAAAATGTCCAACTGGAAGACCAGGCCAATTATGGAGTCCATATACAGCATCTACTGGAAACTTTTCAAACAGGCCTTCTTCCATCATAACCTTTGCACCGCCAGCTCCCTCTTCTGCAGGTTGAAAAATGAAGTGGACAGTACCTTTAAATTTTTTATTGATCGATAAATGATAAGCAGCACCTAAAAGCATGGCAGTATGCCCATCATGACCACATGCATGCATTTTTCCTTTATGCTGAGAAGCGTAATCAAGCCCCGTTTCTTCTGTGATTTCAAGAGCATCCATATCTGCACGTATAGCTATAGCAGGACCATTTCCTGAACCTCGCAATGTACCTACCACACCTGTCTTAGCTATTCCCGATTCAACTTCTAGCCCCCATTCCCTTAGCTTCTCTTCTACAAAAGATGCTGTACGAAACTCTTCAAAAGCTATTTCAGGATATGCGTGAATTTCATGTCGCCACTCCATCATAAGTGGTTTCAACTCTTCTATACTCTTTCTCAATTTCATTGAGGCTTCCCCCCTTATAAAAGACTTCACGAATATAAATTACAAATACACCAGGTATTTATAGTAACACAAAAACTGACTGCCATCGAATCTACTTAAAATTTAGACAAAGTTTTATCAAGTATACGACCAATTATTATTAAAGTAGGTATAGTCTCAACAAACGTGCCCATAGTTCGACTTAAGTCATCTCGAAGTTTAGGAGATGGACGACCATAAATTCCATTAAATGGTCTCACTAAAGGTAAAATATCAATTATCTTCTCATTTGCACTTTCTTCTAAATTTTTTGCACATCTTTGTATTTCCTTAGATTGATATAGTGGCATTACTTTATCCTGCGCTGCTTTCTCAAGCCACTCAGGCCAGTGACCAAGGTGCCTATAAAGTGATGGAACCAAACCTTCATTATCAGCACTATCTGGCCTAAGTCTTAGAACCAAATCTGGTAGTTTTGATGGTTCAACCAATTCTGGCAATCTTGGAAATCTTTCATTTGAATTACTTCCTAAATCTTTAAAATTTATTTTTTCTATATTTTTTGACTCTCCAGGCTCATTCAGAAGTTCCCTTAATAAAAGCACAGCAAGAATATTACATGGGTTTGCTGCATTATATCCAGATATTACATATCTTATTGCCTTGATATCTGGGTCCAGAAGATTTAATTTTTCTAGCTCAATATCATTAAATTGTTTTATTGATGGTAATGTATAGCTGCTATTGATTTCTTTAGCCGCAAGAGTTAGTTGCCCAGAACACATTATAGGGGCTAACGAAGCCCATGCCCATTCTAAAACTTTATCAAAACTAGCTAAATGTCGGTATATAAGAGCAACAATAGGAGTTCTACAGTAAATTTGTATATTTATATAAATCTGGCGAATTTCAGGTGATGCTTCTTTAAATGAAACTTCTGATAAATACATCATTCCAGCCTTATAAAAATTCTTTTATTAATTACTCTAATCTAATTAAGTTTAGTTCATTGCTAGCATTAACTTAAACTATTACGATGAAAATACTAAAAAAGAAATCTTGTATGGTTAAATGATGGAAACTACTTATATAAAATTAATATCTAGAGAGTCATTTTCGCAGTTTGGAACACTATTAGATCACCAAGGCCAACAACCACGTATCGATAATGCTACCGAATTGGAAAACCTAAGGAATACAGCGCATTCCAATCTTCTTCTTGCATTAGCTGACCCAGCTAAAATGCCCTTAAAAGTTTCTGCACTAGAGAGGCATTTATATTCAAGCCAAACTTTCTTTCCACTCGATGTATCTCGTTATCTTGTTATAGTATGTCCTAGTAAAAATGATGGTGAACCTGACCTGCAGAAAATTGAAGCTTTTGAAGTAAAAGGAAGCCAAGGAATTAATTATTACCCTGGAACATGGCATTACCCAATGACAGCTCTATCCAATAATAGGTTATTTGCAGTATTAGTTTGGGAAGATGGATCTGAAAATGACACAGAATGGAGATATTTTTCTCCAGAGTGTTGTCCTATAGTTAATATAAGAGAAAATAGTGAATTAGTATGAATAGAAAAGATGGGCATAAATCCCGAGACTTTATTGGGTTTGGTAAATCACCACCATCTATTCGATGGCCTAATAATGCAAGATTGGCAATTTCTTTAGTTGTTAACTATGAAGAAGGGTCCGAAAGAAGTTTTGCAATGGGTGACAATGATCAAGAACCACTAACAGAATGGGGGTCCTACCCTTTCCCAGCTGATAAAAGAAACTTCGCAATGGAAAGTATGTTTGAGTATGGATCAAGAGTCGGAATTTGGCGTATTCTCGATTTATTTGAAGAATTAAAGGTTAATAGCACTTTTTTTTCATGCGCTGTAGCATTTGAAAAAAATGATGAAGTAGCTAGAGCTTTTGCAGACTCTGAACATGATTTATGTTCACACGGATATAGGTGGGAAGAAACCTTTCGTCTAACAAGAGAACAAGAATCACAAAATATTCAAAAAGCTATAGCTTCATTCAATAATACATGCGGTAAAAGTCCAGAAGGCTGGTACTGTAGATATGGACCAAGTGAGAATACACGAGAATTAATTGTTAATGAAGGTAATTTTCTTTATGACTGTGATGCTTATAACGATGATACACCTTACTTTGTTCAGGTTTTAGGAAAACAGCATTTAGTAATCCCATATACACCAGATGTGAATGATTTTTCTTTTTGGATAGCTCCTGGCTTTGTGACAGCCGACGATTTTTTCAATTATCTAAAGGATACATTTGATGTATTGTATGCTGAAGGTAGAAACACACCGAGGTTAATGTCAATAGGCCTTCACCCAAGAATGATAGGGCGACCAGGTAGAATTATAGGCCTGAGAAAATTTATTGAGTATGCAAAAAGGTTTCAGGACGTATGGTTTGCAAAACGTGGTGAAATTGCAAAACACTGGATCTCAAACCATAAAAATCTTGAAAAATAGCTAAATACATAAATATATGTTTTATTTTATAAAAATTAGAAAAATAAGGTATTTTTGTTTAGAAATTTAGGTATTTAATTCATTAGAAGGGTGTTGGTGGTAACAGGTATATGTTAGTTCAAGTAGTAGAATAGTTACGTCTCGGAGACCAAGTCAAATATGAATGAACCTATCACTATAGAAAAAAGGCGAAATAGCCTTGCTGTAAATGTAGGCCATCTGCAAATCGGTGGTGGCGCTCCTATTGTGGTGCAATCTATGACAAATACAGATACAGCTGATGTAGAAGGTACAACGGCACAGATTAAAGAGCTCGCTGATGCAGGATCAGAACTTGTGAGAATTACTGTTAACACACCAGAAGCAGCTGAAGCTGTGCCAAAAATAAAAGATAAATTAGATGCACTTAATTGCAAAGTACCTTTAATAGGAGACTTTCATTATATAGGGCATAAACTACTTACTAATACTCCTGGCTGTGCCGAGGCATTAGCTAAGTATCGTATTAATCCAGGAAATGTTGGATTCAGAGAAAAACGAGATCAGCAATTTCAAACAATGATTGAAGTAGCAATTAAATATGACAAGCCCGTCAGAATTGGGGTTAACTGGGGAAGTCTTGATCAAGAGTTGTTGGCCTCAATGATGGATAAAAACGCTAAATCTTCAAATCCCTTAGACGCCCAGGAAATGATGCGACAAGCACTTGTTGAGTCAGCTCTAAGAAGCGCTAATCTTGCTGAGGAGATAGGGCTAGATTCAAGAAAAATCGTAATTTCATGTAAAGTTTCTCAAGTCCAAGACTTGATATCAGTTTATAATAATTTAGCAAAAAAGTGTAACTACGCTTTACACGTTGGACTCACAGAAGCAGGTATGGGGTCAAAAGGAATAGTGGCGTCAACTGCAGGAATTGGAGTCTTATTACATCAGGGCATTGGAGATACAATTCGTGTCTCTTTAACTCCAGAACCAGGTGGAGATAGAGCTAGAGAAGTAATAGTTGCGCAAGAAATTCTTCAAACTATGGGTCTACGATCTTTCGTTCCGATGGTAACAGCCTGTCCTGGGTGTGGTCGCACTACCAGTACTGTTTTTCAAGATCTTGCTGATCGTATACAAAACTATGTAAGAATTAAAATGCCAGAGTGGAAAAAATATTATGAAGGCGTGGAGGACATGCAACTTGCAGTTATGGGATGCATTGTTAATGGACCAGGAGAAAGTAAACACGCCGATATAGGTATCAGCTTACCTGGAACTGGAGAATCACCAGCAGCTCCAGTTTTTATTGATGGCGAAAAAACCATAACTTTACGTGGAGAAAATATAGCTGAAGAGTTCCACAGAATTGTGGATGAATATGTGGCAAATAAATACCCCCTAAAGACAAGCTAGTAATAAAAGACCTTACTCCTTACTTAAAATCATTTGTTTTTGTTATCTGGGTTTTTACTGGTCTAACAATATGCTATCCTTACAATTGAAAAACTAAAAATAGGCCGCACTAACTGCCGTTCAATAGCATTTGGGGGTAAATAAACTGCCGCTATGGTTGCCTTACTTAAAGTTGATGAACTAAGCCTTACTTTTGGCGGTATCCATGCGCTAGATAAAATTTCACTCGCAGTCGAAACTGGTACTATAACCGCTATCATCGGGCCTAATGGCGCCGGTAAAACAAGCCTATTCAATATTATTTCAGGGTTTTACAAGCCAAAACATGGGCGAATATTCCTAGATGAAAAAGATATAACCAAAAGTTCTCCACCTAAGCGCGCATCACTAGGATTAGCTAGAACCTTTCAAAATATTGCTCTATTCCGAGGTATGACTGTTCTTGATAATATTAAACTCGGCAATCACATCCATTTAAAGTCAGGCCTAATTGCCTCTGGATTATACTGGGGACAAGCACAGCGTGAAGAAACAGCGCTTCGAGAAGAGATTGAAAGAGATATTATAGATTTTCTTGAAATCGATCACATTAGGAATGTCCCTGTTGCCGCACTTCCTTATGGACTTCAAAAACGTGTTGAGCTCGCTAGAGCACTAGCGATGCGACCAAAACTGATTTTATTGGATGAGCCTGTAGCAGGAATGAATCGAGAAGAAACTGAGGATATGGCACGCTTTATTTTAGACCTAAGAGAAGAAAGGGGCATTACCATTTTACTAGTTGAGCATGACATGGATGTAGTGATGGATATATCAGATTACGTTGAAGTATTAAATTTTGGAAAAAAAATCTGTTCAGGAACTCCTAACGAAGTTAGGAAATCTGAAGCTGTGGTGGAAGCATACTTAGGCCAAAAAAAACCAAATCTAGTAGGAACAATTTAATGGAATTCTTGCTTGAGGTTAGCCTAGTTGGGCTTGCTATAGGCGGAGTTTATGCCCTTATAGCTGTGGGATATTCACTAGTTTACAGAACTACGCGAGTGGTAAACTTTGCTCATGGCAATATGATGATGTTTGGTGCCTACTTCTTTTTCACTTTTGCAGCCCTCTTAGAATTACACTGGTCTATTTCTATTATATTAACCTTACTTTGCGCTGCTTTTTTTGGTGCAGGTATAGAGCGACTTCTAATCAGACCGATGCTTGGTAGACCAGCAATATCTATTGTTATGGTCACTGTAGGATTAGCCTCCATTCTCCATGGTGGGGCACAAATGATCTGGTCAGCAGAGGATTTTTTTATGCCTCAGATCTTCCCAGATGCACCCCTAGTATTTGATGGGATGTATATACCATCAAATACTGCATATGGTTTCCTTGTGGCAGTCAGTGCAATTATTATTTTGGTTCTAGTATTTCGTTTTACACGAAGTGGTATTGCTATGCGAGCAACTGCTGGAGACCAAATTGCAGCGTCCACGATGGGAATTAACGTACCATCAATGTTCAGTCTTACGTGGATTTATGCTTCTTTAACTTCTGCACTTGCAGGAATAGTAGTTGGGTCTATCACAACCCTTAATCCCTCTATGGGGATAATCGGCTTAAGTGTTTTAGCGGTGGTTATTTTAGGTGGATTAGATAGCATATTTGGTGCCATCCTTGCGGGATTAATAGTTGGGTGGATTGAAGCAGTAACTGGTTTTTATATTGGCGCAGCGTTTAAAGACGTCGTGCCATTTATTGTTCTTTTAGGAATTTTAATTTTACGTCCCTATGGCTTATTCGGAACTCCCGAGATAGAGCGCCTATAAAGCCGAATAGAAAATGGATTAGTATAAGTGTTAATTGGAAACTATAAACAAAACTATAGATCTGATGAAGCTATATTACGGAGTAATCGTAGCAAGGTTTGGCTTCTTATCTTATTTACCTTACTTATTATTTTTCCATTTGTTGGTAATAATTACCATATATATATGGGATGCTTAATAGGCATCAACATTATCGCGGTAACCGGTATAAATATTTTGACCGGATACACAGGCCTTATATCTCTTGGACATGCTGCCTTTGCTGGAGTAGGCGCTTATACAGTAGCATGGTTATCTAATAATTTTGGTCTACCTTTTTATATATGCCTTCCAATTGGTGGTTTAGTTGCAGCGTTTGCAGGCTTAATAGTTGGCATTCCCTCCTTACGGATTAAAGGCCTTTATTTAGCAATTGCAACACTTGCATCTCAATTTATCTTAGGATTTATATTTAATGAGTGGGATGATGTTACAGGCGGAGGAAAAGGCACCTCACTGGGACCAGCAGAGATAGGCGGTATCTCGCTAGATACAGAATTTGAGCTTTATTGGCTAATTTTAGCCGTTATGCTTATTAGTCTATTTTTTGCAAGAAACTTGTTTAGATCTCGTGCTGGAAGAGCTTTTATAGCCGTTAGAGACCGAGATATATCAGCAGAAGTAATGGGAATTAACCTTTTATGGACCAAATTGTCAGCTTTTGCGCTAAGCTCTTTTTATGCTGGAATGGCAGGGGGACTAATGGCTTACTTCTATAAAGTTGTTACCCCGGAGCAATATACCTTTGGAATCTCAATATTTATTCTAGCGGCTGTTGTTGTAGGTGGAATGGGAAGTATTCTTGGTGGTATCCTTGGAGCAATCTTTATGACACTTATACCCGAGTTACTAGGAGATCTTTCACAACTTTTTGGGCCAGATGCTATTGCTCTCTTATCACCAGCAAAAGAGGTTATATTTGGGGTGTTAATAGTAGGTTTTTTAATATTTGAGCCAAGGGGACTGGCAGAAATTTGGAGGCGAATAAAAAGAAGCTATGAAATTTGGCCATTTCGGACTTAATATTCAATTTAAATTAAATTAAAATAAAGGGAGGAAGAAATGATCGGGAATATTTTGAGTAGAAAACTTTTTGTATTTTCTCGTCGTACTATTCTATGCAGTGCAATGCTCGCGACAATAGGTCTGGCAAATGCACTCAGTATTAATACATCAAAAGCAGCAGATGATCTGGTATGGGGGGTGTCTATGCCTCTGACAGGACCTTTTGCAAAGGCTGGCCAGTTAGGTGAAAAAGGAATTCGCGCCTTTCTTGGATATACTAATGCTACTGGTGGTGTAAACGGACACAAGATTAAATTAGTAGCAGAAGATAGCGGTTATGTCCCAGACAAAGCTCTAGCATTTTTTAAACAAGTTATGGCATCAGATGAAAAACCAGTTGTTTTTTACGGAGATAGTACTGGATTTTCCAAACTTGTAGCCCCGGAGCTTAATGATCGCTATCAAATCCTAGTTGGCGGAACATCCTTTTCCACAGACCTAACTGACGAACAAGCATACCCTTATCAATTTATGCCTGGTCCATCATATGCAGATCAAATTGGAATCTTACTAGAATATATAGCAAAAAATTCGGCTGGATCTAAACCAAGAGTAGCGCTTTTTTACTCAAATACAGAATTTGGAAGAGATCCAATTGACTCGGCTAAAGAAAGAGCAAAAGCACTTGGTATAGAAATTGTTGAAGAAATAGAAACAAAACCAGCCGGTGTAGATGTTGCGCCAGAAGTAATTAAGTTGCGTGCTGCAAAACCCGACTATGTTATCTTTCATGGTTTTGTTACAAGTGTTTGGCCAGAAGTGATGAAGCAGTCCCTACAATCTGGGGTTAAAGCTATGTTTATGGGTACTTTTTGGGCAATGGAACCAGCTATAATTAAACAAATGGGACCGCTGGCAGATTACTATATGGGCGTTTTCCCATATCGCTACTATTATGACCAAGCTGACTCAAAAACACTTCAAACTATGGCTGCTGTCACCAAAGCAGAGTACTTACCTACCTATTTTATACAAACATGGTTTTCTGGAATGATATTCGCAGAAACTATCAAACGTACTTTGGATGCGGGTAAACCTCTTACAGGAAAGAATCTGAAGGCAGCCTTTAATTCACTTCAGAACTGGGATACCGGCGGGTTAATCGGAATTCCAGTAAATGTAAGAAACAATTCTATACCAATTGGTAGAATTTATAAGGGAGATTCTGCATCTGGAGCACTCTTACCAGTTAGTGATTGGATCGAGTTAAAATAAACATTTACTACTATTAGGAATAGGTAGCGCAACCTTGTCGACCGTTTTAGAGGTCAATAACATACAAGTGGTGTATCAACACACCGTGCAAGCGTTGCGTGGCCTATCCCTATCAATTCCAAAAGGTTCAATAGTAACCATGCTTGGTGCTAATGGATCTGGGAAAACAACAACTCTCAAAGCAATATCAGGTCTATTACATTTAGAAAATGGAGACATTACCTCAGGAAATATACAGTTTTTTGGTAAAGACACTCGCGGCACACCTCCTCATAAACTAGTTAGAAAGGGACTTTTCCACGTTATGGAAGGAAGACGCGTCTTTGAAGAATTAAGCGTAGAGTCAAATCTTATAGCCGCAACCTACGCGGACAAAGAATATAAAAAAAATGAACGTTTAGAAGAGGTTTATAGCTACTTCCCTCGTTTAGAAGAGCGCAGACGACAATCTGCGGGATACTTATCGGGCGGAGAGCAACAAATGCTTGCAATTGGAAGGGCGCTCATTGCTAAACCAAAAGTTATGCTTCTAGATGAACCTTCTTTAGGCTTAGCACCTATTCTTGTGAATGAAATATTTGAGGCTATTAAGAGAATAAATGCTGAAAATGGTGTATCGATACTTTTGGTAGAACAAAATGCTGCTCTTGCTTTCAGTGTAGCCAATTATGGATACATAATTGAACATGGTAGGGTTGCATTAGATGGGACTATAGACAAATTAAGCCAAAATACAGATGTCCAAGAATTTTATTTAGGCATTGAAAAGCACGGAAAATCTAGAAGCTTTAAAGATGTCAAACATTATAGACGACGAAAGCGTTGGCTATCTTGAGTAAATTATGAACAAAATTAAATGCCCACCAATTGCAGAGACTACACTGCCACAAATACTCAAGTGGCGTTCAGTTAATGAAGCAAGCCACGTGGCTTTGCGACAAAAAGATTTAGGCATATGGAAACCTGTCACCTGGCATGATTATATGGCTCAAGCTAGCGAAATTGCATGCGCACTAATTTCTCTTGGTATAGCAGCTAATGATCGAGTGGGTATTTTGTCAGAAAATCGTAAGGAATGGGTTATTGCTCAAATGGGCATTGGCTTAGCCCGTGGGATTTGCGTTGGCATATATCCAACAAGTCCATCAACAGAGATTCAATATGTTACTCAACACTGCCTAGCAAAGATTATAATTTGTGAAGACCAAGAACAGGTTGATAAACTATTATTGATAAAAAATTCATTACCTCATTTAAAAAAGGTTATCGTTTTGGATATGAAGGGGATGAAGAATTATGACTATCCCTGGATCATAAACTTTAGCCAATTTGTTGCTCTAGGAAAGGATTTCATAAATACAGACCCCGATATTATTGATAGGAATCTAAATTCTCTAAGTCTCAAAGATACAGCTCTCATTGTCTATACATCAGGATCAACTGGAAAACCAAAGGGTGCCATACTGACCTGGGGAAATTTAAGTTTTACTGCGTGGAGCGCTATATCAGGGAATAGTTTTTCGGCTTCTGATAGCTGTGTTTCATATTTACCTCTTTGCCATGTCGCAGAACAACTAGTTTCAGTTATAACTGGTATTGGAGCAGGTATAGAAGTAAATTTCGGCGAGTCTATTCGTACTATTCAGATGGATCTTCAAGAAATTGCACCCACTGTCTTTCTTGGTGTACCAAGAATTTGGGAGAAAATGCATTCAGTTATCCTGGTAAAAGCTGAAGAGGCAGGAGGTATTAGACTATGGATGTTTAGGAGTGCCCTTTCTATATGTGAGCCCTTTGCGGAGAAGAGAAAGCTTTCCTGGAGCTTGCGAGAACACTGTCTATTTATAATTTGCTACTGGCTTGTTTTTCGCTCATTACAAAACCATCTTGGCCTTAGACGAGCTAGGATACTGCTCTCTGGAGCTGCACCTATATCTTCTGATTTACTTAAATTTTTTCGCACAATAGGCATACCTGTTAGGGAGGCCTTTGGTATGACAGAAACTACTGCGCTTGGCTTTATGCAAGACTCTACAAAAATAATTTCTGGAACTGTTGGCTTTCCATTACCTGGGGTTGAGGCAAAAATTGCTTCAGATGGAGAACTCATGATGCGGGGAGAAATGATCTTTGAAGGCTACTATAATGACCCAGACACAACCTCAGAAACGCTCAAAGATGGATGGCTACACACAGGAGATCTTGCAGAGGAACTAGAGGGCCAATTTAGAATTATAGGAAGAAAAAAGGAAATAATTATCACTGCCGGAGGAAAAAATTTATCCCCTTCTGAACTTGAAAATAATTTAAAAATAAGTCCTTACATCAAGGAAGCTATAGTTTGCGGTGATGGAAAAAAATTCTTGTCTGCCCTTATACAAATTGATTTTGACAATACATCCAAATGGGCTGAGCGTAAGTCACTGGCTTTTACTAACTATAAAAGCCTAGCAAGTAATAAAGATGTATATAAATTAATTGATACTGAAATCATAAAAGCAAATGGAAAGGTTTCCAATGTAGCCGGTATAAAAAAATTTGTTATATTAAACAAAGAGCTTGACCATGATGATGATGAAATGACTGCTACGCAGAAAATTCGCCGCAATAATATTTTGAAAAAATATAAAGATCAGATATCAAGAATATACGATTTAGAATAATTAAACTCTATTATTTACGTAAACTTATAGGTTTTTTTATGACAAAACTTAAAAAATGGCCTTGGGAAAAATCGCTTCCTAGTGATGTAAATTGGCAATCAGATATACCAACATACACTCTACCAGATATGTTCACAAAAAGTGTAAAGCAATGGCGTAATAAAACTGCAATAGACTTTCTTGGGAAAACTCTTTCATATGAGGAGCTAGGATTTTCTGTTAATTGCGCAGCAAAGGGTCTACAGATTAATGGCGTTGTTAAGAATAGTCGAGTAGGCATAATGCTCCCTAACTGCCCAGCCTATGTAATAATGTATTGGGCCACACTATGTGCAGGAGGAATTGTCGTAAATCTTAATCCTTTATATACACGAGAAGAGCTTGCCACTCAGATTCAAGACTCAGGAATAGATTTTCTTATTTCTCTTGATCTTAAAGAATTATTTTTTAAAGCTGAGTCTATGTTCCAATACACTCAATTAAAAAAGCTAATTGTTGTATCTCTATCAAAGGAATTACCAATTATCAAAAATTTCTTGTTTAGAATTTTTAAACAAAAAAATTTAGCAAAATTTACTATTTCAGATAAAATAATTAATTTAAATACATTGATAAAAAACGATGGTATCTATAAAAAACCATCTATAGATCAGGATGATGTAGCTGTACTGCAATATACTGGAGGAACTACAGGACTTCCAAAAGCAGCAATGTTAACGCATAAAAATTTGTCGGCAAATATTGAGCAGGGCACTTTATTTTTTCCACAAACTGAAGCTGGGAAAGAGGTTATATTGTGCGTTTTGCCTCTTTTTCATGTTTTTGCAATGACAGTAGTTATGAATTTTGCGATCCGTAATGGCGGAAAAATAGTATTATTGCCTAAATTTGATATTAATCAAATGTTGAAAACGATTATTCGCACTAAGGTAACTTTCTTTCCTGCCGTGCCGACTATATATATTGCGGTTAATAATCATCCAAATGTGAAATCAGGTAAAATGGACCTCTCATCAATTAAGGCATGTCTATCCGGTGGCGATACTTTACCCACTGAAGTAAAGGAAGTCTTTGAAAAAAATACTGGATGTAAATTAGTAGAGGGATATGGATTAAGTGAAACTTCTCCTATTGCTGCTTGTAATCCTTCTACAGGAGAAAGTCGACAGGGATCACTTGGACTTCCAGCACCTCAAACAATTTTTGAAATCACAAGTATTGAGGACCCTAAAAAAGTTTTGGCACTTGGAGATATGGGTGAAATTTGCATTTCCGGCCCTCAAATAATGAAAGGATACTGGGAAAAACCATCAGAAACTGAAAAAGCTCTAGATGGAGGACGTTTTCATACAGGAGATGTAGGATATATTGATGATGATGGATACGTTTATCTTATTGATAGAATCAAAGAAGTAATTATATCTAGTGGTTACAATGTGTATCCACGCTATATAGAAGAAGCTATTTATAAACACTCAGCTGTAGAAGAAGTAACCGTAATTGGAATTCCTGACTCATATCGAGGCCAAAGTGCAAAAGCTTTTGTAAGAATATCCGAAGGACATGACTTGACACCTGATGATTTACTAGAGTTCATTAAGGACAAACTATCACCAATTGAATGCCCTAAAGAAATTGAGTTTCGTTCAGAATTACCAAAAACTGCTGTAGGGAAATTGTCTAAGAAAGAATTAATTGAAGAAATAGAAACAAATACTGCTATATAACTTACTGATCATTCAAACTAAAGGATTATTAAAATGGTTCCAGTTGTGATTGCGGGCTACGCCCGTTCTCCTTTCAGTTTTGCTAATAAAGGTGAATTTATTACAAAAAGGCCAGATGATTTGGCGGCAGAGGTTATAAAAGGCCTAGTTGAAAGGGAAAACATTGATCCTAATTTAATTGAAGATCTAATACTTGGTTGTGCCTTTCCAGAGGGAGAACAGGGATTTAACATGGCACGATTAGTTGGTATGATGGCTGGTCTACCTGAAAGCGTAGCTGGTGTTACAGTGAACCGATTTTGTGGCTCATCCATGCAATCCATTCATATGGCAGCTGGAGCAATACAGCTTGGAGCAGGCGATGCCTTTATATGCGCGGGTGTGGAGAGTATGAGCCGTGTGCCAATGGGGGGCTTTAACCCAATGCCTAATCCAGAACTTTTCGAAGCAAACGACGGTGCTTATATGCCAATGGGAGAAACTGCAGAAAATTTGGCAGAAAAATATCAAATTCCTAGGACAGAACAAGAAGCCTTTGCATTAAATAGCCAGAAACAAGCAGCAGCAGCCCAAAATAGTGGCAAGCTGAGCTCAGAAATTATTCCTATTGAAACTGAGGGAGGTATAGTAGAGCTGGACTCATGCTTGAGACCTGAAACTACAGCTGAAAGATTGGCTTCATTAGATCCAGCTTTTGATGCCGATGGGACAGTCACTGCGGGAACGTCATCGCCTTTAACGGATGGAGCTGCAGCAGTCTTGGTTTGTACTGAAAGTTTTGCCCAAACACAAAATCTAAGGCCTTTAGCATTACTTAAGAGCATCGCTGTAGCTGGAGTTTCACCAGAGATAATGGGTATCGGGCCTGTTGCCGCTACGGAAAAAGCTCTTTCTAGAGCAGGACTTAAACCTGAAGACTTAGATATAATTGAAGTGAATGAAGCTTTTGCCGTTCAAGCTTTAGCATGCTTACGAGAATTACCTTTTGAAAATAGGAAAGTTAATATCGACGGTGGCGCAATAGCTATTGGGCACCCACTAGGTGCAACAGGCGCAAGAATCACAGGAAAGGCTGCACAGTTACTAAAAAGAGAAGGTAAGCGTTATGCTCTTGCTACCCAGTGTATAGGCGGGGGCCAAGGAATATCAACGATTTTAGAGGCAGCTTAATATGTATATTAAAACTGTTGCTATTATTGGCGCTGGTCTAATGGGAAGTGGTATTGCTGCACAAATCGCAAATGCGGGACACACAGTGCACCTACTAGACATTGTTACCGACAAAAAAAATCGTAACTCATTATCTGAGCTAGCTGTTGATAAAATGCTCAAAACAGATCCTGCTCCATTTATGGACAAAATAAATGCAAAAAAGGTGGTCTGCGGAAATATTGAAGACCATATTGACCGGATTAAAGAAGCGGATTGGATCATAGAAGCAGTTATTGAAAAACTTGAAATAAAACAACAAATCTATCGCCAAATAGACCAGGTCAGAAAACCAGGATCAATTGTTTCATCTAACACTTCGACTATTAGAGCAAAGCAGTTAGTCGAGGGCATGAGTCAGAACTTCAAACGTGACTTTCTTATTACACATTTCTTTAACCCTCCTAGATACATGAAACTTCTTGAAGTTGTTCCAACAGAAGATACACAATTGCAAGCACTCAAAGCTGTTACTGAGTTTGCCGATATTGCTCTAGGAAAAGGTGTTGTGCCCTGCAAAGATACTCCTGGATTCATTGCTAACAGAATCGGCACTTATTGGATTCAAAAAGCTACAATTGAGGCAATTAATTTAAAGATTGATATAGAAGACGCTGATGCAATCCTATCAAAGCCTATTGGTGTTCCTAAAACAGGTGTTTTTGGTTTGATGGATCTTGTGGGTATTGATCTAATGCCACTAGTAGGAAAGAGTTTATATGATTCAGTGCCAGAGCATGATGATTTTAAAAAAATATATAAAGAGCCAGAAATCCTAAAATCAATGATTAAGAATGGATATATTGGAAGAAAAGGTAAGGGTGGATTTTATAGGCTAAATACTAGTAACGGAAATAGAATCAAAGAAGTGCTAGACCTTAAAACCGGAGAGTATAAAAAAGCACTCAGACCGTCCTTAGATAATATAAAAAATTCTCGAGGTAATATTCAAAAACTATTCGAAAGTAGCCATCAGTCTGGGAACTACGCTTCTCAGGTTATGTGCAACACTCTGGCATATACAGCAAGATTAGTGCCTGAAATCTCAGATTCAATAAAAGATATAGATGACGCTATGAAGCTTGGATATGCATGGAAACTAGGGCCTTTTGAGATGATGGATAAGCTTGGTGTCGATTGGCTAAGCAATTGGCTTGAAAAAAACGACCAACCTGTCCCAGAGCTGCTAAACCTTGCAAAAAACTCAGGTGGCTTCTATAGAACTCAAGAAAGTGGCCTAGAGTATCTAGATATATCCGGGTCATGGAAACCAACAGAGAGGCCAGAAGGTGTATTGCTTCTCTCAGACATAAAAATTAAGTCCAAGCCGATACGAAGTAATAAGTCAGCTAGTGTATGGGATATTGGTGATGGAGTCTTGTGTCTAGAATTCCATACTAAAATGAATGCTATAGATAATGAAATACTGGATACCATTGCTTGGACGATTGATGAAGTTCCAAAACAAAATTACAAGGCCCTCGTTATATATAATGAAGGAACAAATTTTTCTGCTGGCGTAAATCTTGGATTGGCAATGTTTGTAATTAATGTTGCAGCTTGGGAAATGATAGAAAAATTAGTTATACATGGCCAAAAAACACTTCAGTCTATGAAATTTGCTCCATTTCCTGTTGTTGCCGCACCATCAGGATTAGCGCTAGGTGGTGGATGTGAAGTTTTACTTCATGCTGACGCTATCGAAGCTCATGCCGAAACTTATACAGGTCTTGTAGAAGTTGGGGTAGGTTTAATTCCTGGATGGGGGGGCTGTAAAGAGATGCTACTGAGAGCTACTTCAGGAAAAGGTGGATTAGGTGGCACCATGCCAGCAATCACTAACGTATTTCAATCCATTGGATTGGCTAAAGTTAGTAGATCAGCAGTTGATGCAAAAAAAATAGGATATCTTCGAAAATCAGACGGCATAACTATGAACCGAGATCGTCTACTTTCAAATGCAAAAACTAAAGCTCTTGGTTTAGTTGAAAATTATAGTCCTCCGGAGAAGCGAATTTTTAAACTTCCAGGAAAAACTGCCAGAGTAGCATTAAAATTGGCTGTGCGAGGTTTAGCTAAAACTCGAAAAGCAACCCAGCATGATCTTGTAGTCATCGAACAACTAAGTAATGTTCTTACAGGTGGAGAAACTGATTCCTCAAAGGAAATCTCTGAAGAAAGACTAATGAAACTAGAACAGGGAGCCTTTCTAAATTTAGTTAGAGAACCTGGAACTCATGCAAGAATCGAACATATGCTAAAAACTGGTAAACCGCTTAGAAACTAAAACAGTAAGAGAAAGAGACAAGAAGAATGCAAACATATTCCGCACCATTACGTGATATGCGATTTTTACTTCATGAAGTTTTAGATTCTGGTCAAATTTCAACTCTACCAGGCTTTCAGGAGGCTACACCTGATGTTTTTGATGCCATTCTTGAAGAAGGAGCTAAATTCTGTGAAAATCAACTATTACCTCTCAATAGAATTGGTGATGAAGAAGGATGTACGTTTGAAAACGGCTTAGTTAGAACACCATCTGGATTTAAGTCCGCATATGAAGCATTTGTAAAAAATGGCTGGCACTCAATTTCTACTAATCCAGACTACGGAGGCCAAGGACTCCCGGAGGTTTTAAGCTTTGTGTTTGAGGAAATGGTTTGTTCAACAAATCTAGCATTTGGTGTCTATCCGTTGCTTTCACGAGGTGCAGCAACAACTATTGAAGCGCACGCCTCAGAGGAATTAAAGAACACTTATCTCCCACATCTAGGTAGCGGTACGTGGACTGGGACTATGTGCCTGACTGAATCTCATTGCGGGACTGATCTTGGTTTAATCAGAACCAAAGCCGAGCCAAATGATGATGGCACCTACAAAGTATCCGGAACAAAAATATTTATAACAGCAGGAGAACACGACTTAAGTGATAATATTGTTCATCTTGTACTCGCAAAACTACCCGACGCGCCAAAAGGGGTTAAGGGAATAAGCTTGTTTATCGTCCCAAAATTCCTTCCGGGAAATGATCAAAAAATAGGTCAACGTAATAATGTGACGTGTGGTTCAATTGAGAAAAAAATGGGTATACATGGTTCGGCAACTTGTGTCCTACATTTTGACGAAGCAAAGGCGTGGCTAGTTGGAAAACCTCATAAAGGCCTATCAATGATGTTCACTATGATGAATGGCGCTCGATTAGGTGTAGGATTACAAGGTTTGGGATTAGGAGAAGTTGCTTATCAATCTGCTGCCTCTTACGCAAAAGAAAGAAGACAAGGGAAAAGTATAGGAGAAAAAAGTAAAGCTGAAGATTCTGCAGACCCGATTATTGTACATCCAGACGTACGACTAATGCTATTAAACGCAAAAGCCTTAAACGAAGGTGCAAGGGCACTGGCGTATAAAACGGCGATAAATATAGATATTGCCAATAAACATGGGGATCCAAGTGCCCGTAAAGACGCAGATGAATATGTTCAGCTAATGACCCCGGTTATAAAGGCCTTTCTAACTGATAATGGCTCTTATGCAGCTAATTTGGCCGTTCAAGTTCATGGGGGACATGGTTATATTCGTGAACATGGGATGGAGCAATTTGTCCGAGATGCAAGAATTGCACAAATTTATGAAGGAACTAATGGGATCCAAGCCTTAGACCTTGTTGGACGTAAATTAGGTGTAGATATGGGAAGACTTTTAAAGCATTTTTTCCATCCAGCATCCAAATTTATTGAAGCAAATAAAGATAATGATGACCTAAAAGACCTGGTTAAACCTCTCTCTACTTCCTTTAACCAACTACAACAGATAACTCTACTTATTGCTCAAAGGGGGCTTTCAGATCCTGAAGAAGCTGGTGCTGCAGCAACGGATTATTTACGTGCATTTGGATTAGTAGCTGTCGGTCATATGTGGGCAGAGATGGCAAAGACTGCTAACGACAAAATAATGAATGGTTATAAGGGAGATAAATACTATGAAGAAAAGATTAAAACTGCAGAATTTTATATGAAACGAGTGCTCCCCGAATCTGCAGGACTTTTTCTAAAAATAAAATCTGGAAAGGAAACACTAATGGCCCCCTCTATAGAATCTTTTTGATTCATAATATGAAAAATTGAAAGATAATTTAATAACTACGGGGCAAATTTAATACACGCTCAGATATATAATTTAAAATCATCTCACTGCTTACAGGTGCAATACGTGCAATATAGCTCTCCCGAAGATAGCGTTCTACATGATATTCTTTAGCATACCCCATACCACCATGTGTTAAAACTGCTCTCTCGCATGCTTCGTGGGATGCCTCTGCACCCAAGTATTTAGCTGCATTTGACTCAGCCCCACATTGATTACCATTATCAAAAAGCCGTGCAGCTTCAAACACCATTAAGTTTGCTGCTTCTAATTTCATCCACACTTCAGCGAGAGGATGTTGGATACCTTGGTTTTTGCCTATAGGACGACCAAAAACATGACGATCACGAGCATAGTCCACAGCTTTCTTCAATGCAGCGAATCCTATTCCCACCGCTTCAGCACCAATTAATATACGCTCAGGGTTTAATCCATGTAGAAGATATTTAAATCCCGACCCCTCTTCCCCAATACGATCGTTTTTAGAAACTCTCAACCCATCTATAAAAACTGAGTTTGAATCAATAGCCTTGCGGCCCATTTTTGGAATTTCCTGAACATCTATATTCTTGCTATCCATACTAGTATAAAAAAGACTTAACCCATCAGTAGATTTTTTTACCTTATCTCGAGGGGTTGTCCTTACTAGCAATAAAATTTTATCTGCCTCTCTAGCAGTCGATGTCCAGATCTTTTGTCCAAAAATAATATAGTGGTTACCATCGCGTTCTGCTCGCGTCTCAATTGCGCCAGTATCTAAACCTGCATTGGGTTCAGTGACACCAAAACACATGCGTTCAGATCCTTGAATTAGACCCGGTAACATCCGCTCTCTTTGTTCTATAGTTCCATATTGAACTATTGGCTGCGGACCAAATAAATTGATATGGATTGATGAAGCTGCGGAAAACCCACCACCTGACTCAGCGATTGTCTGCATGAGTATTGCTGCCTCAGTAACACCCAAACCAGAGCCCCCAACGCTTTCTGGCATACAAATCCCTAACCACCCGGATTCTGCTATTTTAGAGACAAATTCATTTGGCCACTCCCCATCATTGTCTCTTGCCAGCCAATAATCATCCCCAAATTTTTCGCATAATTTGGCGGCTGCGGATTTTAAAGCTTTCTGATCATCGTTAAATCGTATAGTCATAATAGTGTTCTGCCAGCCTTATCTGGTTTTGCCAAGTGCTAACATCTTGTGGGACAATTACTTATGGACGATTCGCAATATAAAAATCCCAGATTTTCGCCCTTAGCAGCGGAACTGACACGGCGCATGGAATCTATAGGGCTAACTCAAAAAGAATTAGCGCTAAAGGCAGGATTAAATGAAACAGCGGTTAGAGATATACGAAGAGGTCGCTCAAAGCACCCTCGGCACGACACTATTGAAAAACTTGCTGTAGCTTTAAATTGTTCTATTATGGCACTTCTAGCACCAGGATCATCAGACTCTTTGGAATTTTCTGGGAATAACAGTAATGAAAATTTGTCCGGGAGATTACAAAAAACAACCGTCTCAATAGATGATATTGTTTCTTTACCACTTTTTGATTGCGCTACAAAAGTTCCTTACCCACTAGATGCTACAAAATCACGTATGCGCTGGCCCTTACCTAAGTTATTAGTAGAGGAACTCTGTGGAGGGAACGGCAGTCGATTGTCGGCTATAATTATCCGAGGAAACTCCATGAATCCAACTTTAATGGATAGTGATTTAGCTATTTTAGATATAAAAATACATAACGTTACTCGTGATGGTATTTATATCATACATCATTCTGGTGGATTAGTTGCTCGTAGACTTACTATTGGCACAGGTGACGATCTAGTTAATGTCACTTGTGATAATACTGACTTTGCTAAACCTGAAACGGTCTCACCAAATATGTTAGCAATTGCAGGTAGAGTTATATGGATTGGTCAGAAGACATAAAAGTTATTTCAAGATAAATAATTAGTTACACTTTTTACAAACCCCAATAGAAAAACTATTGAGGTTTTTATTTCTCTATAAAGGCCTCTAATATATGTCAAAAATATCTATAAAAGGCTTGTTGCTTTTAATTGGCATTACTTTTTTTTGGGGTATTAACTGGCCAATAATGAAAATTGCAATGGTAGAAATACCAGTTTTTCCTTTTCGTGCAATTATGTTACTAGCTGGAGGCATCACTCTATTTATTATATGTCGTTTTTTAAAATATCCTATTTTCCCCCCGCGATCTACATGGGTTCCAATTTTTGCAATTGCAATGGCACTATCTATTTTTCAAGTATTCTCGGGATATGGTGTGCTTTTCACTGAATCAGGAAGAGCAGCAGTTATGGCATATACTATGCCTGCTTGGGCAATTGCCTTAGCTTGGATATTTCTAGGAGAGAAACCTGGATGGAGAAGAATTTCTGCTTTAACACTTGGGTTAGGTGGAATGCTCCTACTCATTATAGCTGATGTGCAAACTATTGGTGGCACTCCTACTGGCATGATCTTCATGCTTATAACAGCACTATCATGGGCGGTAGCTACAATTATCCAAAAGCAAGTAAAATGGCCAATACCTACTCTAACAATTGTAGCTTGGCAAATATTCTTAGGTGCAATACCCATGGCTATTGGTTCTGTTTTTATCGACTACAGCGAAACTCAATTTCCTTCTACCCCTGCAATATTATGCCTTTTATATAATTCGTTTATCGCGGCTGCATTTTGTTTTTGGGCATATATGGAGATTATAAAACTCTATCCAGTTGGAGTTGCTACTATAGGTATTATGTTCACCCCAGTAGTGGGCATATTTGCTGGGGCAATATTTCTTGGAGAATCTTTAGGGGTATATGAATTTTGTTCAGTAATATTGGTTTCTTTAGCAATAGGATTGCCCGTACTCGCGAAGAAAAGCGCTTGGAATAATGAAAAGGTTTTTTAAATTAGAATGTCTTACATTTAATGACTTGCATCTCTGATTGCCCTCCAAACCCGCTCAGGGGTGGCTGGCATATCAATATGTTTAACCCCTTCGCTAGCCAATGCATCATGCAGTGCATTCATAACAGCAGGTAAGGAAGCTATACATCCACTTTCACCAGCCCCCTTTACGCCTAGAGGATTTGTTTTACAAGGCACTTCATTAAAATCCACGAAATAATTTGGCAAGTCATCCGCTCTAGGCATACAATAATCTAGGAAAGACCCACTTGTAAGCTGTCCACTCTTAGAAAATACTGTATTTTCGTATAAAGCCTGCCCTATTCCCTGGGCTACGCCACCATGAACTTGCCCCTCTAATAGCGCAGGATTCATAACACGGCCATAATCACTGATAGCGAAGTATCCGATTACTTCTATCTTGCCTGTTTCAGGGTCAACTTCAACTTCACATACGTGACTACCATTAGGAAAAGTTGAATTTTCATGCGTTATATCCACAACAGTATCGAGATTAGCAATAATTTCTGACGGTAGATTTTCCAACTTTTTTCCGGCATCTGCGATTTCTACAATATTCATAGATCTATCAGTACCAATTATAGAGAAGTTTCCTTCTTTAAATATTATGTCATCAGGAGCAACTTCTAGTATATGAGATACAAGTTTTTGTGCCTTCTCTATAACTTTCTCAGAAATTATGTGAATTGCTGTTCCCGCCATTTGCATTGATCGAGAACCGCCGCTACCTCCCCCATGAGTGAGTTTATCTGTGTCACCATCAAGGACTTTGATATCCTCAAATGGGACCCCTAATGTTTCATGTAACATCTGAGCAAAGACAGTCTCATGGCCCTGTCCAGATGATTTGGTTCCAACTCTAAGAGTAACTAACCCATTTTCTTCAAACCTAACTTCAGATCCCTCTCTATTATCTGCACCTGCTGTTTCAACGTATGAAGAAACTCCTATTCCATAAAGTTTCCCTCTTTCAAAAGCACCATTTCTTCTTTTACTTATATCTTTCCAAACTACTGCCTCTAAAACATCAGAGAGATTTGCAGAAAAGTTACCACTATCTATTTCTACTCCAGTAGCAGAAGTATAAGGCATGGAACTTTCTGATACATAATTCCTCCTACGCACTTCCTCTTGCGTCATATCAAGTGTCTCGGCAGCTGCATGGACTAATCTTTCCAAAATGTAATGTCCCTCGGGTTGCCCACAACCGCGATAGGCATCTATAGGAACAGTATTAGTAAATACCCCCCTTATTTCTGCTGATAACGCTGGCATATTATATCCGCCAGGCATCATCAATGTAGCTAATATAGTTGGGCATACAGGGCCATGGCTGGAAGAATACGCACCCAAATTAGCGTTCATTTCAGCTTTTATAGCTAAAAATTTCCCTGCTTTATCTAGGGCTAGTGAAGCTGTACCAACCAAATCTCTTGCATGGGCATCACATAGAAATGCTTCAGTTCTTCCTGAACACCATTTTACTGTTCTTTGAATTTTTTTTGCAGCCCATAGGACTAAAATATGCTCTGGATATGCAATATATTTTATACCAAAACCACCGCCTATATCGGACGAAACAACCCGTACATCTTTTGGCTCAATGCCGAGACATGTTGCTGTTTGTTTTCTAACATCCCAAGGATGTTGTGTATCACAATGTAACACATAACGACTATCTTTAACATTATACTGACCCACAGCGCCTCTTGCTTCAAGAGGGTTAACAATTACTCTATTGTTTACAAGTTTACGTGTAACTATATGATCAGCATTTTCAAAAATATTTTCCACAACCCCCGGGTTGCCAGTTCTGTATAGGAAAGATGTATTATTATCTGTTATATCAAATAGCTGAGGTTGCGCAGGATCATGAGCAACTTCAGTATCAACAACAGCATCATAAATGTCGTAATCTATTTCTATTTTTTCAGCGGCATCCTTAGCAATATCCTCAGTTTCAGCTATCACCATCACTACAGCTTCGCCTACGTACCTAACTTTATCTTTAGATAATAAAGGTCGATCTGGATTAAAACTCGGCGAACCATCAGCTTGAAATAAATCAATCCATTCATGCGCTAATGTAGGTAATGAGGATACACCATCTTCTTCAAGGTCTGCGCTAGTATAAACAGATAACACTCCAGGTATTTTTAGCGCCATATCAATATTAATATTTTTAATTTTGGCGTGAGCAACTGTTGATCTTAGGAAAACTACGTGGACAGTATTCTCAAACACTATGTCATCAAGGTAACGGCCCTGACCAGTGAGAAAACGATCATCTTCCACCCTCTCGAGCCTATTTCCTATACCAAAGTGACCCATACCACCCCCAAATTCTAACTCTCCAATGTCGAGAGTAGATCATGCCGAAGAAAAAACAAAAATGAAACAGTTTTTCTCTTAATTTTGAAACCATATTAACAATTGATAGAAAATAACGTTATATTTTCACATCTATACTAATGGGGATTAACAAATGAAAAGCTTATCTATTAAAAATTTACTGACTTCTTTGCAAAATCTTGTTGCTAATATTGAAGATGGATCTCAGATTGTTATCCCCCCCGACTATTCATTTGTTCCAATGGAGATCACAAGAGCTTTAATACGAAAAAAAGCACGTGACTTACGGCTTGTAGCCGCTCCACAAACCGGCTTACAGGCAGACATATTAATAGGGGCAGGATGTGTAAGTGAAATTGAAGCAGCAGCAGTAAGCTTAGGCGAGCTTGGTAATGCTCCACGTTTTACTGAAGCTATTAAGGCCAAAAAAATTGAATTAAAAGACTCTACATGTCCAGCTATTCATGCGGGCCTGCAAGCTAGCGAAAAGGGAATTCCCTTCATGCCACTTAGAGGCATTATAGGATCGGATATACTTAAATATAGGAATGACTGGAAAATCTCAGAAAACCCCTTCAAAAAAATTTCAAATGACTCAATATTACTTCTACCAGCAATACATCCAGATTATGCCATATTTCATGCACCATATGCAGATCGGGAAGGAAATATATGGATAGGCAGGAGACGAGAATTAGCTCTAATGTCCCATGCTGCTAAAAAGACGTATGTTAGCGTTGAAGAGGTTCGTGATACTAACTTATTAGATAATGAAGAAACAGCGGCAAACGCCCTCCCAAGTCTTTATATAAATGGCATAACGATTTGCAAAAAAGGTTCATGGCCTCTTGGTCTTAGTGATCTATATGATGCTGATAGAAATCATCTTCAAAAATATGCTTCACAAGCGAGAAGCAAATCTGATTTTAGTAAATATCTTGAGTCCTATGTTTTTGTCTAGAAAAAATAGAAGAAACTAAATGTCAGAATCAAATATAAAACTTACAGAACTACTTATTACGGTTGTTTCTCGTATGCTACGAGACTTAAACCATGTTGCTGTAGGGGCATCTTCTCCAATACCAGGAGCTGCAGCGCTCCTTGCCTCAGGATTAGGAAAAGGTAGTCCAAAAGTAACTATACTTGGTAGTAAATCGGTAAACAGTTTTACTGATGGCGGCAAAGAACTCTTTGATTGTGCCGGACAGGGGAGAATTGATGCATTTTTTCTTGGGGGAGGCCAAATTGATGGTGACGCAAACGTCAACCTCGTCGGTATAGGAGATTATCCACATATGGATGTTCGATTTCCAGGAAGTTATGGTTCAGCATATCTTTATTATGTAGTTCCTAAAGTAATACTCTTTAGAGAAGAACATACATCAAGAACTTTAGTTCAAAAAGTTGATTTTATTAGTGCTCCCGGTAAGACCGAAAAAAATATATATAGGCCAGGAGGTCCTCATTCTTTAGTAACTAGTCGCTGTGTTTTCATGTGGGAAAAAAAAGCACAGTGCTTTTCTCTTCACAGTTTACATCCTGGAGAAACATTACAAACAATTCGAAAAAATACTGGATTCGACTATATTGAACCTAAAAAAGTTATTAATACTCTAGAGCCTACCGAACAAGAAAAAAAATTAATTCATGGTGATATTGGAAAAATGATAGCAGAGGTTTATCCTAGTTTTGCCTCGAGTCGTTTAGCTGTAGATTCATAATCAATAGTAGAAACTATTATTTTATACATAATATTCTTGCGGAGCTGAGACTCTGGATAATAAGCTTATAAAAATTGATGCTTTCTGTATTTCTAAGGATTAGGATGTTAAGTGGAGAAAGAAAGAATATTTCTTTAAAATTGCCTACTCTAGGCAATCGAAATATCCCCTTACGGCGAAGCAAAAAAGCTCGACGGGTTATACTTCAAGTAACTGAGGATGATCCTGGTGTTGAATTAGTGGTACCTTATCGCACAGCAGTCCGCGACGGACTGGATTTTGCCGCCAAAAAAACAAGTTGGATAGAGAGCCAACTCAAACAAAGACTTCCTGGAGTTCCCCTAACATGCGGAACTCGTATCCCTTATATGGGCGGCTTTGCTACATTAATTGACCAGTTCTCTGAGGAGAATAAAACAAATCAAACTGACACAATAATATTTGTTTCCGATATAAATTACGAATTTCAAGATGCCGCTCTTCAAGCGTTAAAAAACAGAGCCTATAATATTATCGAGCCTAAAGCCAAAGAACTTGCAAGAACAATAGAAAAAGAGATTTTCAGCTTGAGAATTAATGACCCAGCAACAGCTTGGGGAAGCTGTTCTGTGACCGGAGTTTTATCTTTCTCATGGAGACTTATAATGGCCCCTGAAAAGGTCTTGGATTATGTAATTGCCCACGAAGTAGCCCATTTAGTTGAGCTAAATCACAGCAAACAATTCTGGAATACCGTAGAAGGTCTCATTTCTCATTCTGAAAAATCAAAGGCATGGTTACGCCGTAATGGTGAAAAACTAAAACGATACGGGCGAATGCCATTAAATCATCAATATCAACTACTTTAGATTTATATAATTAGCTAGCTAATTATATTTATTAATAAATATTTTTTTCATAAAAGAATAAGCTCGATTTAATCAAATAAAATTTTTTGTTTTTTAAATTATTAGCTAGCTAATTATATATTTGGAATGCCTAAAATATGACAAATCAATGCAATAATTGTTTTTTCGTTAGCCACTTGAACACTGATATTAGGCCACTAGATATAGTCACGAGATTATAATGAAGATTAGATTTAATAAACCTACTGCTCTCACAGCAGCAAACTATGGAAAGTTTGTAATAAAATATCGCTGGATAACGATTGTCGCAATACTTCTGATGGTTGTGGCACTCAGCGCTGGCGGAAGATTGCTTACAATCAGCAACGACAGCCGCATATATTTCTCTGAGGATAACCCACAGTTAATAGCGTTTGAAGCCATAGAGAAAACTTACAGCGAGGCAAATACCGTTCTAATAGGACTCGCCGCCACTGAAGGTAGCGTATTTCAAATAGATACCCTTACAGCCATCCAAACACTAACAGAGCAAGGGTGGCAAATACCTTATGCTAGTAGAGTTGATTCTCTGACAAACTTTTCTCATAGTTGGGCAGAAGGCGATGAATTAATCGTAAATGACCTTGTACCAGAAACTAAATCTCTTTCATCTTCTGACCTAAATTACATCAAAGACGTAGCACTTAGCTCTCCTGGACTAGTCAACCGCTTAGTCGCCGAAGACGGTAATGCAGCTGGAGTTCTCATAAACTTTGTTTTACCGGAAGACCAAGATAAAGCAGTACCCGAAATTATGGGGGCTGTTTGGAACATGCTAGATAAAGCTAGAGCAAACCATCCGAACATCGAATTTCACCCTACAGGTAGCGTCGTAATGAGCCAGGCTTTTGGAGACGCAGCCATCAATGATCTGACAGAATTAGGCCCCATAATCATCGCAGCTATTGTTATAGTAATGATGATTCTTCTAAGGTCAGTTTGGGGTACAATAGGAACTCTTTTAGTAGTTCTATTTGCGGGGCTAAGTGGGATGGGAGCAGCAGGTTGGGCGGGTTTTGTACTCAGTCCTGGATCTGCCGGAGCACCAACAATTATTATGACCGTTGCGATTGCTCATAGTGTACACATTATTTGGTCCACCATACAATCTATGCGAAGAGGTAAACAGAAAAATGAAGCAATTGTAGAATCTTTACGCATAAACCTTAATCCAATTTTTCTCACATCTATAACTACTGCTATTGGATTCTTATCAATGAATGCGTCTGATTCACCGCCATTCAACGCTCTGGGTAATATAGTAGCAATAGGAGTATTTGGCGCTTTTATCTTTTCTGTAACTTTTTTACCTGCACTACTTTCTCTACTTCCCCTTAAAGTACGTTTATTAGAAAAAAATGAGAATGAATTCTTTTCTCACTTTGGCGCATTTGTTGTTAAGCGGAAGAAGCCCCTATTTTTCTTCGTCGGCGCAATAATTATTGGTCTTGCTACAGGAATACCTCAAGTAGAGTTGAATGATAATTGGACAGAATATTTTTCGAAAAACTATGAGTTTAGAAAAGATACAGACTTTGTGATTGAAAACCTTAGTGGCGTTGAATATTTTGATTATTCATTAGAATCAGGGGAAGAAGGTGGAATTACTAATCCAGCATACCTATCAAAAGTAGATGAGTTTGCAGAATGGTACAGGAGTCAACCAAAAATAGTTAATGTAGCTGCGCTTCCAGACATTATGAAGAGACTCAATAAGAATATGCATCAAGATGACCCCGAGTGGCATCGAATTCCCGAAAGCTCTGAGTTAGCCGCTCAATATCTTTTACTATATGAACTTTCCCTCCCATTAGGTCGAGACTTGAATGATCAAATTAATGTTTCCAAATCAGCCACTCGAATGACAGTCGTTGCAAAAGATCTTTCAGCTAAAGAACAAAGACAAATGGACGAAAAAGCTGTTGCTTGGCTTAAAGAAAACGCCCCCCCTTCTATGCACACTAAGGGCTCAGGACTAAGCGTGATGTTCGCACACATATCACAACGTAATATAGAGGGAATGCTAACTGGAACAATAATAGCAATGGGTTTAATTTCTCTAATACTTGTGTTTGCTTTACGAAGCTTACGTTTAGGTGTTATCAGTCTTATTCCTAACTTTGTTCCTGCAGCAATGGCCTTTGGGCTTTGGGGATATACTCTTGGAAATATTGGTGTAGCAGCAACTGTTGTTACAGCCGTTACTTTTGGAATAGTGGTAGATGATACTATTCACTTCCTGAGTAAATATCTAAGAGGACGCCGTGAAGAAAAACTAGGGCCAGAAATGGCTGTCAGGTATGCCTTCAACTCTGTTGGTCATGCGCTATGGACTACAACTGCTGTTTTAGGGGCTGGGTTTGCTGTACTAGCAACCTCTGGTTTTGAAATTAACTGGAATATGGGACTGCTCACCTGCATTACAATTGTATTAGCATTGGTAGCAGACTTTTTCTTTCTACCTCCACTGATGATATATTTGGACAGGAGAAAACAAAAATGAACTTATTCATATATCCTAGTCTACAAATTTTTTATTCATTTCTAACTTTGATTTTTATCGTATCTGGCACCAGCCTTGCCCTTAGCAATTCTGAAGAAAACGAGGGTTATGAGATAGCAAAAGAAGCAAATCTTAGAGATGAAGGATTTCAGCATTATACTGCTCAACAAATAATGACTTTACGTAATCGGCATGGAGAAGAAAGCTCGAGATCTATGTCTGTAAAAGTACTAGAGATGGAAGAAGATGGTGACCGTAGTTTGGTGGTTTTTAATAACCCTAGGGATGTTAAAGGGACCGCATTACTTACTCATAGTCATAAAATTAAGAACGATGAACAATGGTTATATCTTCCGGCATTAAAGAGAGTTAAGAGAATAAGCTCTTCAAATCAGTCTGGTTCATTCATGGGAAGTGAATTTGCATATGAAGATATGATTAGCAGAGAGATCGATAAATATGATTACCTTTTAATCAGACAAGAACCATGTGGAAATTTATCTTGCTTTGTTTTGCAAAGTATTCCTATTTCAAAAAACTCAGGTTACAAGCGTCTAATTGCATGGATTGATTCAGAACACTATAGAACATGGAAAGTGGAATATTTTGATAGAAAAAATGAACACTTTAAAACTCTAAAAGCAGAGAATTTTACCTTGTATAAGGATAAATTTTGGCGTCCTCATAAAATGTTTATGGAAAATCACCTGACTGGTAAGTCCACTTTGCTTGTTTGGAAAAACTATGATTTTGATGAAAAAGTTAATAAAAATCATTTAACTAAAGTAGGCCTAAAGAGAGCTCGCTAATAATGGCTTTTGCATTGGTTGAACGTATTATTAAAACTTTACCGCTTGGAGCACTTACAACTATTACACTAGTTGGCTTGTTAAGTTTTACCATTAGCAATAATATTTCTACTTCCACCTCAGCCAGCGAAATTTTTGGAAAAATTGGTGCGGAAACTCGAATATTCCCTAATAGTGCCATCCATTTAGGGCAGAATTCTCATACCACCTCGTTCTTTGTAAATCCAACTATTTACTCAGAAAATTCTAATGGACATTCCATAGTAGTTTCTCCCTTTTTTCGATATGACAGCGTTGATCCAAGAAGGACTCATTGGGACATAAGAGAAGCATATGGCCTTTTTTTTGGGGAGCTAGATAATGTTGCCTGGGAATTTAGAATAGGTTTAGATAGAGTTTTTTGGGGTGTTGCAGAGTCCTTTCATTTAATCGATATAATTAACCAAACAGATCTAGTAGAGGACCCAGGTCTTAAAGAAAAATTAGGCCAACCGATGATACATGGAACCCTTTCAACATCTATGGGTAACATAGAGACATTTTTTATGCCCTATTTTCGAAATCGTACATTTCATGGTCAAGGCTCAAGACTACGTAATTCCTTAATTGTAGACCAAAATCAAACTAATTACGAAAGTTCTTCTGGAAGACATCATTTAGATATAGCGCTACGACACTCACATACTATCGGAGTATTTGATACAGGATTATCATTCTTTCATGGAACAAATAGATCGCCGACATTAGAGTTAGCTTTAGATCGTTATGGATCGATAGTTTTAGTTCCTACTTACGAACAGATAAGTCAATATAGTCTGGATCTGCAAGCAACTCTAGAATCCTGGTTATTAAAGTTCGAGGGATATTGGCGAGATGGAGAGAAAGACCGTGCATTAACAGAACAAGACTACGGAGCTTTTATAGCTGGTTTTGAATATACATTTTATGGGATATTTAACTCTGAAACAGAGCTATCCTTACTTACTGAGCTGCTTTTTGATGGAAGAGACAATCGATCACTTACAGCATATGAAAATGATATTTTCTTTGCTTTAAGACTTGGACTAAATGATGCTAAAAGTACAGAATTTTTTATTGGAGTAATGCATGATCTTGACGAAAGTGCCCAC
The DNA here is from genome assembly GCA_002296185.1 of Alphaproteobacteria bacterium UBA828. GTDB lineage: Bacteria > Pseudomonadota > Alphaproteobacteria > UBA828 > UBA828 > UBA828. The sequence goes on from DBHM01000015.1 coordinate 31,637, forward strand.
TCTGTGTCCCTTGAGGCTGAAAGGCGTATTGATAATAATTGGTCATTAAGCTTAAATGGCACAGCTTTTCGAAGTATAAATAGTCAGGATATTCAATTTTCTGTTCGTAAGGATACTTTTTTGGAATTTGAAATTAACTATAATTTTTAATGGGTTAATTCAAATACAATCCACAAAATTTAAGTTATATTCACTATAGTAAAGTTGTTTCTTATCATCAGGGCTGCTACCGTTTTAATGATTATTTGAGACACTAAGAGGGATACACTAAAATGATTATCGGAGTTCCAAAAGAAATAAAAGTTCATGAGTACCGAGTAGGGATTCCGCCGGCTGGAGTCCAGGAATTGGTATTAAATGGACATCGAGTTTTAGTGCAAAAAAATTGTGCTACTGAAATTGGCATGGATGATGAAGACTACCAAAAATCTGGCGCTGAAATTATAGAAACTGCAGAAGAAATTTATGCACTTGCGGATATGATTGTTAAAGTTAAAGAACCTCAGCCAGAAGAATATTCATTGCTAAGAGAGGACCAAATTCTATTCACATATTTGCATCTAGCTCCAGATCCAGAACAAACTAAAGCTTTAGTAGATTCCGGCTGCGTTGCAATAGCATATGAAACAGTGACAGATAATAACGGTGGATTGCCTCTTCTTGCTCCAATGAGTGAAGTGGCCGGAAGATTATCAATTCAAGCAGGGGCTCATTGTCTTGAAAAGACTAAAGGTGGAAGAGGATTGCTACTTGGTGGAGTGCCGGGAGTGCCCCCCTCTGATGTCTTAATTATTGGTGGAGGAGTTGTTGGAACTCATGCAGCAAGAATGGCTGTAGGTATGGGTGCAAATGTAACAATTCTTGACCGCTCTATCAGTAGATTGCGAGAATTAGAATCATTTTTTGGTCCTTCAGCTAAAACCTTGTTTTCCACAAGGCAGTTACTTGAGGAATTGGTATGTAGTACCGACCTTGTAATAGGCGCAGTTCTAGTAGTCGGCGCATCTGCACCTAGGCTTGTGACCAAAGATATGCTTAAGAATATGAGGAAAAATGCTACAGTTGTTGATGTGGCCATTGATCAAGGAGGCTGCTTTGAAACTAGCAAGCCAACAACACATGCTGAGCCCACTTATAAAATCGATACTATTACCCATTACTGTGTTGCAAATATGCCCGGGGCAGTAGCTAGAACTTCTACCCTAGCCCTATCAAATGCCACTTTACCTTTTGTTATTTCTCTAGCTAATAAAGGGTATAGAAAAGCGTTAATTGATGACGAAAATCTTAAGAATGGCCTGAATATATACCATGGTAAAATTGTTTTTGAGGCTATCGCTTCTGAACTAGGATATAGTCACTTACCTGTTAACAAGGCATTAAATGTTTAACTTATTTTTTATTCAATATAACAAACGAGAAAGTTGATGACCTATACACTTAGTCACTGGATTAACGGAACCGAAACATTATCAAATAGTAAGCGCAGTGGAGATATATATAACCCTGCCACGGGCGAAAAAATTGGTAAAGTCCCTTTTGCTGAACAGTCAGAAGTAAATGAGGCGGTAGCGGCAGCCTCTAAAGCCTGGCCATCTTGGGCTGCTGTCCCACCAGCAAGACGAGCAAGAGTAATATTTAAGTTCAAAGAACTTGTAGAAGCCAATACTGGAAAAATTGCAGAATTAGTTACTCAGGAACACGGTAAAGTTTTGTCTGATGCTGTTGGATCAGTAACGCGAGGCTTAGAAGTTGTTGAGTTTGCTTGTGGGATTCCAAGTTTACTCAAAGGAGATTTCACCGAAGAAGTGGGCACTGGCATTGACAGTTTTTCAACTAGACAACCATTAGGTGTAGTTGCAGGAATTACACCTTTTAACTTTCCTGCAATGGTACCTATGTGGATGTTTCCTCTCGCTATAGCTTGTGGAAATACCTTTGTATTAAAGCCCTCCGAGAAGGACCCTTCTACTGCTAACTTTTTAGCTAATTTAATGAAACAAGCAGGGTGCCCTGATGGAGTATTCAATGTAGTTCATGGTGATAAAGTTGCAGTAGACTCATTAATTGATCATCCAGAAATAGCCGCGATAAGTTTTGTAGGATCAACTCCAATAGCGGAATATATTTATACACGAGGCACATCAACAGGTAAGCGAATCCAGGCACTAGGAGGGGCAAAGAATCACGCTGTAATTATGCCAGATGCAGATCTAGATATGACAAGTGATGCTTTAGTGGGTGCAGCATATGGATCAGCTGGAGAAAGATGCATGGCAGTATCCGTTGCTGTAGCAGTTGGAGATAAAGTAGGTGATGCATTAATTGAATCTCTAAAACCTAAGATTGAACAAATCAAAGTTGGTCCAGGGAATGACGAAGATTCAGAAATGGGTCCATTAGTTACAGCTGAACACCTAAAAAAAGTTAAAGGCTATGTAGATAATGGTGTTGATGAAGGAGCTAAGTTGGTTCTTGATGGGAGAAACCTAAATCTACAAGGGTATGAAAATGGATATTATATTGGACCATGTCTATTCGATAGGGTGACACCTGAAATGAAGATATATAAAGAGGAAATCTTTGGCCCAGTTTTGTCCATAGTTCGCGCCCCTGATTACGATACTGCTGTAAAAATGGTTAACCAACATGAATTTGGTAACGGAACTGCTATTTTTACTCGAGATGGAGATGCTGCGAGAGATTTTGCAAATAATATTAATATTGGAATGGTAGGGGTTAATGTGCCAATACCTGTACCCGTTGCCTATCATAGTTTTGGTGGTTGGAAAAGATCACTATTTGGTGATCATCACATGCATGGAGAAGAAGGTATTCGATTCTTTACCAAGTTAAAGACTATTACATCTCGATGGCCAACAGGTATCCGTTCCGGAGTAGACCTCAGCTTCCCAATGATGTCATAGACTTCTTAAATAACTT
>DBHM01000015.1:34898-78747 GCA_002296185.1 Alphaproteobacteria bacterium UBA828
ACTTCTTAAATAACTTACTAAGTAACTTCTTAGATAGCTAATTAAACATCTATTAAAACTTATAGTTAGAGAACATAGGAGAAGAAAATGAAATTCGGCATTACATTCAAGGGAGAGATGAACTCTCAGCGGTCGATTGCCATTGCAAGGCAGATTGAAATAGCCGGGTTTGAATATGCTTGGTTTTTTGATTCACATATACTCTGGCGTGATTGTTATCATCAGATGGCCCGCGTACTAGAGCACACCACAAAAATAAAGACGGGGCCTTTAGTAACAAATCCGAATGTCCGAGACTGGTCAGTAGCAGCGAGTATGTTTGCTACACTTTCTGTAGAAAACCAGAATCGTTTTGAATTAGCTGTTGGTCGTGGAGATAGCTCAATGCGCGTAATGGGTAAAAGGCCTGCAACACTTGATAGAATGGCAGAATTTATTCATGCAATTAAAGGAATGGTTCGAGGAGATGAAGTCACATATGACGATTGCCCTTCACCAGTCAAACTAGAGTGGGCTAATGGATATGATTTACCCGCGTGGGTTGCTGCATACGGCCCTAAAGCTCTTGCATGTGCTGGAGAACATGGTGATGGACTAGTAGTCCAACTTAGTGATCCTGATCTATGTAAATGGTTCTCAAATCAAGCTATTCAAGCGGGGGAAAAAATAGGTAGGGACATGTCTGAATTCAAAGTTCTTTCGTGCGCCCCGGTATGGGTAGGGGACAAAGATCTTGGATATAAGCAAACCAAGTGGTTCCCCGCAATGGTTGGTAATCATGTAGCAGATGTCGTAGAAAAATACGGACTAGATTCAGGACTTATACCAGACAGTCTAACTCAATATATAGAAAATCGAAGGGGAGCAAACGCTGACGAAGGTTACAATTATAAAGAACATGCTAATAAAGAATCAGATAATAGTGATTATGTGTCCCAGGAAATAACTGAGTCATTTTGTATACTTGGAGAGCCATCAGAACACATAGAAAAACTAAAAAAATTAGAGGATTCAGGTGTAGATCTTTTTGTTATTTATTTAACAAATGGTGAAGAAGAAAGAATAATTGGAGAGTACGCAGAACATATAATTCCACACTTTTCATAAACCCTTTTTACTAAAATAACTAAAAAAGTAGGTCTAGATATGAATAATTTCAGAGTAAACCACGATCGATTGTGGAACAGTCTTATGGATATGGCCAAAATAGGGGCTACAGAAAAAGGAGGTGTATGCAGACTGACCTTAACAGACGTTGATAAAGAAGCTAGGGATCTATTCGTAAATTGGTGCAAAGATGCCGGCTGCGAAGTGTCAATCGATGAAATGGGAAATATTTTTGCCCGACGGGCAGGGAAAAATAATTCTCTCGCACCAGTTATGACAGGTAGTCATATTGATAGTCAGCCGACAGGCGGTAAATACGATGGTATATATGGTGTGCTTGCAGGACTTGAAGTAATTAGGACATTGAATGATATGGGTATTGAAACAGAACGCCCAATTGAGGTTACCTCTTGGACGAACGAGGAAGGTTCAAGATTTGCACCAGCAATGATTGCTTCTGGGGTTTTTGGAGGAGTTTTTGATCTAGAATATGGACTATCTAGAAAGGACGCAGATGGAAAAACTATTGGGGAAGAATTAAAAAGAATTGGCTATGCGGGCCCGGAGAAATGCGGCGGTAGAGAAATATCAGCATTTTTTGAAGTCCATATTGAGCAAGGGCCAATTTTAGAGGCAGAAGAAAAAACTATTGGTGTTGTTCAGGGTGTTCAAGGAATGAGATGGTATGACGTTGAAGTTATTGGCATGGAAAGTCATGCCGGGACCACACCAATGGAAAGAAGAAAAGACGCAATTGTAGGCGCAAGTCGGATGGTTGATGCTCTTAGTGATATTGGAAATGAAAATACACCAGATGCCAGGACAACCTGTGGTGTGTTTGAAGTTAGTCCAGGTTCACGCAACGTCATACCTGGCTCAGTATCTTTCACAGTAGATATTAGGCATCCCGATTCTGATATCCTTAAAAAACTAGGGGAAGATTTTAGAGATAGATGTGAAAAAATTACTTATGAAATGTCATTAGAACTAAAGTTTGATGAAATTTGGCATTCGCCACCAGTAAAATTTAATGATGATTGTATAAATGCTGTAGCTAGTGCAGCTGAATCTCTTGGATTAGAAAGCAGGCCTATCACTTCTGGAGCTGGCCATGATGCTGTTTATGTATCCAAAGTTGCACCAGCCTCAATGATATTTATTCCTTGTGCTGATGGTATCAGCCATAATGAAGTCGAGTCTGCCACAAAGGGCGATGTCTCTGCGGGTTGTGATGTTTTACTTAACGCTATGCTAGAAAGAGCTAACTCGGTTTAATTAAATTAATTTAAGTTCTAGTTTATTACCCAGTACTGTCAGTATCAGGGGAACGATGCTTCATTATCTTCATGGTTACATGTTCTCCTGATGTTGTTTTACTATATTTAGGTGGATTGTCATCACTATGACAAGTAGAAATGCATTCAACCTCGGCATCATAATTAGGTTGATGAAAAAACAAGAGAGAAGTTTTACTGATATGGGCTTTATCCCTTGGTGGGTTAGACACACGATGCATAGTCGAAACCCAACGGTCGTTTGTCCATTCTGCCATTAAGTCACCTATATTGATTGAGAACGCACCAGGTATCCAGGGCACTTTTTCCCAGCCCCCATCCCTACGCTCAACCTCTAAACCTCCAATATCAGTATTTGTGTTAACAATTGTTAAACTTCCGTAATCGGTATGCTCTCCCCCGCGCAATTGACCGGTATCAGGATTTTTTTCCTGTCCAGGATAGTGAATTACGCTAAAATTTGTTATATGGTTATTGATTTTATTTTCAAAGAAATTTTCGGGCATATCTAGAGCAACTGCGAAAATTTTCATTAAGTCATTAGAGAGCCTATTCATTTCCAAAAAATATTTTTCCCAGACTGCACGCATTTCAGTCGGTCGATCAGGCCAAAAATTTGGTGCAAAGAAGCGGGCACCTGCCTGCCCAAAATGATACTCGTCATAGGGCACATTGAATGGGCCTATGCTAAAACTCTCCTTAAGATCAGGCGGAGTATCATGGTCAAGGCTGCTAGCAAGACTCTCACTTAACATAGGGGTATAACCTCTATAGCGATCAGGCGGCATCTTTAGAGCCATCTTCTCCCAGGTAGGTAAATTAAAGTAGTCTTCACTTACTTCATACATTTCTCTAATTAGATCATCAGAGACACCATGGCCCGTAATAACTAAAAAACCTATCTCTCGGCATGCTGCATCTACTAAAGACGCAACATCACGCTTTTCTGATTCTCCGCCAAGCCGAAAAGGTTCGATATTAATCAAAGGGATTACACTATTTGATGAATTCATAATTTATAAAACTTCCCTGAATTTTATAGTTTAATATTCTATAGCCAATATAATCATAATAACCATAATAACCATAATAATCACACTAGTGTAGTATTATTAACCTAAACAGTGTCTATAATGCTTAGACTATAGCTATTATCATTTGATTCTAATTTTTTTTAAGATAGATGTTAAGTTACTACTATGAAAAATAAACCTGCTGAAATAGACCTTCCACTAAAAGGAATACGTATCATTGACCTTGCAACTTTTGTTGCTGCACCATTTGCTGCTAGTATTTTAAGCGAATTTGGTGCTGATGTAATTAAGGTAGAGGACCCTAAGTCCGGAGATTCATTAAGAAAATTTGGCACCCCAACACCTAGGGGAGATGGCCTAACCTGGCTTACTGAGGCAAGAAATAAACGATCTATAACTCTAAATTTAAGGGACCCAGAAGGGCAAAAAATTTTTATAGATTTAGCAGAAAGTGCCGACATAGTTTGTGAAAATTTTCGACCAGGAACACTTGAAAAATGGAATATTGGGTGGGACATACTCCACAAACTTAACCCACAATTAATACTATTAAGAGTATCAGGTTACGGCCAAACTGGGCCCTATAAGGACCGACCTGCTTTCGCTAGAATAGCCCATGCCTTTGGAGCCCTTTCCTATCTAACAGGTATGCCTGGAGGACCACCTCTAACACCAGGGTCCACCTCTCTAGCTGATTATATCTCAGGACTTTATGGGGCTGTAGGTATATTACTTGCTCTTAGAGCTAGAGATTCATCTGGCAATGGGCAAATGATAGATATCGCACTTTTTGAATCGGTATTTAGAGTACTTGATGAAATAGCAACAGCATATTCTTGGAATGGTACAGTACGTCCTCGACTGGGAGTCCATACATCTAATGCCTGCCCTCATGGTCATTTTGAAACTGCTGATAATGAATGGATATCCATTGCCTGCACAAATGATAAAATGTTCGCTCGTTTTGCTGAGGTAATGGGTTGCCCAGATCTAAGCAGCCCCAATCAATTTGGAAACTATTTAACGCGCATTAAACATGCTGACGAAGTCAATGCCATAGTTTCAAAATGGTTCAAAGAACTTAATAGGGCTGATGCTTTAGAAAAATGCTTGAAAGGTAGTGTTCCTGCGGCCCCAGTAAATTCGATTGCCGATATATTTCAGGACCAACATTATAAAGAACGTGGAACAATAATTGGTATTTATGAACCAACTCTAGATGAAGAGATTATGGTACCTGCACCTCTACCACGACTTAGCTCTACTCCTGGTAAAATTAAAAATCTAGGGCCAACTCTTGGAAATGCAAATGATGAAATCTATGGGGGTGAACTAAAAATGGAAGCTGATCAGATAATTGATTTAAAACGCCGTGGGATCATATAAATTATTAAATCCATACTAAATAACTAGCTATCAAAAATACCTAAAAAATTTCTTAGTTTCTATTTGTTTGCAATTGGCAGACATAAAGATCTATATTCTAAAAATCTCCAGGGACTAATAGATGATTTATATATCCAACTCGCGGAGAAATTTCTGACCATTTATTAATGGATAGGTCTAAAGATAGAAAACTACCTGGAGGAAAATTTTTGGCAAACCTGGCATATTTCTCTCCACCAGAAGCTGCTAAAATTAGGCCTAAACTTTGAAGACATGGATTATGCCCAACTAACAAGATTGAGCACACAGAGTCCTTTTGCGATTGTAATAGCAACATAACCTCATCTGCAGACGATCCATAAAGACAATCATTAATAATACTGGTAGCTTCAGGAATTACCTTATCTATAATCTGGAAAGTAGAATTTGCTCGCAATGCGTTCGAACAAAACGATAAATCCCATGAAATTCCTTGTTTAATTAGAACTTCAGAAAGATATTCTATGTCAGCTTTCCCCTTACTTTTCAGGGGTCTTTCTATATCACCATTGGGCCCTGCTACATCAGCTGAACCGTGACGAAGAAGATATAAAGTTCTTTTTTTCATGGCTGTTAATTTAAACACAAATATTGCAATAAATCTAACTTCATAACAAAATTAAGTGTATTATTGTTTAGGATATATTAGGAGAATTCGTTATGGCTAATAAAAGCCCAAATAGTGATAGTCGTTATGAGTCTGGCCTATCTAAAACTAAAGCAAATTACACAGCTCTCACTCCTCTTACTTTTTTAGAAAGAGCCGCTCATGTTTATCCTAACCGCACAGCGTGGATCCATGAAAATAGATCAGCTACCTATACCGAGTTTTATGAAAGATGTAGAAAACTTGCCTCAGCTCTCCATAAAAGAGGTATAGGACCAGACGATACTGTTGCGATAATGTCTCCTAATACACCCGCTATGCTTGAGTCTCATTATGGAATTCCGATGGTTGGAGCTGTAATTAATGCATTAAACTATCGTTTAGATGCAGAAACTATCGCTTTCACCCTCGATCACGGAGAAGCATCTGTTTTGTTAACGGACAGATCATTTTCACCAACGATAAAGAAAGCACTAAAACTTTGTTCAGTCGAACCACTCGTTATAGACATTAATGATACACCCTCAGAAGGGGGTGAGTTGATTGGCTCTATTGAATACGAAGATTTTCTCGCAGAAGGCGATAAAGATTTTTCCTGGAGATGGCCAGAAGATGAATGGGAAGCAATAGCACTAAACTATACCTCAGGTACAACTGGGAACCCAAAAGGTGTAGTTTATCATCATCGCGGTGCATATCTCAATTCCATAGGTAATTCTATGGCATGGCAAATGACTGATAACCCCTGTTATCTATGGACATTACCAATGTTTCATTGCAATGGATGGTGTTTTACATGGGCGATAACTATACATGCTGGTACACACGTTTGCTTGAGAAAAGTAGAAGCCGGAGCAATATATAAATCTATTCTTGAAAATAAAGTTACTCATTTTTGTGGTGCTCCTATCGTACTTAATATGATCAACAACGCTGAAGAAAGTGAAAGAAAAGAATTTGAACAAATAGTTAATGTAATGACTGCAGCCGCACCACCACCACCAGCAGTTCTAGAAAAAATGGAGTCTTCTGGATTTCGTGTAACACATGTATATGGTTTGACAGAAGTATATGGCCCTGTAACAGTATGTGCCTGGCATAAAGAATGGGACGATCTATCCCCTTCAGAACAAGCACGAAAAAAAGCAAGGCAGGGCGTTGCTTATAACACCCTAGAGGGCTTAGCTGTATCTGACACTAAATCTCTAGAACCAAAACCAAAAGATGGAGAGACTATGGGTGAAGTTCTGATGCGCGGAAATACAGTTATGAAGGGCTACTTAAAGAATCCAAAGGCTACTGAAGAAGCTTTCAAAGGGGGCTGGTTTCATACAGGTGACCTAGGTGTAATGGACCCAGATGGATATATTGCACTTAAGGATAGAGCGAAAGACATAATAATTTCAGGAGGTGAGAACATTAGTACTATCGAAGTTGAAAATGTACTATATAAACATCCAGCAGTAATGGAGGCGGCGGTTGTAGCTCGTGAAGATACAAAATGGGGTGAAACCCCTTGTGCCTTTGTAACGCTGAAAGATGGTCAAAATACTACGCCAGATGAACTAATTTCTTTTTGCAGTGATAATATGGCCCGCTATAAAGTCCCAAGAAATGTAGTTTTAGGACCACTTCCCAAGACCTCAACAGGGAAAGTGCAAAAATATATTCTGCGTGATCGTGCTAAAGAAATTTAATTGCAATATTAAAACCCTACTCAATGTTCGCGTATTTCTAGTGATGCAACCATTTTTTCAAAAACGGTGGTAACCACTTTTTTACTTCTAATACACATTGAGATGCCAATAAGCGTTGCTGGTCAGCAGGCTGGGCTTCTGGCCGATTTAATTGAGGGGCCCCACGAACAGAAGTAATCCATTTATTAATTGTCTCAACAGTTATTTCAGGATGGAACTGGAGACCAAAAACACTACTTCCTAAACTAAAAGCCTGATTCTGATATATATCTCCAGTTGCTAATAATCTTGAATTTTTCGGCAGCTCAAAGCCTTCTCTATGCCATTGATAAAATAAGGCCTCAGAGGGGAAAAATTCTTTTCCTTCTGGAGTAGGCCTGACTGAGTGAAACCCTATTTCCCTTAATCCCTGTGGATGAGGGCCAACAGCATAACCAAGGCTAGCAGAAATCATTTGGGCCCCTAAGCATATTCCCAAAAGCGGGGAGTCATATTTAACCTGCTCACCAATCCATTCTATTTCCTCTTTAATATATCCTATATTGCTATCCTGAGAAATAAGTTGGGGGCCTCCAAATACAACAGTTGCGGAAAATTCCTCTGGCTTTCCAGCAATTAACCTCGGCAGATTATCTCCAAGCATTGGGCAACATACTGACGTTTCATAGCCAAGGTCATTTAAGGCATCTTTTACATTACCAGGATTTGCTTCTTCAGAGTGTGTAATGAAGAGAATTTTAGAAATAATAACTACTCCTTGAATAATTTATCGGGTTAAATTAACGGTAGCTTGGACCATGAACCCAGCCAACTACCACCATTCTTTCACCCTTAGTAACGTTAGTAACTCTATGAAGCCAGTAAGCCGGAAATAAAACTAAAGTGCCTCTGGCACGTAGAGTCTTTTGATCAACAGAAATGTTATGAAATTCAAGATTTCCACCCTCATATTCACTCGGGTCAGTCAGTTGAATAGAAAAGCCCAACTTCCTAGATGCATTCTGACCCTGGCCCATATCCATATGCCAATCAACATGATCCTTTTTTGTTGCCTGATAGCGCATTAAATAGGGCATATCATCATTAACAAAACCACCGAGTTCAAATCTCCATGCCTGTGAATTAATATTGCAAATCTCAAACATAATCTTACTCAATGGCCATCCTGCTTGTCCTACAGGAAGCCTTTGCTCTGTACAGCTTCTAGCATCATTTTGAACCGACCCAGTTCCTTTATCCCCATACCCCCCAACACCTCCAGCCTGCCATTGATCTTCTTTGGCGGATTTAATTATCTGGTCACACTCTTCTTCAGAAAAATGAACAAAGTTATAAACCATACCCACGTTAGGATTACGCAAGGGCAAAGCTGGTAAAACAATCATTTATTCCTCCCTTTATACAAAAATGAACAAGAATTGATATTCTCACAGATTATTACTAAATTAATAGAGTATAATAGAGACCTTATTAAAACCTATATAATATTATCTATATTTATCATGCTATAATAATAACTATAATTTGTATTATTTGTTTAAACAGTTTAATCCTTCCTAAATACATTCCTAAATTTTCTTTATTCGCTTAAAATTTGACCTAAAATAGAGAATATCAGATGATTTATGATGAACCTAAGTATACTCCCGGTGGGGATCGATATATTGAGATGGAACTAGGAAATGAGCTCAATTTTGACCTCAATTTTCTTGTACACTCACTTACAAAAAATATACGTGATTCAAAGATAAATGGAATTTTAGAGCTTTTGCCAAATATGGCTTCCATAGTCATGGCCTACAATCCGGATCAAATCTCATTTGATGATTTAACTAAAGAAACTACTAATCTTTATAGGTCCTTAGGCTCCTTAGAGAGTATAGAGTTGATTAGTCCGGTATTTACTATACCAGTTCTTTATTTTGATCATCGCACAAAAGAGTGCTGGGAAGACTATTGTAAAACGATTCAGCCTAAAACTTATGACCCCGACCTGATGGTCGAGTTAAATAAACTTTCAGATAAGTCCCAACTAAAAAGAATTCATAGTGGAACAGAATATTGGGTAGCAGCCTTAGGATTCTATCCCGGTCTTGCCTCACTAATTTCATTAGATCCTCGTTGTAGACTTACTGCACCAAAATACAACCCACCACGAACATGGACACCAAAGGGGACTGTAGGTTATGGGGGATCAGTCACTTGTGTATATCCAGACCAAACACCTGGGGGATATCAAATTATTGGGCATACTCCAGCTCCTGTTTGCGACTTAAAACAACGACTCCCTGCTTTCCGAAAGGATGTGGCATTACTAAGACCAGGAGATAGAGTAAGATTTGTGCCTATAGAACTTAACGAATATGAATATATAGAAGCTCACGTAGCCGAGGGCACATATAGTCATAATATTGCTCGTTATTCTAAATTTTCAATTAAACAATACCATGCATGGATTAAATCACTCGATGAACAGGTGATTTTTTGAGTAAAGATAAAAAATGATAGAAGTTATAAAAGCAGGCTTAGAAACATCCGTTCAAGATTTTCCAGGACGTTGGGGCCATTGGGAACAGGGATTCCCCCCTTCTGGTCCTTTTGATATGTGGTCCTTTCGAATGGCAAACCTTCTTGTTGGAAACTCTCCGGATGCAGCAGGTTTAGAATGTCAGTTTTCAGGTCCTCATCTTAGATTTAACCAAGAGACCACTATAGCTCTTACAGGGGGAGTTTTTAAAGCAAAGTTAGATGGTAAAGATATTCCACAATGGGAAAGTATCAAGGTAAATAAAGGACAAGAATTAATCACGGGGTTTGCGCAGAAAGGGGCAAGAGGTTATTTAGCATTCTCTGGGGGTATTGACGCTCCATTAGTACTAGGATCGCGTTCTACTTTTCATTTAGCTGGAATAGGAGGCATCAATGGTCATGCTCTTATTGATGGTGGAGTTATAGAGACCTTTGAAGGAAAACAACTTCATGGAGCACACGTTTTAGAGAAATATAGACCAAAACTACCGGCTCACAAAACTTGGGAAATTGAGGTGGTTCGAGGACCGAATGATGATTGGATAGATAATATAGGACACGATATTTTTTTTAATAGCGAATGGGTTCTACAAACACGATCAAATAGAACTGGATATAGACTCACAGGCCCTGAATTAGTTTTCGCAAAAAAGGCGAGGGAAAAAGGGTTGGAGCACGGTGAACACCCATCAAATATATTAGATCATGGATATCCTGTTGGATCAGTAAACTTATGTGGACAAACACCTATTATCTTAGTTAGCGATGGTCCTAGCGCTGGAGGTTTTATTAACCCCTGGACTGTGCCTTCAGCTACATTCTGGAAACTAGCCCAATCTAAACCTAATGATATATATAAGTTTAAAGAAGTTAGCCTTAATACTGCGCAAGAAATGCGGCGCAAAATAGACCAAATATGTGTTGAGGAAAATATATCAACCTAAATTAGTATTATAGAAGATGTTCAGAAAACCTTATGCTTATTAGTCGAAGTAAGGCTCTTTAAGTTTTGGATACCTTAATTCTGTACTTTGGAGATTCAATTTTCTTTCTAAAAATTCTTTTGCAACTTCATCACTGAATTCTTTATTTCGTGAATACCTAACCTCTTGAGACTTATCCTGTTGATTTTTTTCAAAATCAAAAATGCTGCCATCTTTTATACGAGCACAAAGTGCATTATGCGCCACCTCTACAGACCTCATAGTAAAATCAAATGGTGAATCATTATACATCAGCCTTGGAATACAGTGGAACAGCATTGGACCACTATCCAAGCCTTTACTTAGCATATGTATGGTTGCCCCTACATATCCAGGATTATTGTCATAAAGGGCCCAAAAATTACATGAGGACCCCCGGTAATACGGAGAAAGTCCCATATGTATATTAAACGCACCCCGTTCTATAAGAAAATCTACCAGCCAACCCTTTATATAACTTGCACCAAAAACTATATAAACATCGGAGTTAAGGGCTACAGATATTTGTTCGCGAGCTATATTATTTAAATCACCACTCTTAATTGAGAGCGTTCTAACTTTATGTTGAGAAAATTTTACACCCCCAAAGATTTTGTTTTCTGCTTTAATTACATTATTAAAATACTTTTTCATAACTTCTGAACGCTTAAAGAAATCATCAATCAGACCTGGAAAAACAGTATTACATTCTTGAATACAAAAAACCTCTTCTGAAAATTCAGACAACTTTTGCGCTAGATTTATGTGTCGAGGTTGATTACTTGTAAACAAGGTTATTTTCATAGCGACATTGCCTTCAATATGTTGGCATGATCTTCTCGTGGTATCTCAAGATCGGACTTTATTTCAGCAGTACTTATAGAGGATCGAAAACCTATTTTTATGCCCATTTTGCGTAAAATGTTCAAAGTATCTTCGTTATAATTTCCACAGGGATGAGACATAGAATCGACAGACCTTAGCCCCAAAATACTCTCAAGATGCTGCATATTTTTTTCAAACTCTAATTCCTGTTCCCCAAAAGAGAGCTTCCCCATTGCAGTTGGGTGATTATATGAATGTAAACCTATTATGTGGCCATCTGAGTGTAAATCAGTAATATTTTTATTGGTCATCCATAACTTTTGTGTTGCTGTATTAATGTCAAAACTATGTTTTTCCATAAGTGAAAGCATATATTTCTCGTATTTATCTTTATCTAAAATTATGTCTCTTATATATCTGAACCACCTGTCCTCATTGGTATAGAAAGGGAATTCTTCAAGATAATTTGCTTTTTCAAATCGATCTCGTTCTTTTTTGTATATATTAGGATCATCCGAGTGAAGTAACAGAAAAAACTCTTCATAAAAGGAGTTTATATCTGAGAAATATACATTTCTAAAAAACCTGAATATCTCTAAATAGTCTGGCTCGCCGTTAAATGGTGAAGAATAAATAAAAAAAAATGCACTGAGGCTACGTCTTTTTAAAATACCTCGAGCAATATCATACTGACAAAGCAGTGCATCATCAAATGATAGACAAATATCTTTTCTCTTAAGTGTATTACTCTTTACTTTTTCTGAAAATTCATGTGCACCCATTAAGTTATATCTTTCACTAAGCCAATCAAGCATAGTCTCAAATTGCATTTCATCTATACTGCCTTGCCCTTTCGGGTGCTTATCACTATGGAAATGGTGGAACATTATAGAATGTGGAAAATTATTAAGAGGTAACATCTTTTACTCCAACATAATATGCTCAACTTTAAAACAATTTAATTAATACGCACCTATATGCCTTCTTTAATAAGGATAATAATCCATCTAGGTGTTCAAAATATCGTAACTAATAAACTATCTTATTAACTCTCCCTTTGGATGAGCTTATTTATAATAAAAAATAATTGTTTAATTTAAACAACATTGCTTACTATATTCTTATCGGAAATAATTTTCTCTTGCTCTTTAAGAAGGGTGACTGCCTCCTCAGTTGATATAAGCTTAAAGATAGTTTCCTCAAAGGGGCGTGACTGTCCTATTCTTGACATATCTATAGAAATAACAACACCTATTCGTGCAAACCCTCCAACTGTTGGAGAATCCACAGAAAGAATAATCGGCTCGACGCCAGAAGGCACCTGAATAGTACCTATTGGAGCACCTGGATCAATTACGATATTTGAAGAGTCGGCCCCAGCATCTTCTATTAAATATTTTGGACGCCCCTTACAAAAATCAAGCTTAGGCCCAATATAACGCATACCTGTACGATCAGCTTTTTGACTCAATTTCCATTTATATTTATAGAATTTATCAAGACTATCTTTCGTGAAAATATGTGCTTCCGGTCCAGATATTACTCTAACTTCCCATGGAGTTAAGTACTTTGGTATTAATTGCTTGCAAAATGAACGGCCGGAAAATTGATCAATATCTATACCAGATTTGCAAACCCTTAGCTGATCTCCTTTTTTCAGGGCACGTCCTAAATATCCACCAAATTGCCCGCTGAGATGGGTTGATCTGCTATTCATATATAATGGAACATCAAAACCTCCGTGAACAGCAAGATAAGCCCTAGCACCCCTCTTAGAAATTCCACAAGATAAGATTTCCCCCTTACGAATTATCCTTGTTGACCAGGGAGGTAATGGGATTCCATCAATATTAGCAAAAGTGTCAGCACCGGTGAGGGTAATTAAATGGTCGTCAAAAGATTTCAATACAAGACCACCTAATGCAATTTCAAGCCCCGCACTGCCAATTTTTGAGCGACTCAAAATGGGGCCACTGTCAGGATTACCAACAAGAAGATTACCAACTCTTAAAGAAAATGAATCTTGGGCACCGGAAGGTGGGACCCCCTTACTCTGACCACCAGATCGACCAGCATCTTGCACTGTTGTTTGAATACCCGCCTTTATAACTTCAAACATGGCCCTTGCTCCAAAAGCGATCAGATGTGGGATCAACTTTTTCTGAAGGGTGACCAATCTCTTCCAACCATTGGCGATAGCCTTCGCAATCAAATATACCGTCTTCTATTTTGTATTCATATTTACCAGCCTCAACTTTCTCACGAATTTCATCATATTCTTCTCGCGTTATCGAAACATACCGATGCCTATCCCCCGCACGGGCAAGTATAGGATTTCCTTCAAAAGCAGTGTTTTTTGTATCTGCGTCAAATATATCTAGTGGCGTACGCCCAAACAATTGACCGCCTCCTGGCACTCTTAAGGGATAAATAGTAGAAACTAGGCCACCGAAATTTAGTAGTCGCTCATGGGTCCAAGTCCGAGGTGTTCGATAAAGAGGGGCACCTATCTGTTTATCTGGCTCCATAGCATATGACATAAAGGCTCCAGGTACAAACCCGACACCGGTAACCCAGTAGTCTGAAGAAGTATGAGTTATAACTATCTCTTCTTTAGTTAAGCCATTGAACTCAGCAATATAATCCATATTATGCTGCACACCAAAAGCCTCAGCGCACTCACGTGACCAAGGGTCATTATACAGAGCTGGAATTATCAGTCTTCTACTAGCTAAGCTGACGACTTCAGATTGAGAATTGAGTAAATCATTAACATAGTCAGTAATGAAAGAGATGCTTACAACCAAGGGGTCAAAAACAATACCTAGACTACGCACCTGTGGGTTAGTTTCGATCAGACCCTTTGGTGGACACTTTAGTATAACATCATCAAGAGCAAGGATTTTAAAGTTTAGGGGGATGCTGGACTCATCACCAAACTCTATATTCAAAGCACAATCACCCATTATACGAAATATGGGCTGGTCATAAATCACATCAACTCCTATCTAGCTGATAAAGCTACATTTTACTCTAGCGCAAACTGGCACACCCGAGAGGATTCGAACCTCTGCATTCGGAGGGCAGTACTCTATCCAACTGAGCTACGGGTGCTCAGAAAATTATATATATTTTGAGTTATTATATTTATACTACTTGAACAAATTTCTGTAGGCATATTTTTTTGTTTGATTAGCACTTAGTTGAATGTATTAGACCACATTTATATAAGGTATCAATCCATGCAGAATCAAATGTTCAATTCTAATAAGTTCAAGTTGGGTATATTTTCTCCAAATTGTTCAGGGGGAATGGCAATAACAAAAGTTCCCGAAAGATGGGATGCATCTTGGGAAAATAATTTAAAACTTGCAAAGATGTTGGACGAAGCAGGCATTGAATTTATTTTGCCTATTGCTCGATGGAAGGGTTACGGGGGAGAAACAGACTTCCAAGGATCTAATTTAGAAACTATATCCTGGAGTGCAGGACTACTTTCAGGAACCAAAAGAATTACTGTTTTTTCAACAGCTCATACCTCATTTCATCACCCAATAGTTGCAGCAAAAATGTTTTCTACAACTGACCAAATATCTTCTGGGAGATTTGGTTTAAATGTAGTCTGTGGCTGGAACGCAAAAGAATATGAGATGTTTAATATAGACCTCCCAGATAGCCACGATGTACGGTATGGATACGGGCAAGAATGGCTAGACATAATTAAAAAAATTTGGGCTACTGATACTCCATTTGATTGGCAGGGAAAATACTTTGATTTACGAGAAGTATACGGTGATCCCAAACCATTTAATAAGTCAGGTCCACCAATTATGAATGCAGGATCCTCAGAACAGGGACAAAACTTTGCTGCCCAAAATGCTAATTACTTATTTACTGTACTAGTTGATATTGAGAGCGGAGCCTCTAGCGTTAAAAATATAAAAACTCTGGCCTCAAAATATGGCAGAGATGTTGGTGTTTTTACTACCTCTTATGTTGTTTGCCGTCCTAGCGATTCTGAAGCTAAGGAATATCATGAATATTACGCAAATCAGAACGCTGATTGGGATGCCGTCGATAAACTAATGGAACTCCAAGGACTCCACGCAAAGAGCTTTCCCCCTGAGGCATTTAAACTATATAGAGATCGTTTTGCAGCCGGTCACGGTGTTTATCCATTGGTTGGAAGCCCAGATCACATAGCAAATGAGATGACAAAAATATACAATGCAGGATTTTCTGGGACTACAATCACTTTTGTAAACTATATAGATGAATTTCCCTACTTTAGAGATGAAGTTTTACCAAGGCTTGAAGCAAAAGGGTTAAGGTTACCTAATTCTCAGTGACTTTAAATAATGTTTACTAACCCGTGTAGAAGTTAGAATCATTATTTATATAATCAGTATCCGCTAAAACTTTCCCTTCCTCAACTAGCTGAATCAAGTGTGCCAGAACTGACCTCTGAGCAGCAGAGTGTAAGCGAGGGTCTAAGTTTATATATAACTTATCTACGATATCTGAAGTATTACTCATATTTGAACTAATAGAATCTAGAATTTCAATCTCCCTTTGATCACGATGCTTTATAAGATCTTGTATATATATTTTAGGATTCTTTATTGATGGACCATGTGTAGGTAAATAAACTTCCTCTGTTCTCTTGGTAAGATATTTAAGAGAATTTCTGTAAGAAGCCATATTACCATCTGGCGGTGAAACTATAGTTGTAGACCAACCCATTACATGGTCTCCACAAAATAAGATGCTCCTATCATTGAGCGAAAAACATAAATGATTAGATGTATGACCTGGTGTATGTATTACTTCAAATTTATCTTCCGTACCATCAATTATATCTCCATTTTTCACAACTACATCTGGGCAAAAATCATAGTCTGCACCTTCCTCAGAATTTGTCCCAGAGATTTTCACATGTGGACCAAAACCCATCGTAGGGGCTCCGGTATGACTCTTTAGGACCGCTGCTGCGGGTGAATGATCAAGATGAGTGTGAGTGATAAGTATCTGTAATAATTGTTCGCCTTCTATAGCATTCAACAAAGCATCCAAATGACTTGGGATACATGGTCCTGGATCTATTATAGTAACTTTACCTTCGCCAATAATAAATGTTCCTGTACCATGATAAGTTAAAAGGCTAGGATTATTAGCCATTACACGGCGAACTCCAGGAGCCACTTCTTGAGCCACATGATACTCAACCGTATTTTCCTTAAAAAATTTCATTTTATACCTACCTTATTATTGCCTCTAACGCTTGTTAGATGCAAAAAAACATCCTCCAAATCAGATTCCTTTGTAGTGATATCGTTAATACTTAAGCCCGTCTCTTTTAATGACTCGAAGACCTTAACAACATTTGTCTTACCGCGTTGATATCGAACTATTAACTCTCTGGGCGCGCGAAGGTCACAGTCCCATGCAGATAAACTATCAGGAATACTTAATAAATCTTGGTCAAAGATTACTTTTAGCTCCTTATTATCTAGTGGCGCTAATAGTGCATGCTTTTTATCGCACGCTATTAATTCTCCATGATTAATAATAGCAATACGGTCACAGAGCTCCTCTGCCTCCTCTAAGTAGTGTGTAGTAAGCACAATTGTTGTACCGGATTTGTTTAATTCTCTTAGATAGGACCATAGCTGTTGACGTAATTCTACATCCACACCAGCTGTTGGCTCATCAAGTACAACTACTTCTGGTGAGTGGACTAGTGATTTAGCAACCATCAACCTTCGCCTCATACCACCAGACAAAGATCGAGCATAAGCATCTGCTTGATCTAACAAACCAACAGCATCTAAAATTTCCTCAGTACGTCTTTGTTTTCGACCTACTCCATAGTATCCAGCTTGAACTTCAAGAGCCTCGCGAGCTGTAAAAAATGGATCTAATACTAATTCTTGGGGCACTATTCCTATTGATAGACGCGCACTACGCATATGTCTTATGCTGTCATAACCACATATTGCAGCTTGACCCGAGGTTCTATTTACAAGGCCAGCAAGAATATTTATGAAAGTGGACTTTCCTGCACCGTTAGGCCCTAAGAGTCCAAAAAAAGAGCCACGAGGAACTTCTATATCCAGACCCTTAAGAGCCTCAATATTTGCGCCCCCCTGACTCTTATACACCTTACGAAGTCCGTGAGTTTTTATAGCTGCTGAAAAATCTGCTGATGAGTTCAATGTCTTATACTTCTCTGACTTTTTATAAATAATTTATCTATTTTAGCTTTATCAATATTTTTATGCTTCATTTTCTTGTGCATTATTAGTAAGAAACATTAAAAAACCATCTTGTCTATCTTGGTCTAATTGATCAAAATGTAGCAATGGTTATCATTCACCCATTATCTTGGTCAATCTATCATATAGGAAAAAAGCACGTAATGAATGAAGTAACACTGCCACCAGAGACTATTGAATCAGATAGCCGCACTGTCTCCTGTAATGGTGGTGGAGGAGCACTTGGACATCCCTTAGTTTATCTAAATATGGGAGATAAAGACTGGGTTGAATGCCCTTATTGCGATCGCAAATTTGTTCTAAAGTCTAAATAAAGCCTCTCAAATAATTTGAGATTATTCTCTTGTAAAAATTGGAATATTATTCGAGTAGATTAAAAATATTAGGAAAAGCAATATGAAATAAAATTTATGTTTTTAATATATTTTAATTCTTCTAGGACATAAAAAATGGGCCAAAGAAAAAAAACTCCTGAACATGTGTTTCTTATAGACGGATTTGGTTTTCTTTTTCGTGCATATTACGCTATGCCACCGCTTAATCGAGCCGACGGAACACCGGTAAACGCAGTTTTAGGTTTTACAAATATGCTTTGGAGCATGATAAGGGATAATGATGCAGATCATATTGCAGTATGTTTCGATTCTGGGCGTAAAACCTTCAGGAATGATATATTTCCTGACTATAAAGCTAATAGAGATGAGCCGCCAGAAGATCTCATACCTCAATTCTCACTAGTCAAGGAGGCAGTAGAAGCATTTAACATTACTTCTGTTGAACTAGAAAATTTTGAAGCTGATGACCTGATAGCAACTTACACTCGAATAGCTCGGGAATCTGGAGCTAAAGTGACTATTGTTTCCTCTGATAAGGATCTTATGCAACTTGTAAGTGGAAATGATGTAGTTATTTTAGATCACTTTAAAAGTAAGATGATTGGTGAAGATGGAGTTTTCGAAAAATTCGGCGTATTTCCTAACAAAGTAATCGATGTGCAAGCTCTCGCTGGAGATAGCTCAGATAATGTACCTGGAGTACCTGGAATTGGTATAAAAACAGCAGCCCTACTAATTAATGAATATGGTGACCTTGAAACCCTTCTAAAAAAAACGGATGAGATAAAGCAACCAAAACGTCGCCAAAGTTTAAAAGACAACTCAGATTTAGCTTTTATTTCTCGAGATTTAGTGACTTTACGTGATGACGCTCCTGTAGCCCAGGCACTCTCATCTTTAGAAAAAAAAGAAATAAATACGAAAACTCTTCTTGGCTTTCTTAAATCTCAAGGTTTTGCATCGGTAGCAAAAAGAATAACGACCCAATTGGAAAATCCCGAAGACGCAACAAATTCATCAGATACTACAGACAAAAAAGTCTCTTATTCTCTAATCCAAGATTTATCTTCTCTAAAAGAATTGGTTGAGCGAGCTAAATTAATCGGGACTATTTGTATAGACACTGAGACTACTTCTCTCAATGTCAACAAAGCTAGCCTCGTTGGAATATCACTCTCAGTTGAAAAGGGTGAAGGTTTCTATATTCCTGTTGCTCATCGCTCAGACGATATTTTAGAGAATCCTAAACAACCTAAACAACTTTCAACTCCGAAAGTTATTAAAGAAATACAATCTCTTATGGAGGATAAGACTGTTTTAAAAGTCGGACAAAATATAAAATATGATATGCAAATCCTAGCGCAACATAATATAAAAATTTCTCCGATTACAGATACTATGGTTATGTCTTTTGTTATAAATGGTTCACTTCATGGTCATGGTATGGATGAGTTATCAAAATTATATTTAGACCATAAACCGATCTCGTATAAAGAAATTACGGGATCAGGGAAAAGCAAAATAACATTCGACTTGGTTGACTTAAAGACAGCGCGAGACTATGCAGCTGAAGATGCAGATATAACACTAAGACTATTTGAAAAATTCAGATCTGATCTTGTTAAAAATCGTTTAGTCTCAGTTTATGAGAGAATGGAACGACCGCTTATTCCTGTTCTTATGAGAATGGAACAAAATGGAATTAAAATTGATCAAAATTTCTTAGCTAAACTATCAATAGAATTTAACAAAAGAATAAAAAAATTAGAAAAAGATGCACATCGAGTTTCTGGAAGAGCCTTTAATCTTGGATCCCCAAAACAGCTTGGGGAGGTCCTTTTTGATGAAATGGGACTACCATCTGGAAAAAAGGGGAAATCAGGAAACCGTAGCACCAGTGCAGACATACTAGAGGATCTTGCTGATGAAGGATATGAATTACCGCCAATAATTCTTACCTGGCGCCAACTGACGAAATTAAAAAGTACATATACAGACGCACTAATTGAGCATCTTAATCCTAAAACTGGCAGAGTACACACTTCATTTAGTATGACTACAGCTGGAACTGGACGACTATCTTCATCGGAGCCTAATCTACAAAATATACCAATCCGAAGTGAGGATGGAAAAAAGATTAGATCTGCATTTATTGCAGAAAAAAAACATAAACTACTATCTGCAGACTATTCACAAATAGAGCTTCGTATTCTCGCACACATGGCGAACGTTAAAAGCCTGAAGAAAGCATTCTCAGAAGGGCTTGATATACATTCTTTAACAGCTAGCCAAGTATTTAAAATGCAAGTAGAAGACATAGATTCTGAGACTAGAAGATCTGCTAAAGCAATAAACTTTGGTATTATATATGGAATAAGTCCGTTCGGGTTAGCAAAGCAATTGGGCGTACCCCTTAAAGAAGCAAAAAATTATATCGAGTCTTATTTCAAACAATATCCTGGTATCCAAGACTATATGAATAGAACTATCAATGAGGCACGTGCTGAAGGATACGTAAAAACTTTATTTGGAAGAAAGTGTTTTACTCCAGGTATTAATGATAAAAATCCATCACGTAGAGGTTTTTCTGAAAGAGCAGCTATTAATGCTCCGATACAGGGAACCGCAGCAGATATTATTAAAATTTCTATGATAGAAATTGAAAACCAACTTATTAAAAATAATCTAAAAACAAAAATGTTGCTTCAAGTGCATGATGAGCTGATTTTTGAGGTTCCAATTGACGAATTAAAAGACGCAGAAAGAATAATTAAAAAAACTATGGAGTCTTCAGTTGAAATTGATGTGCCTCTTGTTGTGGAAACTGGGATAGGAAACAATTGGGCTGAAGCACATTAATTTTCTTGAATAACAAATAACCTTACACTTTTGACACTTTTATGCTTCAAGCCACTTTAGGGGCAGCATGCAAAACATGTTCACCAACATGGTCCTTGAACTGAGTGAAGTTCTTGTGAAATCTTTCTACAAGATCCCTTGCCTGAATATCATATGCCTCTTTATCATTCCATGTTTCACGAGGGTCTAATACCGATGAATGTACTCCTGGGCAGCTTGTTGGAATAGAAAGATTAAAAAGGTTATCATTTTTCATATCAATATTGTTTAGAGTTCCGTCTAGAGCCGAACGTAACAAAGATCGAGTGTTTCCTATGGCCATTCTTTCTCCGACTCCGTAGGCTCCACCAGTCCAACCTGTATTGACTAACCAACAATTAGCATCGGTCTCTTTTATACGACGAAGTAACATCTCGGCATAAACTGATGGATGTCTTGGCATAAAAGGGGCCCCAAAACAGGTAGAAAAAGTTGCCTGGGGCTCTGAGCCTAATCCCTTTTCCGTACCCGCAACTTTTGCGGTATAACCAGACAAAAAATGATAGATTGCTTGACTAGGAGTTAATCTTGCTATTGGCGGTAAAACTCCAAAAGCATCTGCAGTTAACATTATTATGTTCTTGGGGTGCCCAGAAATTCCTTCATTACTTGCATTTGGAATAAATGACAAAGGATAAGCAGCTCTTGTATTTTCTGTATGAGTTGCATCATCTAAGTTTAGTTCCCGCGTTTTAGAGTCCATAACAACATTTTCGAGTATAGTACCAAACATGGATGTAGTAGCAAATATTTCTGGCTCTGCCTGAGCTGAAAGTCTAATTACCTTAGCATAACATCCACCCTCGAAATTAAATAGCCCATTTGGCGACCAACCGTGTTCATCGTCACCTATCAAAGTTCTCGTAGGATCAGCAGACAAAGTTGTCTTGCCAGTTCCTGACAATCCAAAGAATACTGCCGCTTCTCCACTACTTCCAACATTAACCGAGCAGTGCATCGGCAAAACGTCTTGTTGAGGAAGAAGAAAATTTAGTATCGAAAAAATTGATTTTTTGCACTCTCCGGCATATGAAGTGCCACCGATTAAAACTAGTCTTTTAGAAAAATCAACTAATATACAAGTTTCAGAATTAGTGCCATGCTTATTAACGTTTGTTTTAAATCCAGGGGCTTGAATGATTGTAAATTCGGGCACGTGTTTCTTAAGCTCCTCTAGGGATGGAGTAATGAACAAATTACGTGCAAACAAATTATGCCAAGCATATTCAGATATTACTCTAATTGATAATCTATGATTAGGATCTGCCCCTGCAAAACAATCTTGAATATACAAAGAGCGATGCTGCAAATATTCTAACATATCCCTATAAATGAGTTCAAAGTCATCAGATTTAAAAGGTTTATTAACATCACCCCAGAAAACCTCATGCTTAGTTATTGAATCAGAAACAATAAACTTATCTTTTGGAGAACGGCCTGTATGTTCGCCTGTCATAGCTAGGAGAGAGCCACCTTCAGTTATCACGGCTTCCTCATTTTTAATTGCTTCATCATACAAGTCAGATGTCGGTAGATTCCAGTATACCATAGAAGTGCTTGTAAGACCTATCTTTTCCAATCCATAAGGGCTTATAAATGGTCCAATATTAGTCATAGCTAAATGTGCTCACCCCTTCTAAATCAACCTAAAATAAAGCTTAAGATATCAAATTTATTTGTTGATTCCACCATTGAACACCCATTGCTAGCCTGTTTCAACCGCGACTGTATGACGCGCTTAAATTTATCAGATAAATATCTCTAAGACCTAGCCTTAAAAGCTCTATTAGCATATTTCTATAATAAAAAGATATCTCTGATGAGTTTTATAAATCACATATACCAAACGATTGCATTAGCCCTTCCAATGATAATTGCTAGAGCGGGGCTATTAGTAATGGTTGCAGTTGATACTGCCATGGTTGGTCACTATGGGACTGAGCCATTAGCTTTTTACGCTGCCTCTAACGCTATGCAAATAGTTATGCTTTTAATTGGAGTAGGCGTCGCTCAAGGAACAGTGATTTTGGTGGCCCAGGCTAAAGGGTCTGGAAATGATCTACTTTGCGGACATATTTGGCGCTCAGGGCTAATCCAAGCATTTTTATTTGGCATAATAATGGGTGGAATATGCTTATTAGGAGAACCCATGCTTCTACTATTTGGCCAGAACCAAAATATAGCGGCCGGAGGAGGTGAGATTTTAAGATGGATATCATGGGGATTTCCAGCATTTATGATATGGGCGTGCACAGGATTTTTTCTTGAAGGCCTTGGAAAACCACTGCCAGGAATGATAATCATGATAAGTGCAGTAATTTTGAATACTCTCCTTGATTGGATGTTTATCTTTGGAGAACTCGGAGCACCGGAGATGGGTGCGGAAGGTGCGGCATTAACAACTTCAATAGTCCGATGGATAATGATGTTTGCCTTACTATTTTATCTTTTCTGCGCAATTAATAGGGAAAAGCTTGGCATAAAAGGACCTATTAGAGATTTTCTTAGTATAGCAAAACAGCATGGAAAAATTGGGTTACCCTTAGGGCTGCAGAGAGGATTGGAGGCCGCATCTTTTAGTGCATTAACTATGTTTGCTGGCTGGCTAGGAACTAACGCTCTTGCCAGTTACCAAATTGCCTTTAACCTTATCGCTCTAGCCTTTATGTGTGCCATTGGAACAGCGGGCGCCTGCACAGTGAGAGTTGGAAATGCAGTAGGAAGAAATAGTCCTGATGACTTAGTAAAAGCTGGACTCTCAGGAATAATAATAGTCATTTTTATAATGGTTATTGTTATGATTTTTTATACTACTGCAGCAGAATCGCTCGCAAATATATATACTAATGATCTCTTAGTATCTGAAATTGCTGCAGCACTTATTGTCTTGGCAGGAATTATCCTAGTTTTTGATGGCCTTCAGGCTGTTTTAATTGGCTGCCTAAGGGGCACTTCGGACGTGTGGATACCATCTTTTTTACAAATTTTTGCATGGTGGGGTTTGACTGTGCCCATCGGCTGGTATCTCTCGCTGCACACAGACCTTGGAGCAAAAGGGCTGATGTTAGCGTTCTTAATAGGTTCAATAGCAGCAAGTATTCTGCTTGGTTTTAGATTTTATAAAATTTCTAGAAATTCTTCAAAATCCTCCCATAATCTATGATCTAGTAAATTTAATGTTTTCGCCCTACATTTGCCCTATTTACCTATGATTATTTTTATCTCTAAATTTACTTTAGGGAGATTAGATGTGACAAATAGAATAACTTTGATTGATGATGATTTAAATATATTACGATCAGTATCCATTGCGCTTGAGTCTGAGGGTTTTTCTGTGCGTCAACATAGCGATCCGCAGATAGGTTTGCAGGACCTATTGGACAATCCACCTGATCTTGCAATTCTAGATATTAAAATGCCACGCTTGGATGGTATTGAACTTCTTAGACGCCTTAGACGCCAAAACCTCATACCAGTAATTTTTCTTACATCTAAAGATCAAGAAAATGACGAATTAACTGGACTACGTGAAGGGGCTGATGACTATATTACTAAGCCTTTTTCTCTCGATCTACTAATTCAGCGTTCCCGAGCGGTCCTTAGACGAAGTCATTCTATTGCTAATAAAGTCTCAAAAGACACTGATGACGGGTCATTAATTATAAGAGGAAACCTTACTCTGGACCCTGCGCGTTACCTTTGTAAACTTTCCGATAACCCTGTCAGCGTTACCGTGACAGAGTTTCTCCTTCTAGAGGCCTTGGTTCGACATCCAGGACATGTAAAAAGCCGTGATCAATTACTTGACGCAGGATACAATCACGACACCTTTGTCGATGACCGTACTATCGACAGTCACATAAAGCGCATAAGGAAAAAATTTAGGGCTATAGACCCCAGTTTTGCGCAAATAGAAACACTTTATGGCGTAGGCTATCGTTTTGTTGAGGATCAAGCATAAAAATTTTATATTTATCTGGCCAGGACGTTTTGTTGGGTCACTGACCGCTCGTGTATTAGCAATCAATATATTAGCACTTGCTATTTTGGCCGCAGGTTTTATGTATCTTGATAAGTACCAAGATGAACTACTAAGCATTAAGTCTGATGCCTTAAAAAGAGAAGGGCAAATTATTGCACGTTCGTTAATTGGTGAAATTCAAAATATTTCCCAGAAGTCTGAGGGATTGAACCCTTTTATAGCAAATACAACTCTTCAACGCCTAGCTATACCTTATGAGAGACGTGTAAGACTTTTTTTGACAGACGGATCATTAGTTGCAGATAGCTACACGCTGCCAGGAACAGCTCTTGAGCCAAGCTCTCTTCCTCCACCCTCAGAAATTGGTGCTATAAAACGTATTGCCTTCAATATCTATGACTGGGCGGTAGGTCTTTTACCTCCACATAGACGTGGTTCTTTTCCATCAGCTCCCGAACAGCCCTCAACAGATAATTTTGCCCCTCTAGCTGAAGCAATAGAGGGGCAACTGGGTAGCGCGATCTATGAGACAAAAGATGGGAAAAGAACAGTTTTAGTTGCTCTACCCTTACAATCTGTAAAAAGGGTTCAAGGGGCATTGATAATTAATTCCTTAACAGATGATATTGATCGTAGCGTAAGGGATGTAAGATTTGCACTTATTGTAGCGTTCTTTGCTGCACTTTTAATAACAATACTCCTATCTTTATATCTTGCTAGAACTATAACACGACCAGTGCGACGCCTTGCTAAGGCAGCAGATACAGTAAGCGCGGGACTAGGAGAAAAAATTGCTATTCCTGATTTTTCGAAGAGACAAGATGAGATCGGCATTCTATCCGCCTCTCTGAGTAAAATGACAGATACTATGTGGTCACGTATGGATGCTATAGAAAATTTTGTAGCTGACGTAGCACATGAAATTAAAAACCCACTTACTTCCTTACGAAGTGCTGTAGAAACAGTAAGAAAAATAAAAGATAACGATAAAAGAAATGAGCTTTTAGATATTATTGCCTCTGATGTTGTAAGGATGGATAGGTTGTTGAGTGAAATTGCTGATGCATCACGTATTGACACAGAACTTTCCCGTAAAGATCCAGAAATAGTCAATATTCGTGAAATGCTAGAAACACTCTTAGCCCTTCACCAATATCACCCTGAAAGCCTAACCCCTAAAAATATAAAGCTTATATTTTCAGATTTAGAAAACTACGAATCATTCGCTGTCCCTGATAGAATGGCTCAGGTTTTTCAAAACTTAATTGATAATGGGATAAGTTTTTCTCCCCCTGATGGAGAAGTAAATATTATACTTAAGCGAAAAGAGAAGTGGATTGAAATTAGTGTAATAGACTCTGGTCCAGGAGTTCCTGAAATAGCAAGAGAAAAAATCTTTGAACGTTTTTATACAGATAGAAATGAGGAGAATTCCTTTGGTTCTCACTCTGGACTCGGACTAGCGATTGCGAAGCAGATTGTTATTAGACATGGTGGTAGTATAGAATATATAAATGCTGGAAATAAAGCAGGCTTAAATTCAGGCGCAGAATTTAAGGTTAGATTATTAGCGGCTTATATTGGAGATAGTTAAAAATTCATTATCTATATATTAATATTTTAGAGTGGGAAAAAAAATGAACATAGAAGGTCAGGTAGCATTTGTTTCAGGAGGCGGATCAGGTCTAGGAGAAGCAACAGCTAAACATCTAGCTGCAGCAGGATGCAAAGTCGGTGTAATGGATATTAATGGTGAGGCGGCAGAAAATGTAGCAAATACTATTGAAGGATCCTGGGCAAGCTGTGATGTTTCAAGTAGTAAATCAACTGAGGAAGCCTTTTCAAAATTATCATCATCAATAGGTATGCCTCGCATTATGGTGGCTTGTGCAGGAGTGGCAACTGGAGCAAAACTAGTCACTAAGGAATCTACCGCTACACCTCTTGAAAAATTTAGTAAAGTTATCGAAATCAATCTCATAGGAACAATTAATTGTATGAGACTAGCAGCCGCTGAAATGACAAAGTTAGAACCACTGGTTGAAGGAGAGCGTGGAGTGATGATAGGAACTGCTTCTGTAGCTGCTTTTGAAGGACAGATTGGTCAGTGTGGATACTCTGCCTCAAAGGGTGGAATAGCCTCAATGACACTTACTTTAGCAAGGGAGCTTGCAAGAGATGGCATTCGTGTTAATGCAATAGCCCCTGGACTTATGAATACTCCAATGACATCAGGACTTCCAGACCCGGTGAGAGAAAGCTTAATTTCTTCAACCTTATACCCAAAAAGATTGGGTGAATCAGATGAATATGCCAACTTAGTTCAGCATATATGTGAAAATTTATTTATTAACGGATCAGTAATACGTTTTGATGGAGCATTACGTTTAGCTCCTAAATAATATTTATTTTGGCGAGCTAGCATTTAAATTTTTTGCGATACAATTCATCTCTTGAGCGAGAATCATGTCTTTGTCACTAAGCCCGCCAATGTCATGAGTGGTTAATACTATATCTACTTTGTTATAAACATTACTCCACTCTGGGTGATGATCGATCTTTTCTGCAACAAATGCTGACTGAATCATGAATGCTATTGCTTCAGAAAAATTTGAAAATTTAAAACTTTTATTTATATATTTCCTTTCCTCATTTACCAACGACCATCCTTCACAATTAGATAAATTTGCTTCAATTTCTGAATTAGATAAAATACTAACCATTATTATCTCTCCTTTAGAAGGGATATTTTTCTATGTATCCCAAGGTAATATGAAATTATCCACTATCGGTTGATTTAACACCAAGAATCCCATACTGAATTAGTTGAAAACCCTACAAATACTATTTGGCATATCGATAACAAAAAACTCTCATAGACGTAAGTTATTGTTAAATTTGGATCATTTGTTTTATTGTGTTTTCCAATATATAATTAAAGTAGTAAATTAGCTGTTTATAGTTGATTTGCAGACTTCGTAAACTAATATAATACTAAGGTAAATACTTCTTATCAGGAGATTTTTTATGGCAATAGGAACACAACGGCGCCCGTTTTCTGGGTCCATGACAGAGGCACAGATTGACCAAGGGCTTCGCCGTTATATGCTGAGAGTATATAATTACATGGCCTCCGGGCTCGCTCTAACCGGGATAGTAGCCTGGGTGATGGCTCACACAGGGCTCTACCAAGCCTTGATGCAGTCGGGCATCGGATTCATAGTCATGCTCGCCCCATTAGGTATCGTGTTTTTTATGGGCATAAAAATCCAGACTATGAAAGCTTCGACTGCTCAAACCTTATTTTGGGTATTCTCTGTTCTTATGGGCGCCTCACTTTCATACGTTTTTCTTGCATACACAGGCGCAGATATCATGAGGGTCTTCTTCATAACCGCAGGTTTGTTTGGCTTAATGAGTCTATATGGATACACCACAAAACGCAGCCTAGCTCGCTGGGGTTCTTTCCTATTCATGGGTTTGATAGGCGTTGTGATTGCATCAATAGTAAATGCTATTTGGTATGATGGCTTTATGGCTTTGATCATTTCTGTAGTAGGTGTAATAGTATTTACTGGTCTCACTGCTTACGATACCCAAAGAATTAAGCAAACCTACGTCGCGACAGATGGTGAAGCTCTCATGTTAAAGAAGTCTGTTATGGGAGCGCTTTCACTATACCTAAACTTTATAAACCTGTTTGTTATGTTGCTTCACCTTTTTGGCGCAGCACGCGATTAGGACAGAATACATAATTTAGAAAGCTTACTATACACTCCATGTATGCCCTTTTCTTATAAGTGAGTTAAGGTCACATATACCCTTGGTTCCATGGCCTACTTTCTCTTGTACTGCTGAGTCATATGATTGAACGGGATCAGCGTATAAAACTCCAAAGGCCATAGGTCCATTTGGAGGTCTCATCTCTGCAAGTAGTTTGGCCAAGATGTTATTGGTTTCTTCATGTATTAGTATATCAGCTTCGGTAACTCCTGGATCTTGCAAGGAAACAACTTCAAGACTCAGTTTTTCACGATTTAATCGAATACCTTTATCGCGATCCTTACCAAAAATTAAAGGCTTTCCCTGCTCACAAAATAGCTGATTTTCGATTGAGCCTTTGTCTCTCACCTGCTCAAATACACCATCATTATATACATGACAATTTTGAAGAATTTCTACAAATGATGCCCCATTGTTTGAGTGTGCGCGCTTAAGAACTTCGGGTAAAATTTTCTGACCTATATCATAGGCACGAGCTACAAACTTACCCCCAACTCCTAATGCAAATAATGCTGGATCTACAGGATAATCTAATGAACCATCAGGAGTTGAAGGTGATCTCGTACCTATCTTAGATGTGGGAGAGTATTGACCTTTCGTTAAGCCATAAATTTCATTGTTAAATAAGAGTATGTTTACATCCACATTACGACGCATAACATGAAATGTGTGATTACCCCCTATTGATAGCATATCCCCATCTCCTCCTACTACCCAAACATCCAAGTCTGGATTAGCAAGTTTTATTCCAGTAGCAAAAGACGGAGCCCGTCCATGAATTGTATGAAAACCATAAGTTTCCATGTAATAGGGGAAACGAGCAGCACATCCAATCCCAGAAACAAAAACTACCTTTTCCGGCGGAGTACCTATTTCTGCAAGTGCCTTACGAACTCCTTTGACAATTGCATAATCTCCGCAGCCTGGGCACCAGCGAATTTCTTGGTCAGATGTAAAATCCTGAATTGTTAATTCGGCTTTTGAGGTTTGATTATTCATTTTATTTATCTAAGCATTGTTTTATTGCATGTTCTACTTCAGAAATTCTAAAAGGTTTTCCAGCTACTTTGTTTAATCCTCTTGCATTAGCGAGATACTCGGCTCTGATAATAGTGAGTAACTGTCCTGTATTTAATTCGGGCACTAAAATCTTTTTAAACCCTGATAATAAATCTTTGAGATTTGAAGGTAATGGCCAAATATTCCGCACATGTATGTGTGAAACCTTATATCCCTGTTCTCTAATACTCAAAACAGCCTGGTTTATAGATCCATAAGTTGATCCCCATCCTACTACAGCAAGATCTCCTTCTGAATCTCCTAAATCAATTTCTTGTAATGGTATCTTATCTGCAATACCAAGAATTTTATTACGGCGGGCTAGAGTCATTTTCTGATGGTTATCTGGATCATTTGATACATTGCCGGTATTGGCTCCCCTCTCTAAACCACCTAATCTATGAGTCAGCCCTGGTGTTCCTGGCCTTACCCAAGGTCTGGCACCTGTTTCTTCGTCACGAGCAAATGGCATAAAATTATTTGGATCAGTTCGAAACTGTGCTGGGAAAGCTTCTATTTTATCTACATCAGGTAACAACCAAGGCTCTGCTGCATTAACAAGAAATGTATCTGTTAATATCATTACCGGTGTCATAAATTTTGTGGCGATTTGAACTGCCTGCATACCAACATCAAAACAATCTGAAGAGGAACGTGGCGCTAAGACAACCATAGGGGAATCAGCATTACGTCCATATACTGCAAGATAAAGATCTGACTGCTCTGTTTTAGTAGGCATGCCAGTTGAAGGGCCTGCACGTTGGGCATTTACAACTAGTAAGGGTAATTCTGCGGCTATTGCAAGACCTATAGCTTCTGTCTTTAACGCAATTCCAGGTCCAGAACTTGAAGTCACTCCTAAGGCTCCACCGTAGGAAGCCCCTATAGCAGCACAAGCTGCTGCTATCTCGTCTTCGGCCTGAAAAGTTGTAACGTTATACTCCTTTAAAGACGCAAGAGTATGAAGTAAAGGAGATGCAGGAGTTATAGGATAAGATGCGAAAAATAATTTTAATTCGGCTAGGTTACATCCAGCTGTAAGTCCCCATGCTAGAGCTGAAGTTCCTGTCACTGTCCGATACTCACCTTTTGGAAATTTTGCAGGACTAACTGCAAAAACGGGTAAGGAAGAAGGGAGTTCAGCAGTTTCACCAAAAGCATGCCCCGCCTTCAAAGCAGCTATATTTGCAGCAGCTATATCTGATTGTTTATTAAACTTTACCTCTAACCAATTTACGGTTCGGATAATATCACGCTCGTACATCCAAGATACTAGGCCAAGTGTCCACATATTTTTACATCTTTGACCATCTCTTTTATTAACTCCCGTTTCTTTAACTGATTCTAAGGTAAGCTTACTTATATCTATATTTATAGTGCGATAATCTTTTAATGACGCATCCTCTAAAGGATTATTTTTGTATCCTGCCTTTTCTATATTCTTATCAGTAAATGTTCCAACGTCTGAGATTATTACACCTCCAATTTTCAAATCAGCGATATTTACTTTTAGTGCTGCAGGATTCATACATACCAGAACATCCGGAGCATCTCCAGCAGTCTGAATAGAATCCGAGCCAAACTGGATTTGGAAGGCTGAAACACCATATGTAGTTCCTATAGGCGCTCTAATTTCTGCTGGAAAATCTGGAAATGTAACCAAATCATTTCCAGCTAACGCCGTTTCATCCGTGAACCTACCTCCGGTCAATTGAATACCATCACCAGAATCTCCAGCAAATCTTACAACTACAGATTCAAGATTCTCACGATCTTTATTTGGTGCTATTGGACTTGGATGCCCTGACATTTTGGAGTTTCTCCATTAGACGCTGATAAAAACCGTCATTAGAATAAACAAACTATCTACTCATTCTAAAAGCACTTTTAACTTACCGTCTTGATAAGACAAGATATACACTAAGTCTTCACGGGCCGAAATATGCTAAAAAAATATTCGATTACTAATTTATTATTTTTGATATGGTAAAATGAAAATTATTATAAGTTTTAACCAACCGTATACCTATATTTTGTTTATATTATATATTCTACAAGGATGGCCTCATGCTAATTTCTACCTCTCGCAGCTGTTTGATGGTAATTGATTTACAAGAAAAGCTTGTGCCTGCAATAAATAATGCTGATAAAATTGTGTCTAAGACTAAGCTTTTATTAGAATCCGCACAAATCATTGATATTCCAATACTTTTTACTGAACAATACCCTAAGGGCTTAGGTCCTACATTACAAGAATTATCAAGTATTATTACGAAAGATAAAAATATAGTTAGCAAGCTAACTTTTAGTTCAGTCAAGGATAAAGAGGCTTGTTCCTTCTTGGATATATGGAAAAATTCTGGAAAAGATCAAATAGTTCTATGTGGAGCTGAAACCCACGTCTGTGTTCTTCAGACGGCGGCCGACCTGGTGCAGCGTGGCTTTGAAGTATACGTAATTACAGACGCATGTGGATCACGCAAACAGAGTGACCAAACTGCAGGCTACAATCGCATCAAATCATTTGGTGCAAGCCTTGTAACTACAGAGATGGTTATTTTTGAATGGTTAGAAGTCTCTGGAACAGACACATTCCGAAAATTATCTAAACTTATCAAATAGTAACTTTATCATATTATTTAATTAATTTTCTATGCGTCCATACTTATCTTCTAAACGGACTATATCATCCTCATCAAGATAATCTCCAGTTTGCACTTCAATTACGATGAGTTCCTCCTCAGAATGGTTTGACAATCTATGTGTAGATCCAACGGGAATATATGTGGACTCATTAGCATTTAAATAAAGATCATCTTCATCACGTTTTATTTGCGCAGACCCCCCTACAACTACCCAGTGTTCTGCTCTTTTGTTGTGATACTGAAGAGAAATTTCTGCACCAGGCTTAATTACTAATTTTTTAACTTGGTAACCTTCACCTGAATGAATAACCTGGAACGAGCCCCATGGTCTTATAACGATACTGTGACTATCGTGTTGTGCATAACCTTCTTTACGAATTAGCTCGACTAAATCTCTAACATTTTCAGACATTTCTCGAGGCACAACTAGTACAGCATCAGGAGTAGCAACAACAACTAAATTCTCTATACCCGAGGCAGCTAAAAGTGGGCCTGTGCTCATAAGAAAATTTTTACTGGAATCTAAAGCCACCACTTCACCTACTAATGCGTTTGCAGAAGTATCTTTTTGTTGAAAGGACCACATAGCGTTCCAACTTCCAACATCATCCCAACCTATATTTATAGGTATTAATGCTGCACTGGACGTCTTTTCCATTATAGCATAATCCAATGAAGTACTTTCTATAGAATCAAAGGATTTCGAATCTAATCTTAAAAAATCTAGATCCTTAACAGCAAGATCTAATGCTAATTTACATGATTGCAGTATTTCGGGAGTATATTTTTCAGCTTCTTCTAAGATTTTATTTGACTTACATAAAAGAATTCCAGAATTCCAGTAATAACTGTCACTTTCAATCATTTTTAAAGCGCTGGCCTTATCTGGTTTTTCTACAAATGAAGTTACTTTTAGAGATCCCCCCGAATACCTTTGACCAGTAGTTTGGATATATCCATACCCTGTATGAGGACTATCAGGGGATATTCCGAAGATAACGATTTCCCCTCTTTCCGCATCTACTTTTCCAGAACTAATAGCAGTCAATATACCATGAGAATCCTGAATCATATGATCCGATGGAGTAATGAGCATAAGCTGCCCAGAACTTTCCCTTTCAATGAATAATGCTGCAATTATAGCCGCGGCTGCAGTATTTTTTGCAATAGGCTCTAGTATAATTTGAGATACAGTCGCATCTATAGAAACTATTTGTTCCGCAACTGTAAACCGATGTTCATGATTACAAACCACTAAAGGATTAGCAAACTCAACTCCAGAAAATCTCATCACTGTTTTTTGCAATAATGAAGTATCATCACCGATTTCTAGTAATTGCTTGGGATGCAATTTTCTTGATAAAGGCCATAGACGGGTTCCACTTCCGCCACTTAATATAACTGGGTGTATATATGGCTTTACGGTCATCTTAAACCTAATTAGGTTATACTTATTCTCACTAATATCATTTTTATGCTTTTTATTACATATTGCTAAAAAATGATTTTATAATTTCTATAAAAATTTTTTTATTTTGACTCAGTATCCAAAGTAATCAGAAAACGCACCAGATCAGCCCGTTTTCGATCTTTCTTTATCCCTGAGAATCCCATCTTTGTTCCAGGAACATACTCTTTTGGATTCAATAAAAATGCCCCTAAACGCTCTACATCCCATATTCCACCAAGAGATTTTAAAGCTTCAGAATATCCAAACCCATCTATAGATGCAACTTGCCTACCAACAATTTTCCATAAATTCGGGCCTGCTTTATTTGCTCCATTACTATCAATTGTATGACAAGCGGCACACTTTTTGAAAACTTTCTTTCCAGATTCAATGCCTGCAGTTGAAACTAAATCCAAAAAAGATACTTCTATAGCTTCTTCTTCTTTATTAGATAAATCTATTTCCTCGATTTCATTTAACATATTACCAGGTACGGGATAATGATCGTTAGCACTGAATACGTCATGACCAACAGTGTGAGAGTCAAATACATTCTTCGCCGCTATATAAGCGATCATTGCAACCAATGCAGCAAATAATACAGCGCCAGCTACCTTATTTAGTTCAAATGCAGACATCGAATCCCCCAAATATGGGTTTTTTAGTTAGATTAGCTGCTTCCCCCAACGGTGTCCAACTACTATAACATAGCTACAAACATTTGGAGTTAAATATGGATAGAAAATTTAGCCTTTCTGATAAAAATTCTATGAACCCAATTGTGCTAATACCTTCAAGGTTGGCGTCAACCCGCTTACCAAACAAACCACTTTTAGATATTGCTGGGCTTCCCATGATTGTGCAAGTGATGAAGAGGGCCGAATCTGCCATGGTAGGACCTGTTGTAGTAGCCTGTGCTGATAAAGAAATTAAATTAGCCGTAGAGAAAGCGGGTGGAAATGCTGTTTTGACCAACCCTGACCATCCCTCAGGATCTGATAGGATTTTTGAGGCATTAAAGATTATTGATCCACAAAGCGTATTTAATTTTATAATTAATATACAGGGTGATCTTCCAGCACTTGAGCCAGACCTACCTCAAAAGTCCTTAAATTTGCTAAAAAATTCAGCTGTTGATATTGGAACCCTTGCTAGCCCAATTTTGAATGATAAGGAGCTTGAAGATCCGAATATCGTAAAAGTTTTAGTTTCAGAGGAAAAGGGAGGAATTTCCGGTAAAGCTATAGATTTTACTAGATCGAATAAGTACAGCAATCACATACTTAAATGGCACCACATAGGACTGTATACCTACAGACGAGAAACCCTCGAAAAATTTGTTTCCTTACCTCAAAGTCGATCTGAAATATCTTCAAAATTAGAACAACTTAGAGCATTAGATGCCGGTATGCGTATAGATGTTGCTTTCGTTGACACAGTCCCATTGGGTGTTGATACTCCTGCAGATCTTGAAAAGGCTCGAGAAGAATTACAAATATATGGAAAAAGGATTAATTAAAACTTGAACAAAGACGTAAGCCAAATAGTAGCTTTTCAGGGATTGCCTGGAGCATATTCTGACCTAGCTTGTAGGGAAATGTTCCCAAATTGGCAAACACTTCCATGTTCTACTTTTGCAGAAACTTTTAAAGTAGTAGAGGATGGGATGGCAGAACATGCCATGATACCTATAGAAAATTCTGTTGCAGGTAGAGTAGCAGATATTCATCAAATGCTGCCAAAATCGGGTCTATATTTTGTTGCTGAGCACTTTCAAAGAGTAAGACATCAACTTCTAGGTATAAATGGCTCTAGCCTCAAAGATATTAGAACTGTTCATAGTCATGTTCATGCTCTTTCACAGTGTAATAAAATCATTAATAACCTTGGCTTAAAAGCTGTAGTGCATGCTGATACAGCTGGTGCAGCAGCGGAGGCTGTTCAACGTAAAGATAAGTCGGTTGGTGTCATTGCATCTTCGCTAGCAGCTCAAATTTATAGTATGGCGATCTTAAAATCTAATGTTGAAGATGAAGATCACAACACAACAAGATTTATTGTACTCGCCCGTGATCGCATAGACCCTGACATTAGTAGTGGTCCTGTTGTTACTTCATTTGTTTTTCGTGTACGTAATGTACCTGCAGCGCTTCATAAAGCTTTAGGCTGTTTTGCAACTAATGGGATTAATATGACCAAGCTTGAAAGCTACATGTTAGGGGGTAATTTTACTGCAACTCAATTTTTTGCGGAGGTTGAGGCACATCCTGAGAGGCCAGATCTGAAAAAAGCGCTGGAGGAACTTACCCTTTTCAGCAAAGAGGTTAGAATAATGGGGGTATTTCCTGCACATACATATAGACTAAAACATAATAAATAATTAAATATCAAACATTTCCTAAAACTGACTTAACCAATCATCAATTAAACGACGGGCAATTGAATAGTCACCAGGAAGTCTAAATTTATCATTCTCTACCGTACTCTGGATCTCTTTCCTGGAAATCCAACGCGC
Organism: Alphaproteobacteria bacterium UBA828; assembly: GCA_002296185.1. Classification (GTDB taxonomy): domain Bacteria; phylum Pseudomonadota; class Alphaproteobacteria; order UBA828; family UBA828; genus UBA828. Next base: position 71,322 of record DBHM01000015.1, read on the forward strand.
ACTTTCCAATTCATCTTCATCAATAATAATTTTAGTAGAATATGCAGTGGCTATAAAACCTATCATTAATGATGATGGAAGTGGCCATGGCTGAGAAGAATGGTAAATTATGTCACCTACTATAATCCCAGATTCTTCCATAACCTCCCTTTTTACGGCTTCCTCTAGGCTTTCTCCAGGCTCAACAAATCCGGCTAAAGTTGAGTGCATACCTTTTGGCCACCAAGGTTGTCGACCGAGTAAACATCTATCATTATCTTGAACGAGGACGATTATCGCTGGATCTATCCTAGGGAATTGTTTCTTATTACATTTATTATTAGAACAAACTCGTTCATGTCCTGCCCCTATAGATTTTGTCGATGTTCCGCAGTAACCGCAAAAGCAAGATTGTCGATGCCAATATAATAAGCCTCTTGTACATGCTAAAATTGATGCCTCAGTTTTTTTTATAACTTCTACCGTCTCTCTGATTTCCATAAATACAGAACCCGGAATGAAATCTAATAAAGTCGATTCATCAATATGAGAAAGATCAACACCAAAATAGGCCCTCCCTTGGTTACTATGATTAGTTTCCCCTAGGCCTAGAAATACAATTTCCTCATTACCATCAAAAAAAACTGATATAGACTTTTGAGATAAGAAAACTGCTTTGGGATCACCAGAAATATCAATTAAGTGTTTACCCTGCCAATATACAACAAATAGAGATTGAGTATCCGAAAGTCTATCTGAAACCCAGTCTATATCTCTTCGGAGCTCCGCGACTCGACTTAAAGGGCTTCCGGAAAAGGTATTCCCAGATCGAGGAGCTAGTGAAATCATCGATTTTTCGTCCAACATTAAAGAAAGTTTGCATAGCTTTCCATATCAGTCAAAGGGATAACTGCAAATGTGAAATATGGCATAAGGTTTATGATGATGAAGAAAAACTATTGAAAAATAGCTATTTTTTTACAATTTTTCTTATGATTTCTTAAAAACTCAGGATCTCATATAATTTGTTTATTTTTTAATAGGTAGTGCTATTGCAAATAGTACAGTGATAGCTGATATACTGATCTTGGAAGGCTGGCTATGGACAAATCCCTCGCTAACCCGGTCAGGTCCGAAAGGAAGCAGCCGTAACGAGATCCGAATTGGGTCGTAGTCCAGCTTTCCACCTTGTTAAATTATTTCAAAATATAATCTTTCAATTAAGGAATAACGTGAATACAGCAACTAAAACAAATTACCGCGTTTTAGCAAGAAAATACCGGCCTACAAGATTTGATGAGTTGGTGGGGCAGGATACTTTAGTGCGCACACTAAGTAATGCCATATATTCTGACAGACTTCCTCATGCCTGGGTCATGACAGGAGTGAGGGGAGTTGGCAAGACCTCTGCTGCACGTATCATAGCCAGGTCTATAAATTGTATCGGTGAGGACGGTAAAGGGAAACCAACACCTAACCCATGTAACAAATGTGAACACTGTATATCGATAACAGAAGATCGACATGTTGATGTAATTGAAATGGATGCGGCATCACGAACTGGTGTTTCAGATATTCGTGAAATAATTGAAAGCGTACAATATAGACCAACTAGCGCACGTTACAAAGTATATATAATAGACGAAGTACATATGTTATCAGGGGCAGCCTTTAACGCATTATTAAAAACACTAGAAGAGCCACCACCGCATGTAAAGTTTGTATTTGCAACTACAGAAATTCGTAAATTACCTATTACAGTGCTTTCCCGGTGCCAAAGATTTGATCTACAAAGAGTATCGGTAGCACAATTACAAGAACACTTTTCCAATATTGCTGAACAAGAAAAAGTTAAAATAAGTGATACAGCCATTCAAATAATTGCACATGCCGCAGATGGATCAGTAAGAGATGGACTATCCCTTCTTGATCAAGCAATCACTATAAGCTTGGAAGAAGTATCTGAAGATACTGTCAAAAAAATGCTTGGTCTGACTGACAGAATCCAGATTTTTTCTCTTTTTGAAGAGATAATGAGAGGCAAAACTTCACAAGCATTAGATCAATTGGAAATACAATATCAAGCAGGTATCGATCCAGTAATCATAATTCGTGATTTACTCGAAGTAACACATTGGGTAACACGACTAAAAATTTCACCTGAAATTGCTACTGACCCCAGCACCCCAGAACTGGAAAGAACTACCGGCCTTAAACTTTGTGAAAGTTTATCTATTTCAGTTTTAACAAGATCATGGCAGATTTTATTAAAAGGTCTTGATGAAGTAAGGTTTGCTCCAAATTCTATGCAAGCAGCTGAAATGATAATAATTCGCCTAACACACGCCTCAACCATGCCTACTCCAGCTGATATAATAAAAAAAATAACGAAATATGGTCAGGAAACAGAATCCCAGAAAGATAACATTCCAACGAATGAAGAAAGAGTGAGCAAGTCTTCAACTAATACCATACCGATATCTTCACAAAAAACTCTTAATAAACCTCCACAATCAAACACTAGAGCGACAGAACTAAAAGTTTCTGGAGATGAACAGGCTATTCGAAATAGTGAGCCCGTAATAGAAATAGATAATCATAATCAATTCCAAAAAGATCCTGTATGTTTTCAGGATTTGGCAGATCTTGCTAAAAATATGAAGGAACCAAGGTTAAATTATTGGTTAAATAATGATGTACATCTTGTGCATTTTCATCCTTCTCAAATCGAAATTCGGATTCGTGATGGTGCAAGTGATAATCTAGTTACTACATTGGGACAATGTCTCAAAGATTGGACAGGAAAACGTTGGGTTATTGCAATCTCTGACAAAGACGGTGAAAAGACTCTTTCGCAACAGAAAATTGATCAATATGAAGAGCTTTGTTCTATTGCAGCTGAAAATAAAATCGTTAAAGAAGTAATTGATAGATTTCCTGGCTCAAAAATTAAAGATATAAAGCCAAATGACAAAGCCTGAATATAAAATGGAGAATAAATAAAATGAAAAATATAAATCAGATGCTTAAGCAGGCTCAAAAAATGCAAGGTAAGGTAGCCGAGATGCAAGAGTCTTTAGAAAGCCATGAAATCACTGGAGGTTCAGGTGGCGGTTTAGTTAGCGTCACACTTAGTGGTAAGGGAGAGATGAAAGCACTAAAGATTGATCCATCACTTTTAAGTGAAGGCGATAATGAAATACTCGAAGATCTAATCGTTGCCGCAGTAAATGATACGAAAACTAAAGTGGAGGCCTATGTGGCAGAAGAAATGCAAAAAATAACTGCTGGGCTCCCAATTCCACCAGGTATGAAGCTACCAATATAAAAATTTATATGGAAGGAGACCGGTCATGGTTGGACCGGAAATTGAGCAATTAATTGCATACCTCTCCAAACTACCTGGATTAGGTCCAAGATCAGCTAGACGAGCTGCACTTTATATATTAAAGCGCCGAGATACATTACTCCTACCGCTTAGCAATGCTCTTAACAATGCAGAGAAAGCAATAGGAGAATGTGAAGTCTGTGGAAATCTCGACTCTACTAGTCCTTGTACAATATGTTCTGATGAGAAACGTGACCATAATACTCTTTGTATTGTTGAAGAAGTTGTTGATCTATGGGCAATAGAACGATCCGGAGCATTTAAAGGTTATTATCATGTTCTCGGAGGGTTGCTATCACCTCTTGATGGTATTGGGCCTGAAGATCTTAATATTTCGAGTATTATTGACCGCATAAGAGGTAATAAAAAAATAGAAATTATCTTGGCAATGTCTGCTACTGTTGATGGACAAACCACGGCACATTATGTTGCGGACATGCTTGCGGATCATATGGTAAATATAACAAGGCTTGCGCATGGAGTTCCAGTAGGGGGTGAGCTAGATTATCTTGATGATGGAACTCTAACTGCAGCATTAAATTCTAGAAGAGAAATTTGATTTTTTATTAATCACTAGTTTTCTAATTTTTTTTAGGCCCCCCAAGAGTTGAACTGGGTTCTATTACTTCTTCTATTTCAACCGATTCGATTCTCTCGCCACGGCGAATAACTTTATCTGCAGAAGTCCGGATTTCACTAACATCGCGCACTGCTAAATCGAAGTGCTTTTGTAATTTGGACACTCTATCATCAAGGCGCCCCATATCAGATATTAGACTACCTACCTCTTTTTGTATTAAACCTGCCTGCTCCTGCATCTGCACATCTTTAAGAATAGCTCGCACTGTATTGAGTGTAGCCCACAAGGTTGTTGGGGAAACAATAAACACTCGCGCCCTATACGATGCCTCTACCGCCTCAGGAGCATTTGCATGTAGCTCCGCATAGACTGCCTCTGAAGGAAGAAACATAAGGGCAGCCTCAGCTGTTTCTCCTGGTACAATATATTTTTGTGCAATATCCTTTATGTGTACTTTAATTGCATCCCTGAAAGTCCTTGCTGCAGAAGATCTATCAGAATCAGATGTTGCAGATCTCAACAAGTGGTAACTTTCTAATGGGAATTTTGCATCAATTGCTATTGGTCCCGGGGGGTTAGGCAACACCAACAAACAATCAGGCCTCTTACCGTTAGATAACTGTGCCTGATCTTTAAAGGCCGAAGGAGGCAAAACCTGCCTTACAAGATCGTATAGTTGAATCTCCCCAAAAGCACCCCGAGCTTGTTTATTTGATAAAATTTCCTGTAACCCAACCATTTGCCCGGAAAGCTCAACAATATTTTCTTGAGCTTTATCAATCACAGCTAATCTGCTTTCAAGCTTGCTCATAGTTTCTAGAGTCTTTTTTGTACTAGTATGCAAGCCTTCCTCTAGAGTTTTATTTAGTTTAATCTCTTGTGCTTGTAATCTTTCATTAATACTAGAACGAAAAGACTCAGAAGACTCTGTTAAAGCTTTTAGTCGTGTTTCAAGACCAACTTGGCCTTCCCGGGCTACTTCAGAAATTCGACCAATTTCAATACCTAGTTCTGACCCCTTAGAACTACTATTGAAACGCTTGACAAAATTCCAGCCAAGCCAAAATACAGCTAAGGCAAGAAAAAGGGTGCAAACGAGGATAGTTATGAGCAGGCTTGTCATAAAAAACTAGCTCCTAGAACACTTGACGTCTACTAATCTGCATAATACCTGTCTAAGTGCAACATAGGATAAGTTATATGGCAATAAAACAGCTTCTAATAGCTCCTGAAAAAAAGCTAAAAGAACTATCAAAACCAGTGAAATTTGTTGATTCTGGGGTTTCTGATCTCATTAATGATATGTTTGAAACTATGTACGCAGCAGAAGGCATCGGACTGGCTGCGATTCAGATAGGTATACCTAAGAGAGTTATTATAGTTGATATACATGAAGAAAATGAGCCCTCAAATCCTATGTGCTTAATTAACCCAGTAATAATAGAAGCAAGCGATAAAAAAATTGTCTATAATGAAGGCTGTTTATCACTACCTGAACATTTTGCAGAGATAGAACGCCCAGGCGAAGTAAAAATAAGTTATATAGACCGAAATAATGAAAATCATGAGATTTCAGCTCAAGGTGTATTAGCTGTTTGCCTTCAACATGAAATTGATCATTTAGATGGAATTCTTTTTGTTGACTATCTATCGGCACTAAAGAGAAAAATGATACTACGTAAATTAGCCAAAGCGAAACGTGTTGAGGGTGAAAAATTCGGGCAACCTGTGAAGAAAAAAAATAGGCTTTAGAATATGAATTTTGCACCTCTTCGTGTTGTTTTTATGGGAACGCCGAAATTTTCAGTTCCATCACTCGAAGCAATAATTAATGCTGGCCATGATATTTTAGCTGTTTATACTCAGCCTCCCTCTCGATATGGACGAGGTAAATTAAAACAACCCACAGATATAGCAAAAGTTGCACACAATTTTGGATTAGATGTCAAGGAACCTAACTCACTTAGAACACCAGAATGCTACCAAGAATTTATACGATTAGATCCTGATATTGCTGTTGTCGTTGCATATGGACAGATTCTTCCGCCTGAGTTTCTTAATCACCCTAAATTTGGGTGTGTAAATGCACATGCATCTCTCTTGCCAAGGTGGAGGGGAGCCGCACCAATTCAGCGTGCGATAATGGCGGGAGACTCTTCTACCGGAATTACAATCATGCAAATGACGGATAAACTTGACGCAGGTGCAATTTTGGCCAGTCATGCTGTCAAGATTAACGATCAAATGAATTTTGAGGATCTCCATAATAGGCTATCGTTATTAGCAGCCGACCTATTACCCAAGACTATTGATGGTTTAGTAATGAATAAAATTGATGCCGTTCCTCAATCTTCCTCAAATGTGACATATGCACACAAAATCATCAAAACTGAGGCTGAAATTGATTGGGAACTATCTGCAAAGGAAATTTTGCTCAAAGTACGTGCGCTAAACCCCACCCCAGGCGCATGGTTTGCTTATAAAGGCGAAAGAATTAAAGTTCTTAATGGTTACCTAGAGTATAATCATAATTCAAAAGAAATTGGTTCGATATGGGAACTACCAGGCAAAGGCCTATGTGTTATGTGTGGGGAAAATTCTGTCTTAGTTATAACTCAATTGCAAAGGGCAGGGAAAAAACCACTTGATATAGATGTTTTTTTGCGAGGGATGCGGTTTGAAGATAAACTGCCCTTAAAATGCCAAGATATAAATTAACAGTTGAGTATGATGGTAAGCCATTTGTGGGGTGGCAAAAACAAAAAAATGGTTTATCAATTCAAGAGTCCATTGAAGATGCAGCATGTGCTTTCAGTGGAGAAAAAACTAATGTGTATGGTGCCGGTCGTACAGATTCTGGTGTACATGCTACAGGACAAGTATGTCATTTAGACTTTCAAAAGAGTTATGACGTAGCTGTTATTCAAAGTGCTATAAATGCACATTTACGGCCAGCGACCATCAGCATACTAAGTGTTCATGCTACAAATGATAATTTTGATTCTCGCCGCGATGCGAAAGCACGCACTTATCGTTACAAAATAATAAATCGCCGAGCACCTTTAGCTATAGAGTCAGGAAGAGCTTGGTGGTGCCCAGTATCCCTAAATTCAAAAAAAATGGAAAATGCTACCCCTTATCTTTTAGGCCAACATGATTTCAGCACATTCCGTGCAAAAGAATGTCAAGCAGCCTCACCAATAAAAACTCTTGATCTTTTGACAGTTGAACATTTTCAAGATGAAATAATTATTACCACCAAGGCACGTTCTTTTCTACACAAACAAGTCCGCAATATAGTGGGTGCCTTATACTTGGTAGGTAAGGGCAGTTGGACTGAAAAGAATTTAAAAACCGCGCTAGAATCAAAAAACCGTCAGGAGGGCGGACCAACTGCTCCTCCTGACGGTCTTTATCTGACTAAGGTTGATTATTAGCCTTAAATCTATCTTTTTCGCTTAGCGGCTGTTTTCCGCTTA
>DBHM01000023.1 GCA_002296185.1 Alphaproteobacteria bacterium UBA828
GCATGGGAAGTAATGCAGAAACTTTTTAGAATTGAATTAGGAGCACAAAATACAGTTTTTGCAATGCCAGAAGCTCTAGCTCATCTTAATTTACTCATCTGTGATAAATCCCTGATTCGAGAACAAAATAGTGAAGGAATCTGGTCTTACCATTCAAATTAAATGAAATATTAATTACCCTAAAAAATAAAATCAATTGCCACTTGAATAACCCATTCTATTGATTGGATAAAGAGGGTAGAGAGTTAATATAAGGCATTGATTACAATGAGAAAAAATGTTATATAATTTATAATTACTCCGCCCTCCTCATATTCCAATATTAGTTAATATCTTTGGTAGTAATGAGTGTAAGACTTTTAGATAAGTTCCTCTCAGGAAACTTTTTTTCATAAGAGCAATTGCCTGTCAGGCTGTTATTCACTATATTAATCTTTGGTATCTAGCTTTCATCGGGAGAAGCAAATGTGTGGAATAGCAGGAATAATGTACAAGCATAAAGGAGCCGGCAAAGAAACCGGTGAAACTCTTATAAATATGCTTGATTGTATTCAACACAGAGGCCCAGACTCTACAGGGTTTGCACTTTACGGAGATCAACATTATGGCAAATTAAAACTCCGTTTCTATGTCGGGTATGAACAAGACAACTCTGCCATAGATCAGATTAAACAAGCATTTGAAAAACACGGAGCTTCCTTAGTCGAAGAAGAGCATATTGGTGAAAACTATAGAGCCGTAGTGAATTTTACTGGAGATCTACAAAAATTTGCTTATGCAATGGAAAATTCATCTCCTAAAGCTACCGTTGTTTCTATAGGGGAAAGTTTAGATATTATTAAAGATGTAGGCGGAGCCCACGATGTTGATGGAAGGTATGATGTTGCTAATTTTACAGGGACACATGCAATAGGCCATGTGCGCCTAGCTACAGAATCTGATGTCAAACCAGAAGCTGCGCATCCATTCTGGGCAACTGGATTTTCGGATGTAGCTATAGTGCATAATGGACAGATAACGAATTATTGGAAAATGAGACGTAGACTTGAACGTCGCGGTTTTGAATTTAGAACCAGTAATGATAGTGAGTTGGTAGCTGTATATCTTGCTGAGAAGATGGCAAAGGGGGAGCCGCTTAAAGAAGCCCTCAAGAACGCTATTGACGATCTCGACGGTACTTTTTCATTTTTAGTTTCTACTAAGGATGAGATTGGATATGCAAAAGATCACTTGGCCGCAAAGCCTATGATTATGTTTGAAAATGATGACCTAATAGCCATTGCCTCTGAAGAAGTTTCGCTTAACCGATTATTTCCAGGAGAAGCACTAGATACACATGAACCACCACCGGGGAGTTATGCTACATGGTCAAAATCGACCTAGCCAAAGTCTCGGTCCGTGAAGCTAACGAAAAACTTCGCGAACTGGGAGAAAAAGGGGAAAGCGCCGAAATTATAAATCCTGATGCACGCCATCATCTAGGTGTAGGCCTGACTGCGCCCATAAATGTAAAAATAAAAGGATCCGCAGGATACTTCTGTGCTGGATTAACCGATCAAGCTCATTTTGATGTTGAGGCAAATGTAGGTTGGGGAGTTGGAGACAACATGTATACAGGCTCTGTAGTTGTCAGAGGCAATGCAGGAGCAATCCCAGGTGTTGCTATTCGAGGTGCAGAAATCGTCATACATGGAAATATGGGTTCAAGAGCCGGTCAAGTTATGAAAGAAGGAACACTATGCTGTCTAGGTAATGCTAACTTCATGGCTGGATACATGATGTATGGCGGGCGGATTATAATACTAGGAGACTCTGGAGAACGTCTTGGTGAAGACATGTCAGCGGGAGAAATTTATGTCGCAGGAGATCTGATTTCCATGGGATCAGATGCAAAGCAAGTAGATTTGGAGCAAAGCGATGATGAAAGTGTTAGAGAATTTTTAGACCGCTACAAAATCCCGTTCAAAGGAAATTTGAAAAAAGTTATGAATGCTGGCACTAAACTTCGATACGCCAAAAGCGAAGAGCAAGTACGTAGTATTCCGTTTTTCACATTTTCAGGAACTTCTGATTATTGGAATTCTAAGATACAAGAAGATATTCATATTAAGTCCCAAATCGGACGTTATAGAGTTAGAGGTTATGGTGGTGCGCGCCCTCTACCACACTTTAATGACATTTCTTTTCGTAAAGATATAACGCATGCAGGGAACGATCCCGACGTAGTATCAAAAGTTGAAATGACCACTGAAGTTGGAGGAAAGTATGGAGCTAATCCATTAAAATTATCTATGCCAGTAATGATAGCTCCCATGAGCTACGGTGCTCTTAGTCGTTCCACTAAGCAAGCAATTGCTATGGCGTCTGCTATGTCAAATATTGCTGAAAACACCGGCGAAGGCGGTATGTCAGATGCTCAAAGGGATGCAGCTGACCAGCTTATTTTTCAAATGCTAGGGGGACGTCTTGGTTGGAACATTCATGATATGCAAAGAGCAGATGGTCTAGAAATTTATATTTCGCAGGGAGCTAAACCTGGTTTTGGCGGACAATTAATGGCTAAAAAGGTAACAAAAGAGTTAGCGACTATTAGAGGAATACCAGAAGGAATTGACCTTAGGTCACCTTCACGCCACCCAGATATTCTTGGGGCAGATGACCTTGTAATTAAAGTTGAAGAGCTGCGAGAAGCCACAGGATACAGAGTCCCAGTTAGTGTCAAGCTTGGAGCAGGGCGTGTTCGTGATGATATCAAAATTGCATATAAAGATGGTTTTGACTTCGTTGAGCTTGACGGAATGCAGGGATCTACTGGTGCAGGAGGCGCAGAGGTTGCTGAGTATGTTGGAATTCCGACAATAGCAGCAATATCCGAGGCACTTGAAGCTCTAGAAGAAATAGATGCATCAGGAAAACTTGAGATTATATTAATGGGGGGCATGAGAGACGGTATTGATGTTGTAAAGTCACTAGCACTGGGTGCCCATGCGGCAGCTGTGGGAACTTCAGTCTTAATTGCAGGCGGATGTATCGCTTGTATGCAATGCCATGTAGGTCAATGTGTAACAGGCATAGCTACTCAGGATCCAGAACATGAAAAACGTTATAAACCCGAAGTAGAGGCTAAAAATATACACAGGTATTTAGAAGGTGTACGTTGGCAAATTGCATCTCTAACTCATGCACTTGGGCATAAAAGTGTTCATGATTTGAGTCGTGATGATCTTGTTGCACTTACTCCTGAAGCGGCTGAAATGACCAAATTGCCATATGCCCCCGAATTCAGGGATCGAGATGCAACTGTTCGTGCCAAAGTGAGTTAAAATGCCAATAGACCGTAAAGATAAAAATGTGAATGGCCCCCGTACACTCTTGGCCGAATTACCTGATGACACCAGTGATATTCATTATGTTCCCGCCCCTTGCCAAATTGCCTGTCCTGTTGGAACAGACGCGCCCTCTTATATTGCATATATCTGGGATGGAGAATACGAAAATGCATATGAAGCTATTACTGCCACAAATCCCTTTAGCTCAATTTGTGGTCGTGTTTGCGATGCGCCATGTGAACCTGCTTGTCGAAGAACCGATTCTGATGGTCCAGTACAAATAAGAAATCTTAAAAGATTCGTCATGGACAAAGTAGGCCATGATTACGACCCACCTTCGCTTCCAGTTACCAGAAAAGAAAGCGTGGGCATAGTTGGATCTGGGCCGGCAGGGATGGTAGCCGCACATGACCTATGCGAAGCCGGATTCGAAGTACATTTGTATGAAATGACTGATCGTCTTGGTGGAATGATGATATGGGGAATTCCTGCATTTCGATTGCCTCAATCTGTTATTCAAGAAGATATTGATAGGCTTACACATAGGTGTCCGGGGTTAAATATTCATCTCAATACTACCTTGGGAAAAGATGTAACTATTGAGCAACTTAAAAACCAACACGACGCTGTTATTCTTGCAATTGGCTCATGGTGGGGCAAGAAGATGGGCATACCAGGTGAAGAAGATAATCGCGTGGTGGATGGAGTTCAGTTCTTGCGCGAGATTAATGCTGGAGCAAGACCTGAAATGCCAGAAACAGTTGTAGTAATTGGCGGTGGAGATGTTGCAATGGATGCATGCAGAGCAGCATTGCGTCTTCCAGGATGTAAGAATGTAAAAGTTGTATATCGTCGAGGATCCGATGAGATCCCAGCACGAAAAATCGAACTACAAGGTGCAATCGAGGAAGGCATAGAATTTATCTATAACACCCAACAAGTATCAGTAGAGGCCTTTAACTCAGGTCTTAAATTGCATTGTTTAAAAACAGAAGATGGGCCACCTGATGATGAGGGTCGAAAGCGACCTATTATTAAGGAAGGATCTGATCATTCAATAGACTGTGGAATGGTAATCGCTTCTGTTGGCCAAGAGGGTAAATGTGAACATTTAGATGAGAAGGGATGGATGCTGTCAGATCGTGTAAATACAAACTGGGAAGGTATGAGCACAGAAGACCCTAAAGTATTTGCAGCAGGTGATGGTGCGTTTGGTGGGTCTACCATTGTAATGGCAATGAGCCACGGCCAAAGAGTTGCTTACTATGTTAAAGCCTTTCTTGAAGGGCGAGAAAACCCACTTCCTTATCGCACCCCACACAAAACCCGTCGTGTTGCTGTTGCTCAAGATCAGTTATGGGAAAAGCTACCATTACAAGAACCAGTGTTTCATGGGGTAGGAGAAAACCCTATAGAATTTCCTGAAATCGAGGATACATACAGTCGAGAAGATGCGCTTAAGGAAGCAGCAAGATGTTATCGCTGTGATGCAGAAACTGGCAGCACTGATTATGCGGTAAAACATAGAGAAGATATTTTTGTAATGGCGCGCACTAACCCGCTAGATCACAAGAAGCTTAAAAGTACTATTCAAGACAGAATCAGAGCACGAGTAAATCCCTTTCCCAATGATCGAGCAGCGAGTCTAGACGATCTTACTTTTCTTCCAGCTAATCTTTCTCGACTTGTCATCGACCCTTATAGAGAGGCATGTAATACAGCTACAGACCTTGGCGAAGGTAAATTATTACTCTCTAGCCCATTTTTTGTGACAGGCTTTGATTCAACAGAGGACGATGTAAAAAGAGACGTAGGGCGTGGTCTGGCAGGAGCTAACTGTGGGTACATAGGAGTCAAACCTATAGCTAATGACGTAAATTGGCTTCAGTTAGTTTTACCCGGACAAATCAAACCTCATAAAGATGCCTCAGCAATTATTTATGCCATTGGCCATAAGTTCCAGTCAGTAGAGCCTGAGAGATTAAGTGAGGATCAATTGCTTGGAATGGCAATCTCTTCTTTGGAAGCTCTGCCAGAAGCTATACCTTATGCATTAGAAAATAATTTTGATATGTTACTTCTTGATGCCACCGGGGCCTTAGGATCACCATGGAGCGAGTTAAAAAGTGCACCTGATTTAGCCATACTCAGAGATGCAGTTAGTATACTACGGGAGCTTGATAGGGAAGAGGAGATAGACCTTGTATACTTTGGAGGCCTTCGCTCAGGAACAGATGCGGCAAAAGTCATTGGACTCGGTGGTAAGGCAGTTGTTTACGGGGTTGTTGCAGCACTCGCAGCTGGAGGACAAATAACAGACACCCATGATATGCATTTTGAAGCAGACCGTACTAGCGATGACCGTTCAGAGGGAGTTTCAGCTATTCTCAAAGCTTGCGCAAATGAAGCCTCTATGATGGCGAGGTGTACTGGAAAAACAAACCTTATGAATATAGAGCCTGAGGATATGCGAGCTATCAGCGTAGCAACATCACAAGCTACTGGAGTTCCTGTAGCAGGCAATACTGAATAATTTTGGCGATATTCACGTTTTGATTTACAATATAGCTAGAAATAATTCTAGACGGTTAGATTGATCTTGATGGAAACTACACTAAAATTTGGCAAGAATGGATTAAATGTCAACCTTTCTGATGACTTAAAGGTTTCAGTCATTAGCAAAGCTCCAATGCCTATTCTAAATGATCCAGTGAAAGCAGTCGAAACAGCACTTTCTAACCCTATTGAGTGTGATAGTCTTGATAAATTAGCCGGTCCCAATAAAACAGCATGTATTTTAATTTGCGATATTACAAGACCAGTTCCAAACAACTTAATCTTACCTAGCCTCTTAAAAAATTTAATTCATAACGGACTAAAACCTCAGAACATAACTATTTTAATTGCTACTGGCCTTCATAGACCTAATGAAGGCCCTGAAATGCAGGAACTCATTGGAAATGATTGGGTGCTAAAAACCGTGAATGTAGTAAATCACTTTGCACGTAATGACCATGAGCATGTATCAATTGGCACCACAAGCCGTAATACACCCATCAAACTTGATAGACGTTTTGTAGAAGCAGACTTAAAAATAGTTACTGGATTAGTTGAACCACATTTGATGGCAGGATGGTCAGGCGGACGCAAAGTTATTGCTCCGGGTATAGCACATCGAGATACGATTACTAGTTTCCACAGCTCTCGATACATGGAACATCCGAAATGCGCCTTGTGTATACTTGATGGTAACCCGTTACATGAAGACCAAGTTGAAATAGTTCATATGCTTGGGGGGGCCCTAGCGGTAAATGTCGTACTAGACGATGAACGCAGACCTACTTTTTTTAATTTTGGGAATATTTTAGCCAGTCATTATAAAGCAATAGATTTTGCAAAAAAGTATACGATTGTACCAATTGCAAAAAAATTTAATACTGTAGTTACCTCTGCAGCTGGATACCCCTTAGATAAAACTTACTATCAGACTGTTAAAGGCATGGTTGGTGCCTTAGATATTCTAAAACCTGGAGGCAACCTAATTATTGCCTCAGAGTGTTCTGAGGGCCTAGGTTCTCCAGAGTACGCAATAGCCCAACAAAAACTTTTAAATCTCGGTAGTGAAGGTTTCATTGATACTGTGCAGAAGCAGAAGTTTGCAGAAATTGATGAATGGCAAACACAAATGCTTGTTAAACCAATGCGCCTAGGGAAAGTGCATTTGTATACTGATAGTCTTTCTCAGGAAGACCTCGTACTTACGGGCGTTAACATTACTCCCTCTGTAGAAAAGGCTATTGAACAAAGTGTGAGGGAAACCATGGACACAGAGGTAGCCATAATTCCAGAAGGACCCTATGTAGTCCCTTCTTTTTCAACCAATCACTAATAAGAAGAAGACTCTTTTTTCACTAATCTATTGATTGAGCCCTAATAATACCATCACTAGTACTACTTCCAGATTCGTCCATTTCTAATGCCCTAGGAGACATAACAATTGTTACTTTAGAACCACCTAGTGTTCTATTCTCAATTTGGATATTTGCAACCCGTAACTTCTTGGCAAAAGACAGAATACTAATATCTGTTTGAACACTAGTTATATGATTCCACCCAAAGTTCTGCATGTCCTTTAGATAAAGAGCAAAAGCATCGCTTGCAGACTCACGAAGTGATATTACTAGACGCCCCGTCCAATAATCACCTCGCCCCAAAACTAAACTTACATCCGGGTCAAGTTTTGCTCCCTGAGGAATGGGAATATCAGAAATTGGCTGAAAGGGCTGAGCGACAATATCTAATTCATCAGACTTTTCAGGCACACTACTTCTTGGCAAAGAGGTCAACTGAGAGCAACTTGCCAAAATGATAGTCACTGCAAGGCCGATGCAAATAGATTTAATTCTAAAAAAACCGAATCGTAATCGCATATCTTACTTTACCATCTCTAACGAAATTAGCCAAAGATTCTAATTAAGGCTTGATAATCTGGGAATGGTGCGGTCGAGA
>DBHM01000030.1 GCA_002296185.1 Alphaproteobacteria bacterium UBA828
TTTAACCACTCGGCCACCCCTCCAGAGCTGCTCAAACAATCAATTTATTAGATCAGCGCACTATGAAAGTAACCGCCGAGTTGTTAATCAGTAGTAAAAAACGCGTTGCGCCGCGCCAACGTCTTGCAGTTCGTAGCGCGGTGTCGTATTTCTTAATGAGCGTCTTTATAATGAGCTAAGTCATGGTCCGCAAGCACTTGATGAAAAAAAACAATCCTTTTTATAAGTATAGGGATAATAATTCAGCTATAATATATGGTTTACACCCAGTTATAGCCGCTTTAGGTAACCCAAAAAGAGTAATTCAAGAGCTCTTTAGCACTGTTGATCGGATAAAAGAGCTAAAAGAGTCATCGGAAAAATGGCCGAATTCCGCAAAAAAAGCTTTATCTGAATTTATACTAGTAACTAATGATGAACTATCTCTAATTTTACCTGCTGGGGCTGTTCATCAAGGACTAGCAGTAATTGCAACTGATTTACCAAAAAACTCTTTAAATGAGATAATTGAAAAAAAACACCAGAATACTGGGCCTATTGTAGTTCTTGATCAAGTAACAGACCCACAAAACCTTGGAGCCATTATGCGCTCTGCTGCGGTATTTGGAGCACAAGGCATAATTCTCCAAAAAAGAAATTCTCCTTCTATAACTGGCTCACTAGCAAAAACAGCAAGTGGAGCCCTGGAATCTGTCCCTTTAATACATGTCACGAATCTTGCACGCACACTCAGCTTACTCAAAAGATCAGGTTTCTGGATAGTTGGCCTTGACGCAAACAGTCCTACAGAACTCCACGAAGCCCTAACAGATGCACCGACGACAATTGTTCTTGGGTCTGAAGGTAGCGGATTGCGCAGGCTAACCTCTAAAAACTGTGATATATTAGCAAAAATACCCACAGGATTTACTATTCAGAATTCTTACCAGGCTAGTATGAATGTATCAAATGCTGCTGCAATAGCACTATACCAACATAGCTTTAGTGCTAAAAAATGATTTTAATAGATTAATTATCTATAAATAATATCCTAGACTGTTACCGTTATGTTTGAAAACCGATAAAAGAAACTTGCTTTTTTTGCATATACTTCCCAACCGCATATCATTTTTGTATATACTGATTCTTGTGCCGGCTTAGCTCAGTTGGTAGAGCGGCTGATTTGTAATCAGTAGGTCGCGGGTTCAAATCCTGCAGCCGGCACCACCACTTATTCAAGGCGCCTTCAAGTAATAACTCAGTTAAAAGCTTTAAGATTTAGATTTTGGACATAATGTCAGATAAATCAAATAACCAACTTGGTGCTGGCGGTACTTTTATAATAGGCCCAGCACGTTGCGGCTCAACGCTAGTCTCTAATATTCTAAATTTACATCCAGAAGTATTAAGTATATCGGAGTTTCTTGCATCACATTGCTTGGACTGTCTCCTTCCAGGAAAACTTACCGGTCGTGACTATTGGCAAAGACTATCCAAGTCTTCACCATTACTTCGCTTAATGATAACTCGTGAAACTATGCCAGGTGAGTTTCTATACCAACCTGAGATGGGTCGTTTCCAAATTGATGATGTCCCTCCCATACTAAAGATGACATTGCCACATATAAGTAATAGTCCAGAATCATTGTTTGATTCATTAGCAATTTCTATTCCAAAATTTCCCAAACAAACAACTGAGGCCCACCACGCAATGCTATTTGAACATTTATTGAAAATATGTGGAGGAAAAATTTGGGTAGAAAGAAGCGGAATGAGTCTTATGTATGTAAGAGTCCTACCAAGACTCTTTCCAGCAGCAAAGTTTGTAATGATTTGTAGAGACGGCCGTGATGTTGCGTTATCTCTTCAATCATTTAAACCTGCCCGCGCAATAATTTGGATTTGGTCAAAACTTCGTAAACTTGGGATTAATCCTCTTAATTTAGACAGTCCTATGGGCCGAAGTAGTAAATATAAATCATTTGCTGAATTTCCAGATAATAGAAATTTCTTTATTTCTAAATGGCCTGCCAAATGGATGCTTGAAAACCCACCACCCTTAAAAGCATGTGCAGATTTCTGGAGTCAGATGACCTTGCAAAGTCTATTAGAATTCCAAAAGTTAGATACAGATAAAAGATACTATTTAAGTTATGAGAATCTTATCGAAAATCCCGCTTTACAACTAGAGGATCTCGTGAATTTTCTTGGCGTGGATTCTGATAAAGACTGGTTAACAAAGTCAATAACAATGCCCAAACAACTCAAGCCAAGATGGAAGCAGTTAAACCCTGCTGAACAAAATAAATTGACTGAATGGACAAAATTGGCTCAAACGGCATTAAATAAGGAAATTTACTTAAAATAAATATTCGTCTTGAAATAACCATTATAATACGAAGAAAACTGCGACACATTTCCTATTTATCCTGCAGTACAATAACTGCATAATAGTTTTAATTTACATATGATCCAAAATTTGAGCTGGTAAGTATAAAAGATATTAAGATGACTGTGACTGACGAAAGAAAAGTCTCCAGCGAGGAACACGCACTTGAGTTAAAAAAACTCTTGATTAGTGTTGCTGAGCAAAAAGACAGAGCATCATTCGTTAAGATTTTCAGTGAGTTTGAACAAAAAATTCGTGCTTTTGTATTAAAAAGAGGGGTAGGTGCTGGAGAAGTTGACGATGTGGTACAAGAGACAATGGTAGCAGCGTGGCGTTATGCGCCTTCATATGATCCAGACAAGGGGGGAGTATCTACCTGGATCTATACTATTGCTAGAAATAAGACTTATGATCATTTTAATCGATCTAGCAGACCCGAACCAGATTACTCTGATCCCTCTTTCGTTCCGGATGTCGAAACTCCAGAAAATGAGCTTGAACAATCTAGATTAGAAAATTTAATACTTAAAACTGTTAATAATTTACCAAAGGAGCAAGCATTAATTGTTAGAATGTCTTTCTATGAAGGGAAATCTCATAAAACCATCGCAGAGGATTTAAGTTTGCCTCTTGGAACTGTCAAATCTCGTATGCGATTAGCCTTGAAAAAGATAGAATCTAATATTGGGGGAAAATTATAATGCCTAATCACTTTATAGATAAACTTATTCTCTCAGAGTATACATCAGGTTCTCTAGGCGAAGGTCAAAGTGCGATCGTAGCCGCCCATTTAACCTTATGCCCTGAGAGTCGCAAGATGGCTAATCTTCTTGATACCATTGGCGCTGCTACGTTTGAAGCTAACGCTTCCAGTTCACCCTCTAATGACTCTTCAAAAAATATTCTTAATGATTCAAATCTCCAAAAAGTTTTGAAAAATATAGAAAAAACCGAACAAATTGATGCCCCAAATCAAACATCAACAAATATGAATGATTTTATCCCTAAACCAATTAATGAAAAATTACCCAGCCACTTTAGTGACCTCAACTGGAAACGTATGGGCAGATCTATAAGATATATTGACCTAGATGTTAAAGAGTCTGACGTAAGCATGAAATTATTAAAAATTGCACCTAACACAAAAATACCCGGTCATAGCCATAAAGGAAATGAGTATACTCTTGTCTTATCAGGAAAATTCTCTGATAAATTCGGCAGTTATGAACGTGGTGACCTTACAGTAAGAGACGAACAAGATACACATGAACCTTTTGTTGAAGGAGATAGTGAGTGTGTCTGTGTAATTTTGACAGAAGGACCATTAAAATACAAAGGAGTAGTTGGCTTTATTGCTGATAAACTACTTACACATATGAATTAACTATGATTGAGTAAACTACTTCAAATCCCCTTAATATTTTCGTAATAATTAAGAAAATAATATCAGATAATATATTTTCTTAAAATAAATGTGATCTAAAACTTTTTTACAGGAGTAAAAAATATTAGATGCAATTTATGCTTAATAATGCAGCATCTAGCCCTTGATTATTCCCTGTAAATTAAGGGCGCGACATAGCTATTCTTCATTATAGCTATCGAGGTAAAACTGGGAGTGTCTGTTCGCTGACGTCTCCTAGGCGTTAAACCTCCCTGTGTAGTTGGGGTCAAGCTTCATGCGCTTGACCCCTTTTTCGTAAGAAAATTATTAGATATTTTGTGATCCAAAAATAAATAAGCTGCGTAAAAGTAGTAATTCGATTTGTATGTTTTAAATCCGGAGGATGGAAAATGAGTGATGAAAAATTTCTTGATGTCAGCGATGCCGCCCTATTGCAACTTCAAGCTTACAACCTTGAAGTATCAGGTGATAAAAAAAATATCCATATGATTAATGAACTACTCTCTAAAGCTGCCGACATACTGGTTGATGTGTCACCGAGAGACCATCTTCATGCAGAATAATTAGAATTTAAGAGGTATATGATGATTGATACGAATAACGCAAATTCTATACAACGGCTATTCCTTGACGAATCAAAGGGTGGAATTAGATCCCTACCCAAAACCGTAAGATTTCAGTTGTTAGTACTACTATCTTGGCCAATCTTTATTGCATTAACCTTGGTTATGCGTGACCCGTCTCAAATGATTTGGAGCCTAGCTGTCGTGCCTTCTCTTTTAACTCTATATTTTATTGTGAAGTTTATTTTACCGCGTATGAAAAATTAATATAATTTACAAAAATGGACAGGTTTATTACAGAAACTACCTTGCTAGTTTCGTTCACCTTCTGTGTAGAAGCTCTTCATGGAGCTTACTAGCTCTGAGATATGATTTTATTGAAGAATGTGAGAAATCCTTTTCCGGATCTTCTTCTTGAATGAAATTTCTAAATTCATCTTCGCCCCTCACAAGTAATGCACTATCGTGCAAAAATGAGGATTTAACGTCAGTTGTTATATAGCGAATTGCGTAACCCATTCTATTCACGCGGCTCCTATTAGGTAGTGAACAATGTAACAATTTAACATCGTGGAAAGACACTTCCCCAGGATTCAAAGTCATGTCAACTTCATACTCACTATTAAATTCACCCTGCGCCTCTTGTCCACGAGACAAAAGATTGTGCTGGTCATAGGTTTCTATATGTTTGAAATCTGGGCCCAGATGTGAACCTCTGATAACTTTCATTGCCCCAGACTCAATGGTTGCTGGTGACAGTGCAACCCAGGCGGTCAAGACTGATCCACCAGAAAGACCCCAGTATGTTGAATCTTGATGCCACGAGACAAAAGAAGAATCTCCAGCGTTTTTAGTAAAGAAAGCGCCTCCCCAACATAGTATATTTGGGCCTATTAAATCTTCGACAACATCCAAAATTTTAGAGTTTCTAACTAAACTATTAAGCGCCGTTATAAGAAGGTGCGGCTTATGCTGAAGTCTCCCTCCTATCTTTTTTAAGTCCTGATCAGATATACTCTCAAGAGACTGCCTTAAATTGGTAGATTCTAATTCAGATATAACACGGATGGGGTAAAGAAACCCGTCCCTTCTATAACCTTCAACAATATCTCGTGACAGAATTTTTAACATCTAATAATAATGAACAATCCTAGTTTGTACAAAATAACCATACAAAAATTTATTACTTCAAATAATCAAACCTCAAGCACAACTTTCCCAAAGAAATCTCTTGATGCCACTAACTTATGAGCTTCAGACATTTCTGAAAGAGGGAAATTTTTAGCAATTATCGGTTTAACTATACCATGAGCAACTAAGTTTAATGCCTTTTCATTATTAGCCTTTGGTGAAAAGTGATTACCAGATATAGTGATCTGCTTCCTGAATATTTCTATAATATCTAGCTCCACTTTTTCACCGGCATGCGCTCCACATGTAGCCAAACGTCCATTATAAGCTAAAGCCTCAATACTTTGTTGTAGAACTGTGCCACCAACCATTTCTATACACACATCAACGCCTTTATTATTCGTTATATCCATTATAGAATCTTTTATGTTGTCCTTGTTATAATTGATTCCGTAACGAGCGCCTAAGTCTTTTGCCAGGTCTAGTTTTTTATCTGATCCAGCAGTTGCAATTACTACCCCACCAGCATTTCTGACCATTTGAATAGTCGCAGTTCCGACACCTGATCCAGCAGCATTTACAAGAACAAATTCTCCCTGCCTTACCTTCGTATGAACAACAACTAATTCCCATGCAGTTGCAACAACAACCTGGGTAGCAGCAGCATCTAAATATGAGAGGCCATCTGGGATACGAATAATATTTTGCTCAGATACCTTCACATACTCAGCATAAGTGCCCCAGTGTGTAACACCAAGCTTATCGAAATGTTCGCAAATGTTATCATGACCACTTAAACAGCGATTACAACTCCCACAACACGTTGTTAGATAGGGCATAACATTCTCCCCCACCTTATAGCCTGTTACTGCAGAGCCTACAGCTGCTATCTTTCCGGCCCCCTCAACTCCAAGAACATGTGGCATATATGAATCTAGATGCCCGGACACTCCCTCCCTAACATCTAAGTCGAAGTGATTTACCCCAACAGCTTTAATGTTGACTAAAACATCTCTTGGACCTAAATCTGGAGTATCTACATCCTCAAATTTTAATACCTCAGGACCTCCGTGCTCGTGCATCACTATTGCTTTCATAAAAAGCTCCTTTATCAAATATTATTTTTTTCTCAACTTACCACTATTCACCACCCCAGATCTTCTTTAGCTGATCAACAGAGAAATTTTTGTCCCTACAT
Source organism: Alphaproteobacteria bacterium UBA828 (assembly GCA_002296185.1). Classification (GTDB taxonomy): domain Bacteria; phylum Pseudomonadota; class Alphaproteobacteria; order UBA828; family UBA828; genus UBA828. Next base: position 6,666 of record DBHM01000030.1, read on the forward strand.
AGACTAATTATTCTGTCTTCTCGCTTAGCAATTTCTTCAGCGGTCTCAATTATTTCTGTCACAGCATTACTTGGGATAATAACAGCGCCATGAACATCTGCATGTATTAGGTCCCCTGAATTAACAACCATACCGTTTATATTGACTTCACAATCAAATTCCACCATATGAAACCAGATATGAGAAGGCGCTACTGAACCATACAAACACTGAAATTCATCTACCATCATTTCCATATCCCTTACAGAACCATCTGTTATGAGACCCTCACAACCAAGAGCTTTATGCATGGCACTCATAACCTCACCAAAAATTGCACTTGATCTAGCCTGGACACCATCACCATCTTGAAAAACAGCTATGCGGGGAAAATTACTTTCTGCTACGTAATCAAAATATGATCCTTCAAAATGTTTTTGTTCAGTTTTAGATCGTGAGCTGGGTCTAACTCCACGAAAAACTGCGGTGCAGGCAAAGCCAACAATTGGGTTAAGATGCGGCCGACTGCACCTAAGATGAGAAGTAGTAAATCCAAAACCCCTTCTAAGAGGATCAATTATTTCCAACGCGTTACAAACTGTTGGGGTATCAAGTTGTTTGAGTTTTTTTAGTTCAACTTCACTAAGTATCAAATTATTTACCTTTAAATTAGAATGTATAAAATTAGAGCTCTTTTAAATAAACTATAATATTCAACTTATTGGCTATATAACCCTGTAGAAAAAACTATTTAAACCCATATTTAGTATGTAATACTGTAACACTTGATTACATCTTATTGGCCATGAGAGAGTCTATAATAATAAAATAAAGACTTATGATGAGATTAACAAATTAAATCTTTCTGAATTTTTCCATTTTAAGTATGTAAAAAAAGAGGAGCTTGTAATTAAATGGAAGTTGAAGCAGCTGTTGCACACAAATCAGGTGAACCTCTTAGTATTGAAAAAGTCAACTTAGAAGGACCTCGAAAAGGAGAAGTGCTTGTCGAAATGAAGGCAACAGGTATTTGTCATACTGATGCTTTCACTTTATCAGGTGAAGACCCCGAAGGAATTTTCCCAGCAATACTTGGACATGAAGGTGCAGGCATAGCTGTGGAAGTGGGTCCTGATGTAAAATCCATAAAACCCGGGCAACATGTAATACCACTTTATGTTCCAGAATGTAGGCAATGTAGCTATTGCACCAGCGGTAGAACTAATCTTTGCCAAGCAGTACGTGAAACACAAGGGAAGGGCTTAATGCCGGACGGTTCAAGTCGTTTCTCTATAGGTAAACAAAAAATTTATCACTATATGGGCACATCAACATTTTCCTCATACTGTGTTGTCCCTGAGATTGCATTAGCAACCGTAAGAGAAGATGCGCCTTTTGACAAAATTTGTTACATAGGCTGCGGAGTAACTACAGGTGTAGGAGCAGTGATCAATACAGCTAAGGTATGGCCTGGGGCCAACGTTATAGTATTTGGCTTGGGAGGCATAGGCTTGAATGTAATTCAAGGTGCACGCTTAGCAGGAGCCAACCAAATCATTGGAGTAGATATTAATGATAAGAGAAAAACTCTTGCCACTAAATTTGGTATGACAGAATTTGTTAACCCAAAAGATGCAGGGAATGAATTAGTCCCTCACCTTGTAAATCTTACTAATGGTGGCGCAGATTTTAGCTTTGAATGCATAGGTAATGTAGAAACTATGCGGCAAGCACTAGAATGTTGCCATAAAGGTTGGGGAGAAAGCATAATTATTGGCGTAGCAGGTGCGGGAGCAGAAATCTCCACTAGACCATTCCAACTTGTTACAGGAAGAGTCTGGAAAGGAACAGCTTTTGGTGGAGCAAAAGGTCGTACTGATGTCCCAAAGATTGTAGATTGGTATATGGATGGTAAAATCGAAATAGACCCCATGATTACACATACACTAACTCTTAAAGATATAAACAAAGGATTTGATCTAATGCATCAGGGTGAATCAATTAGAAGTGTAGTAGTGTTTTAAATAATGTATAATTAGGACAAATCTCTGATAAATATAGAGATCTTAGTTCCTGACAAAATTAAAAAAATAAGATAGATTCTATGTAATATACAAAGTAACCAGCGCTTCCTTATTATTATCTGGATGAAACATAATGGCAAATAAAGCCCCACAAAAAAAAGCCAGATCAGACAAGAAGATTACAGCAGAGGAACTTGATTACTTAAAAGCACTTGAAAAGAAAGTTCTTTGGTTATCTTCGTGGATGATTCACAACGCTAATAATCTAAGAGAAAATCGTGATGGGTTAAAAGTTGGCGGCCATCAGGCAAGTTGCGCGTCTGTAGTCACTCTAATGACAGCCTTATATTTTAATGTACTTCGGCCAAACGATCGAGTTGCTGTTAAACCTCATGCTAGTCCAGTCTTTCACGCAATAAAATATATCTTTGATAAACAAGAAAGATTAAAACTTGAGAATTTTAGATCTCTAGGGGGTGCTCAATCATATCCTTCTCGGACGAAAGATACTGGTGGCGTTGATTTTTCAACTGGATCAGTGGGCCTTGGAGTTGGCACAACACTTTTTGCTTCACTAGTGCAGGATTATATTCACCTACGTAAACTTGCACCAAAAGATCAAGACCCTGGCCGTATGATTGCTATTATGGGAGATGCTGAACTCGATGAGGGTAATGTATTTGAGGCTCTTTTGGAAGGATGGAAACACGAAAGCAGAAACCTCTGGTGGATTATTGATTATAACAGACAAAGCTTAGATCGAGTAGTTTCAGATAAATTATTTCAAAAAATAAAAGATTTCTTTCAAGCCGTAGGATGGAATGTAGTTATACTTAAGTATGGCAAGTTACTCGAAAAAGCCTTTAAAAAACCCGGAGGTGAAGAGCTTAGAGTCTGGATTGATGAGTGCCCAAATGAACTCTATTCCGCCCTAACCTTCAAGGGTGGAGCAGCTTTCAGAGAACGGCTTACTCTTGAATTATCGAGCGTTCCAGGTATTAAAAAATTGCTCGACGACCATAATGATGAAGAGCTACATAAATTGATGACCAACTTAGCTGGTCACGATATGGAAGCAGTTCTGGAAGGATTTGAAAATATTGATGATCAACTCCCGCATTGCTTTATTGTTTATACAGTTAAAGGTTTTGGCCTCCCCTTTGCGGGACATAAAGATAATCATGCTGGACTGATGAACTCAAGCCAGATGGAAGACTTTAAATCAGGAATGCATATAAAAGACGGATACGAATGGGAAAAGTTTTCTGGATTAGATGTTGATGAACAAGAGCTACGAAAGTTTATAGAAAAAGCCCCCATTAACCAATCAGAATCAACTTCACACACTTCTAATGAAATAGAAATACCCACCCAACTTCCACTTACCATTAGTAAAACAATGTCAACACAAGAGGCATTTGGTAAAATCCTAAATGAACTAGGAAAAGGCGAGAGCCAACTTGCAAATCACATAGTAACAACATCTCCTGACGTAACGGTATCCACGAATCTTGGTGGATGGGTTAACCAAAGAGGCATCTTCAACCGCGCAGACAGGGAAGATGTTTACCACTCTGAGAAAGTTGTTTCGATGCAAAAATGGGCCTTAAGTAAAGCAGGCCAACATATTGAACTGGGTATCGCGGAAAATAATTTATTCCTTCTTTTAGCAGCTCTTGGTCTTTCAGAGCCAGTATTTGGGACACGGCTCTTTCCTATAGGAACTGTATATGATCCTTTCATTGCACGTGGACTAGATTCACTCAATTACGCCTGCTATCAGGATGCAAGATTTTTACTAGTAGGCACTCCGTCTGGGATTACTCTCGCCCCTGAAGGAGGTGCCCATCAATCTATATCCACCCCGCTTATCGGTCTTGGGCAACCAGGTCTAACTAGTTTTGAGCCCGCCTATGCTGATGAGGTAAGTGAAATAATGCGTTGGGGCTTTGATCATATGCAGAAAACTAATGGTGGATCGGTCTATATGAGACTTAGCACCAGAAATATTACACAACCCGAGCGTAATATAGATAAAGCATTATCATCTAACATCCTCAGTGGTGCTTACTGGCTAGTCCCACCTGAGAAAGATGCTGAAATTGCCATAATAGTCTCGGGAGCGGTAACTCCGGAAGCTAAACTGGCACATGAAACACTGAGTGAAGATTTAAATGGCCTAGGACTTTTAGTTGTTTCATCTGTCGACAGACTTTTTAATAATTGGGTTGACACACAAAAAAAACAAAGATCAGGACAGCCTGAATCCTTATCTCACATTGCAATGTTATTAGAGCCACTTTCGTCTAAAGCAAGTTTAGTTACAGTTTGCGATGGACATCCAGCATCATTATCATGGATTGGATCTGTTCTTGGGCATAGACCATACCCATTAGGAGTAACAGAATTCGGAGAGTCAGGAGATATAGTTGATCTATATTCAAAATACGGTCTTGATTCTGAATCAATTATCAAAACAGTGGCCCATGCTTGTATAGAGAAAGTTAAACAGAGGTGAATTAATTAGAATTGTTTTGAAAAATACAATGTAACAAAATTCTTAGCCAATATGGGGGGGTATAGCTATGAAAGGTGGATACGCAGGTAAACTATTAAGGGTAAACTTAACTAAAGGTAAATTTGAGAATTCTGAATTACCTAATGAAGATATTCTTAGAAAATATATAGGCGGCATAGGGCTTGGCATGCGTCTGCTTATAGACGAATCTCCAGAAGGAGTAAAAGCCACTGATCCTGAAGCCCCTCTTTTACTCATGACAGGGCCGCTAACAGGAACTTCCGCTCCAAGCTCATCAAACCTAGCTGTAGTATCTTTTAATTTCAATACACCCTATGCCGTTGCCACAGGTCATACTCATGGATACTGGGCAGCCTACCTTAAACATGCAGGATATGACGGGATAGTCATAACAGGAAAAGCTGAAAAACCTGTCTATTTATGGGTTGATGATGACAAAGTAGAAATTCGTGATGCAACTAAGGTTTGGGGACAAGACACAAGGGAGACAGAGCGACTAATTAAGAGAGAGTTAGGTGATGAAGAAAAAATATCTGTTGCCTGCATTGGCCCAGCTGGTGAGGCAATGTTGCCTGGTGCATCAATAAAAAATGACCGTAACCATGGAGCATCTAAGGGTAGCGTAGGTGCCGTTATGGGATCTAAAAACCTTAAGGCTGTTGCTGTGAGAGGAAGCGGAATAGTAGAACTAAACCAGGCATTAGAGTTTGGCGAACTTACTCAAAATTGGGACAAGGCAATATGGGCTGAGAGAAAACCGGGTGAAGGCGCTCCAGCTGTGGGAACTATATTAGCAAAGGGTGGGATTACTCGTGCGTATAGTTACGTGGGTGAAAGCCATATGTTAGCTGGTAAAAACTTATCTGACCCTCTTTGGGGAGAAGACTTTTCAAAACGATTTGTAAAAGCAGCCGAAGATTTTACTATTATCCCAAAGGAATCATATAATTGCAGCATCTCGTGCGCCTATGACTGTAAAATTAATAGCGGTAAATTTGCTGGGTTTACAGCAAGTATGTGTGGAGGGGGAGAAAACATGGAGGGGGCAGCTGGAATGGTCGGAATAGACGACCCCAGTGAGGCCCTTGCATTAACTGACTACTTTGACGGTATGGGGATTGACTCATCTGTCGGGGGGGCCCTAATGGGAATGGCGTTTGAGCTTTACGAAAGAGGTATTCTTTCAAAAGAGGATACAGGCGGACTGGAATTAAATTGGGGCAACTATGAAGCCGCAGTTGAGTTGCTTGATCAAATGTGTACGGGGGAAGGCTTCGGTGGAGAGGTTCTAGCAAAAGGATTAAAAGAAGCAGCAAAACTTTTAGGTAAAGAAGCTGAAGCTTGCGTGCTTCATATTAGAGGTGGAGGAATCAACATGCATGATTGGCGCCCGGCATGGAGCGTGCTACTTGGTCAAATCGTTGCAGGCGCGGGTGTTTGCTGGCAAGGCCCCGGCGTAGACGCTTGGACTACAGATCCTGATCTTGGGTACACAGAATTTGGTGAACCCATGGTTCCTGAAGGAAAAGCAGAAGCAGTAGCTAAAACACAAATGAAAAAACTTTGGGAAGATACACTGGGTGTTTGCTGGTTCGCTCTGTGGGGAGTCAAGGGGGGGCTCGACTATGCCTCTGAAGCTATAGCGCTTTCCACTGGATGGTCAGACTTTAACCGTGATGAAGCTATGTTAGTTGGTGAGAGAATGGTTAATTTACAAAGAGTAATAGCACTTAAAAGAGGGTTTAAGCCAGAAGATGAATTTGATATTTCTGACCGACTTCTTGAAGCGCCTAGCGTTGGCCGTGCAGCAGGTAAAAGTATCAAACCACATCTTCGTAATATGGTAACAGAATATTATGAGGAAATGGGTTGGCAAACTGATACAGGACGGCCAACTAAAGAAACTCTAAAAAAAGTAGGATTACAATTAGATTTGTAGGTCTATAGTTATATCCCATTCAAAGTAGGACAAAAACATGCTGCAGTTAAGTGATTTTCATGGACGACTATTAAGGACAGATAAATCCGAAACACTTGGTACACCAACACATGAATTAGCTGTAAAGGCAATTAAATCTGGTGAGACTGAACTAGCAGAAACCCTTATAAAAACCGGGCAAATTGAAACTAAATCTTTGCACGATTTGTTCTGCGATTGGGTTTGGGAACTACTCACACGAACTGCTGAACGATGCGGAGAAACAGGTATGTATCAAATTCTTCGTTCTAGTCAAGAAACCTGGATGATGCGTCGTACTTGGAAAGTTTTTAGGAATTTGTCAGTAAAAAGACAAGTCGATTTAACAGCCGAAATGATGAGATCGCACAGATGTGGTCCTGGGCAAACAGGTGAGATCAAGATTAAAGAAGATAAAGAAAAATTTTCTATAGTCATGGATCCCTGCGGTTCAGGAGGAAGAATGCGGAGAGGAGATGTAGAAGATGGCACTCCTTCAAGGCTTGGTGCGCCCTATAATTTTGGTGTTACAAAGGAAAAACACTACTGGTCTTGGGGAAAAAAGTCTGTTCCCTACTATTGTGTCCACTGCGCTGTAAATGAGATACTTCCTATTGAGTGGGGAGGTTACCCACTATGGGTCACAGAATACAACGAAGACGCATCCAAACCATGCCAGTGGCTTTTTTATAAAGAACCAGAACTAATCCCTGAAATCTACTGGACAAGATTAGGAAAGAAAAAACCACAAAACTTTAAATAAATATGTTCTGAAATGAGTCTATAACAGACTAATTTCTAGAATTCTGAAGATGAGTCTGAGAAGTATTCCTTTAGGTTTTTATTTTCTAAATTTCCACTTACTTCAAAAATCTCCAATAAAATGTTATCAGGTGCACTGCACATTATATATGACCAACCTTCAAACCGACGTACAGGGTTTCTAAAATTGACACCATTATCTCTCATTCTTAAAACAGCCTCATCAATATTTAGTACACGAATTCCAAGATGATGAATTGCATTGAGGTCAAGACCTCTAGGCTTCTGATCGTAAAGATGTAGACGGCCTTCCCCAACTTTTATAAAAATATTTCTTGAGCCCCCCATTTCACCATCAAAGTATATTACGGCATCAAAGTTTGATTTCCACCACTCCAGAGACTTCGATATATCACTAGAAAATATATGTGCGTGATGTAAATGTGAATGATTCATATTAATCAAACCTATAAATTTTGTGCATTTTTTATATCCCAAAATCTGGATGAAGTTCTGATTTTAGAATTTTGCCATTTGCACTATGTGGCAGCTCATCAATAAACCTTACAGATTTGGGAACTTTATATCCTGCAAGCTGTGATTTACAAAAACTCATCACCGCCTCTTCTGATAAGTTTTGTTCTGGCTTTAAAACTATGAATGCTCGACCCGTTTCCCCCCACAACTCATGAGAGATACCAATCACGGCCACCTCATGCACTTCATTTATTTGATAAATGACCTGCTCTACCTCTGCGGGATAAACATTTTCCCCACCAGATATATACATATCCTTCCATCTTCCTGAAATAGTAAGATAACCATCCTCATCAAGCTTTCCAGCATCTCCAGTTCTAAACCAACCATCCTTAAGATAAAATTCATCTGTAAGATGCTCAAGTCCCCAATATCCCTTCATTACCATTGGTCCACGAGCAACAATTTCACCTATAATATCCGGTTCTTTAATATGATTATCATGCTTATCTACTATACTTATTTCCATATTCATTAAGGGTGGTCCGCACGACCCCATCTTTTTAATATACTCATCAGCTGGAAGCGATGTAGATACTCCACATAACTCTGTCATGCCCCATACTTGCGGTACTTTTGCATCGTGATTTGAATACTCCTCAATTAATGCAGTCGGTACTGGCATCCCTCCGGAAGCTATTGTTAACCCTCCGAAACTAGCATCCTTAAAGTTTTGTACATTTCTCATCATTAAAAGATTAGTTGGGATCGCTAGAGTATGCGTAATACCCAAGTCAGGATTCATAAGGGCATCCAAACAAATCTCAGGATCAAACTGACGCATTAGTATAGTTTTTCCTCCATGTAAAAAAGTGGGATTTGAAAACATAAATAATCCACTCGCATGAAAGGTAGGTGTATAAGTTAGACCTACGGAATTACTTGTTATAGAATATTCTGAACCAAGCCCAACACACTGCAAAAAATTTTGTCCATGAGATAGCTGCGCTCCCTTTGGTCGACCCGTAGTCCCTGAAGTATACAAAATATGCCAAATATCATCAGAGTTGGGTGGCTGATAATCTACAAAAGGCAAGTTTTCATTCAAAGCTTTATAAAATTCGGTATCATTATCCAGGGATTCATTTTGTAGCATTCGTTCTTGAGAACTTATTTTTTCACCGGTATCAAAAAACTTACTATCAGAAAAAATAACTCGCGGAGATGCATCCGAAGAAATATATTTGAGTTCAGGAATTGCTAGACGCCAGTTCATAGGAAGAAAAATCGCTCCCAACCTAGCACAGGCAAATTGTACAATAAAAATTTCGGGACAGTTTTGAGCCAAGGTTGCCACTCTATCGCCTGAGTTAATATTGTATTTCTTCTTCAAATAAGACGCACAACTATCAATTTTTTTATCAAGTTGCCGGTAAGACATTTGGACATTGGACTCAAAATCAACAATTGCTATTGAGTTAGACCTACGAATAGAATGATGTTTGATCCAATCGTGAACAACTGCTCTAGAATGCATAAAAAATCCTACCTATTTATATTGTCTGACGATTCATCTAAAGCATTACCCAATTGACTAATGCTAAGAAACTCCAAAGGCTTACCTTTTGGCATTGGCGAACCATTAATCCATGCGGGGAAAGCTATCTCAATACAAGAATTATCTCCCTCTCGTGGCCGTAGCATCTTTCGTGCTAATATCTGTTCATTTTTTCTAACTTCTGATAAATTATGAATGGGCTCAAAACAACAATCCACACTAGAAAAATGTTTTATCCACTCATCCAAAGTTCGACTTGAAACGATTTTTGCAACCTCAGATATAAGATCTGTCTGAGGACATTTCTCAAACTGCCGTTCTATAAAATCCTCTCGGGCAATAGCAACACAAAAGGCCTCCCAGAACTTTTCCTCTACTGCACCAAGTGAAATATGCCTTTTATCTTTTGTTTCATATATTTGATAAAATGCTGCACCATTATTTAAAAAGGTATCTGAAATATTAATTTTACTTTCTTCAGAAACTTCCTGAGTATGAGCACATGCAGTCCATGGAAGAACAGACTCTGCAATACTGGTATCTATATAAATAGGCTCAATAGAAGATTTTTCTGTTTTTTTGGACTGAGCAAGTAAAGCAGAGACTATCGAGAATGCTGACTGAATACCGCTAGCGTAGTCTGCTACTGGAGGATTAGTTATCGATGGCATATCACCCCTACCTGAAGTGAATAAACCTCCGCATAAAGCCATATAATTTAAATCATGGCCTGCCCTGGCTGAATATGGACCGGTTTTACCCCATCCAGATAAGGAACAAACAACAATTGAATTATTGATATTTCTGATTACTTCTTCAGAAAATCCAAGTCTATTTAAAACTCCAGGCCGATATGATTCTAAAAGTGCATCTGAGCTCGCAATTAAGTCTCTAAAAGCTATAGAGCCCTCATCTGATTTCAAATTCAACTCAATAATTTTTTTTCCACGATTTAAAACCTTATACCAATTTGAAATTCCATTTTCGTCTAAAGGCCCAACCCTTCTCATGGGCTCACCTCCAGGGGGCTCAATTTTGAATACCTCAGCGCCAAGATCTGATAATAAAAGGGAACAATATGGACCAGGAGCGTATTGACTCATGTCAATGACTCGAAAACCTTTAAGCAACTCAAATGACAATTGACCCTCCGATAGTTATACTAGACTTTTTTTATACTTCTTAATTTATCAGATAGACTGAATAAAAATAGCACTTTCTCCATCAAATAAAGAATCAGATAAACTTATTTTACCCGCGCTAGAACTCTTTTATTCCACCCCGGGTCACCTTAAACCCTTCTTTCTCGCAATCCCATGTTGTATTTGTTACCCCCAATTCACGTAACTCAACTTTTCTTACTTTTTGCGTCGGAGTCCTTGGCAAAACATCAACAAATTCAATAAAACGAGGAACCATAAAATAGGGCATTTCATTTACGCAGTGTTGAAATAAATCTATAGGATTAATAGGAGAATCTTCCCTACAGACAACAATAATTTTTACTTCGTCCTCCCCAACATCAGCTGGAACACCTATCGCAGCAACTTCAGATACTGCTGAATATTTACTCACGATCCGCTCTACTTCAAAGGAAGATATATTCTCACCCCTTCGCCTTATTGCATCCTTCATCCTATCTAAAAAGAATAAATATCTGCTTTCGTCCATTACCCCCCTATCACCTGAGTGAAACCAGAGATTTCTAAATGTTTCTATAGTTTTTTCGGGCAATCCAAAATAGCCTTCCATTAATATATTTGCATATTTAGGACGAACTACAATTTCTCCCGAGACTCCAGGAGGAACTTCGTTATCATCTTCATCTACAATACGCACATCGTAGTAAGGAGCAGCCCTACCTGCCGCACCTAATGGCGTATCCTCGTTAGGTCTTGTATATACAACTATATTAGCTTCCGTTGACCCATACCCTTCAGTTAACTCAACCCCAAACCTTTTTTTGAATTTCTCAAGAACGTCATGGGGGTTTGGAACTGAATAGATCATACGTAAAGGATTTTCGGAATCCTGCGGTGTTGAAGGCTTAGCATAAAGCATTTGGCAGATCCCACCTACACCTACCGTAACAGTTACACCATACTTTCTTACATCAGCCCAAAAACTATCAGCACTAAAACGCGCACGAAGGACCATGCGTCCATCCACAAACATAGTACCGAGTAAAATAAATTTTCCTGCTATATGAAAGAAAGGTAAAAAATTATATGTAATATCTGACGAACTAAGAGAAACTATCTCATTAAAAATAACCGCAAAAGATAATTCAAAGGCATTATTAATTATTACACCTTTAGAAGGTCCAGTAGTGCCTGAGGTAAACATCACACAAGCAATATCTTCAGGTAAAATATTGTGACCTAGATTACTTCCATCATCTGAAGAAAGAAGACTAAGCTGATCATAAGTAACCTCTTCTTTTATAGAAAAGTTTTTAGGTGAATTAGCATCAGTATTAATTACAATACGCTTAAGCAACGGGCATAGTTTAATAATCTGCTCAAATACGGGTAGAAATTCTATATCTACTACAGCAACACTAGCCCCAGAGCTATTTATTATATGCGCTAATAAGTCACCCTTATAAGCTGTGTTAATCGGCACTTCTATAGCACCTAACTTTGCTAAACCAAACCAAACACCAATATAGGTCGGTGAACTTTGCATCATAACCGCAACGCGATCAGAGTGTTGGAGCTGTATATCCAAAAAACCTCTTGCTATTTTATTGGCGTTATAATTTAGCTGAGAATACGTATAGACCTCGTCAGACCAGAATAATATAGGATGATCAGGTAATTTAGCGGCTTTATCCTCAAGCAACCTGCCAACTAGCCATAAATCTTTAGGTGTCTCCCCAATCCTAAACATTCTAGACCTCCCCTATAACTAATTGTATCAATTATCAGAAAAACCAAACATACGAGTACGAGACAATTAATCTGAAAATGAAGTATTTAAGAGTTTATTGCAAACTTTTTTGAGGTGGCAGGACTCAACATTTTCATCAGATTGGATAGGCTATGGTCATGAAAAAACTAGTAGCCGCCTTGTCCCTCACCTTTGCTGTAATATTTGTTAGTGCGCAAAAGGCGTCAAGTGTTTCTATTTTCTCTAACAATTTAAATATTAAGCTGTGGTCTGATTGTGTTTGCGACACTAACATTACCTAGGGGAGAAATGGTAGCGGGGCCAGGATTTGAACCAGGGACCTTCGGATTATGATTCCGACGCTCTAACCAACTGAGCTACCCCGCCTAAATATTTAAAGGCGGTATATTCCAAGCACTCTATTAGGTCAACTCTACGTTTTTCGTACCGACTAGTAAACTATGTAACTTTTTCCGTCAAATACTACACTAGGAACTAAATAGACGGTTATACATGGGAATAATCACCTGCTAACTTAGTGCTATCCTGTGAATGGTTAGATTTATCCATTCTAAATATTTTTTCGTTTACTTGCTGCAGACTGCCCATATGTCCTATCCAACCACCACCAAGGACCCTACTGCCATCATATACCACACACCCCTGTCCTATCGATGTTGCACTCTCGGGGTTATCGAGCCTTACTATAAAAGTGCGCCCCTCTTCATGCCATATAAGTCTCGCCGGAGAGCCATTATGAGTAGAGCGAGTCCTAACCCTAACTTCTTTATTATGCGCAAGATCATCGTGCGCCTGCCAAGTTACGTTGTTAACTAAAATATGGTCTGATAACAATTCATCTTCTTCACCAACAAATACAATACCTTTATCAGGATCTAATTTAGTCACATACAACCTTTTGGATGAAGAAACACCAAGACCTCGACGCTGGCCAATTGTAAAATTAATTGTTCCCTTATGTTCACCAAGTTTTTTTCCATTCTTATCTAATATAATCCCTGGCTGAGCAGCACCGGGCCTCAATTTCTCAATTAAGCTTGCATAATTGCCATTAGGTACAAAACAGATATCCTGACTATCAGGTTTTTCAGAGACTTTTAAACCCAAATCTCTCGCATATTTTCTAACAATTTCCTTAGGAAACTCTCCAAGTGGAAATCGCAAAACCTCTAATTGCTCTTTAGTTGTAGGAAATAAAAAATAGCTTTGATCACGCGTAATATCTATAGCTGAATGTAATTCAGGACCAAATCTTCCATTAACCCATCGAACATAATGCCCAGTTGCAAGAGCACTAGCACCTAGATTTTTGCTGGATTGTAAAAGGTCTGCAAATTTTACCCTTTCATTACAACGTACGCACGGTAAAGGGGTCTCACCACGCAAGTAACTATCAGCAAAATCTTCAATAACTGCTTCTTTAAAACGATCCTCATAATCTAATACGTAATGAGGGATTCCAATTTGACTTGCAACACGACGAGCGTCATGAATATCTTGACCCGCACAGCATGCTCCCTTACGTCCCTGCATCTTACCGTTATCGTAAAGCTGTAGAGTTATACCAACTACCTCATAACCAGATTCAGCTAAAAGTGATGCGGTGACGGAAGAGTCTACGCCACCAGACATAGCTACCACCACTCTATGATCTGAAGGTTTCCCTCCAAGTCCAAGATCAATTTTATAACTTTCTTTCAAAACCAAAAATCCATTTTTATAAGCTTAAGTATCATATACATAAAATTACTAGATCTTGCCAAGTTTACATGACTCAAAACTCATCTGCCAAAATGCCGCCTCTAGCTTAGTTGATTTATTAAATATCTCTGACAACTTATTATATCTTACAGCGCTCCCGAGATCAGAATACAAAAGATCGAGTGTCTCCATTTCATCTTTAGCTGTTTCCTGATAGCTGTCACTTGAATACATTTCAACCCAGGATTTAAAAGGATTATTATCCGAGTAGTCTTTTTTTTGTGATATATTTCTTCCAATCTCTCCATAACCAACTATGCAAGGCGCTAAAGCCACATGCAAATCAAGTATATCACCTTTAAGGCCACAATCGAAAACATGATCAATATAAGCTCTAGATCTTGGTTCCTTTGGAACTTTCTCTAAATCCTTCAAGCTTATGTCCCAATCCTTACAAAAATTAATGTGCAAGTTAATTTCTAAATTGATAATTGTATCAAGCATTTTAGAAGCTGCACGAATATGGTCTATTTTTTCTGACTTAAAAGCAGCGAGACCCCACGCACGTGAAAAATCTATCAAAAACAAATAGTCTTGCTTTAAGTAATAACGGAATGCCTCTATTGGTAAAGTGCCATCACCCAAAGCCTCCACGAAAGGGTGGCTTATATAGTTAGTCCAGTTGTGACCAGAATCATTCTTTAAACGATTATACAGTCCAAATGATTTCCCATGTTTATTCATTATTTTTTTTGCCCGGAAAAACTATTAAAAGAATTCAAAACTATTCATATGCTATTTCTGTGTCGAGAAGCTAGTCCTGAGTAGGTTGCTTTCCAAGTATTAATAAATCTATCTATATCTTCCTCAGTATTAGTCCATCCAATACTTACTCTAATTGCACACCCTCCTATTGCTTCGCTATAACCCATCGCTGTTAAAACGTGGGATGGTTCTACTTTCCCTGAAGAACATGCTGAGCCAGCACTAACTGCAATTCCAGCTAAATCTAAAGCCATAACCTGAGTTTCACTCTGCACACCAGGCATAGTAAAAGAGCTAGTATTTGGTAATCGATCAACTTTATCACCAAAAATAGTCACATCAGGCTCTATTCTTAGAATCTTTTTTTCCAGTAGATCACGCAAATTTGCTATCTGCTCAATATTATCTAAGTCTAAAAGCGCTAACTGAGCAGCCTTGCCCATTCCAATAATACCAGGGACGTTTTCAGTACCTCCTCGCCATCCTCGTTCCTGCCCCCCACCAACAATAATCGGATTAACTTCTTGCTCTGAAGATATCACTAACGCTCCAACACCCTTTAAGCCACCAAATTTGTGAGCAGAAATACTTAGCATATGGATGCCGAGGGCATCCATATTAATAGCAGTTCTCCCTGGCCCTTGAACTGCATCACAATGGATAATCGCACCTACCGAACGGGCAATTTGCGCCAACTCAGCTATTGGCTGGATAACTCCGGTCTCATTGTTAGCGAGCATTATTGATACTAGAGTATCAGTACCATCAGGACCAAGAATATCCTTAAGCATGACTGGAGAAACCATACCATTGCTATCAACTGGCAAAATAATTTTTTCTGCCCCAGCAAAGTCTGCTGCTGCTAGAATTGAAGGGTGCTCCGCCGCTGAAACAATCAGCCTTTTCTTTTTTACTAACTTAATCGCCAAGTTGTTAGACTCGGTTCCACCACTAGTAAAAATAACGTTTGATGACTGACTACCCACCATCAAAGCAACAGACTCACGAGCCTCCTCGATAAGCTCTCTTGCATCACGTCCAAAAGAATGCACAGAAGATGGATTTCCATGGTTGTTCAATACTGACATTACAACCTGAGTTACTTCTGGCTTAACTGGCGCAGTTGCGTTGTAATCTAGATATACTAAATCCACAATTTTCTACCTTAATTGATATAATATAAGCAGACACATGATATATGTCTGGCCAATCAATATTCTAGATATAACAAAGTATTTAATAAAAATTTATAGCCTTATTTTGCGCCATATATCCCTGCTCCCCTATGTTACAGGAGGAATAGGTTCTCTTTTGTCTTCTTCTTTTTCATTACCAGCATGACTTCCAGATTCTTCCTCGAGCTGAGAAATACGCCCCCTTAATCTTTCTACCTCTTCCAACAGTGCCTCAATAGACTTTGATACAGCATCTGAGAGGTCGGGAGAAGGAGTCCCATAAGCAGCAAATTTCTCCATTATGTCAGGATCTTGATATTTTGTAGTAGCTGGACGAGCGGCAACTCCAATCATTGTTACACCTGGCTCAACATCATTAAGGACTACAGCATTCGCCCCAATTCTAGCTCCAGCACCGACTTTTATTGGCCCCAAAACTTGTGCGCCAGCACCTATTACAACTTGGTTTTCTATTGTTGGATGCCGTTTTCCCTTTGACCAACTTACTCCGCCTAGAGTCACACCATGATACAAAGTAACATCATCACCGATTTCAGCTGTCTCACCTATTACAACCCCCATTCCATGATCAACGAAAAACCTCCGACCAATGCGGGCACCTGGATGGATTTCAATTCCCGTCAACCAGCGCCCAAAATTAGAAATAAACCTGGCAACTAATCGCATCCTCAATTTCCAAAAAAAACTGGCAAAACGGAATATTTGGATAGCATGAAATCCCGGATAGCATAAAATAACCTCGATTCCTGAACGAACCGCCGGATCTCTATCAAATACACACTCTATATCTTCCCGGATACGCCTAAACATCTGTGTCGCTACTGTTTATTTATTAAATAAATAAGATATTATAAATTATTAAAACAAGTTCGTGATCTTATAGTTTTTTAACGATATGGGTCGGATTTAGTTTATTCTAATAGTATTATCAAGTATTTATAACCTATTTTCTGTGATTTGACCGTAGTAAAAAGACCATTCACATTCAGTCATATACTTTTTTACCACTTTTTCTCAACAGCTAAAAACTGGAGCAAGCATGCCAGAAGTTATGATTAACGGACCTGAGGGTCGCCTAGAAGGCAGATATCACCACTCAAAAGAAGAAAATGCACCAATTGCCCTAATTCTACATCCTCACCCTCAACATGGTGGCAACATGAATAACAAGATTGTTTACACTATGTTTCAAACTTTTAGACAATTAGGGTTTTGCGTACTACGCATTAATTTTCGTGGAGTTGGACGGAGCCAGGGCTCCTTTGATGAGGGCTTGGGTGAATTATCAGATGCTGCCTCTGTCTTAGATTGGATGCAAACACATAACCCAAACGCCAGGTCATGCTGGATCGCCGGATTCTCTTTTGGTGCATGGATAGGGATGCAAGTATTAATGCGCAGACCGGAAATCCAAGGCTTCATATCTATCTCTCCACCAGCAAATAAATATGATTTTGCCTTCCTCGCCCCCTGCCCTTCATCAGGCTTGATTATTCAAGGAGATAAGGATGATATTGTTCCAGAACATGATACAGCTGGACTAGTAAAAAAACTCCAACAACAGAAACATATTACTATCGATTACCAAATAATTAAATCTGCCGACCATTTCTTTGAGGGTCATCTAGAAACTATCGCAAAAAGCGTAGGAATATACGTTTCAAA
>DBHM01000025.1 GCA_002296185.1 Alphaproteobacteria bacterium UBA828
GGATTATGGAAAATTAACAGACCACAATGGTAAGGTGGTCGATTTTAGGAATGTAATAATTATTATGACAACTAATGCTGGTGCCTCTGAGCTAGCTAAGCATGCAGTTGGTTTTGAGCGTCATTCTCGATCTGGTGAGGAAATGGACGCTATCAATAAATTATTTACAGCAGAGTTTAGGAATAGGTTAGATGCGGTGATTTCGTTTTCTGCACTTAATCCAGAAATTATTCGAATGGTAGTTGGAAAATTTATTATGCAATTAGAGGAACTACTTGCCGATCGAGATATTCATATTAGGCTGACATCTAATGTTGAGGGGTGGCTTGCTAAAAAGGGTTTTGATCCAGTTTATGGCGCACGTCCACTTTCTCGTTTAATTCAGGATAAAATTAAAAAACCGCTTGCAGAAGAGATGTTATTTGGGAAACTTGAAAAGGGAGGAGACGTGGTTATTGATATTAAGGAGGGTAGACTCATCTTTGATATTGTCTCTAGGAAAAGAAGAAAAGCGGATAAAATTAGTTCGTATGTATATGAATAAAGGTACTCTAGGGTAATCTATGCTATCTATCAATTTCGATAGGGCGAATACTTTGCTATAGACTTAATTTCGTTATTAATCATAGTTGTTTCCTTGTTAAGATAGTTATTTACGGCATCTCTTAGTTCCTTATTCAAAATCCAATGCGCTGAATATGTCGGTGTAGGTAGATATCCTCTTGATAACTTGTGTAGACCTTGTGCTCCAGCTTCAACTCTAAATAATTGATTTCTAATGGAAAATTCTATAGCTCTATAATAGCATAATTCAAAATGTAAAAACGGATGACTTTCTATGCATCCCCAATTTCTGCCGTACATGACACTATTGCCAATTAGGTTTAAAGCGCCAGCGATTGGTTTACCGTTACGTTCGGCAATAAAGATTACAATCTGTTCCGGCATTAGTTGACTTAATAGACTGAAAAATTCTCGTGTAAGGTATGGTATGCCCCATTTGCGATTGGTAGTATTATTATAAAAGAAATAGAAGTGGTCCCAATGGTGTTCTTTTATTTCTAATCCTTTTAATTCAGATATAGTTATATCCCCTTCAAAAAAATTTCTACGTTCACGATTAATTTTCTTTCTTTTTCTGGATGACAAAGATGAAAGGAAGTCTTCAAAACTCTTATAATTGGAATTTTTCCAATGGAATTGGATACCTGTCCTTTGCATTAATCCAGTCTTGCCAAGAAAATTCCAGTCTTGTTCACTGGGAAAAGTGATATGAATAGATGAGGCATTTAGAGTTTTGCATTGGTCTAATGCCGTATTTATAATTTTATCTCTTACTTCTTGTGGGGAACACGCAATTGGAGATACTAAAATTCTAGGGCCTGTAACCGGAGAAAAGGGGACAGAAACCTGTAATTTTGGGTAATAATTTCCTCCTGCTTGAGAAAATGCGTCCGCCCAACCATGGTCGAAAACATATTCTCCTGCAGAGTGATTTTTAAGGTACATGGGCATAGCACCAACTAGAACATTATTTTGTCTAATTAGTATGTGTCGGGGTAGCCAACCAGTCTCAGCATTAGCTGATCCACTTTGTTCAAGTGCATAAAAGAAAGCATGGCGCATAAAAGGATGATCAGAGTCTAGGCATCGATCCCAATCAAGTTCATTTACTTTATTTATAGATCCACAAATCTCAGCTGTAAGGGCGTTTGTTGGTTTATTTTTCGTCATAGTAACATTTATATAAATTCTATTTTATTCCATCTTGAGTCCAGTTCCACTCAGGTCTCTAAGGTCTGTTAATATGTGAATCAATGAAGGTTCTCCACACTGAAGGGCTTCCTGAAGTGCTGGTTGGAACTCATCTGTCTCTTTTACAGTCCAGGCCTGGGCACCCCATGCACGAGCTGTTGCCGCAAAATCTGGACTTTTGGTAAGAGTACCATAGTTGCTCTCTGGTCCATATTTTACATATTGGTGCATTGCAATGGTTCCATATGCTGAGTTATCGCAAACTATAACAACTATTGCTTTTTGGTTTTCAACCGCTGAAATAAGTTCTTGGCCTGTCATCATGAATCCACCATCTCCTGCGACCGCAACAACCTGACGATTGGGGAATGCAATTTTAGCACCTAATGCGGCTGGCACACTATATCCCATAGCACCAACAGCAGGGCCTGCTTGTGCTCGAGAATGTCTGAATGATCCATGGCGTTGAAACCATGTAGAGAAATTTCCTGCATCACAAGTCATTATACCATCTCTAGGGAGTATATCGCTTAGATCAGCCGCTATTTTTGCCAGGTTTACCGGTCCAATTGAATAATTTATATCTGAGTTTGTCCAGTTTCGATAACTCTTACTGACCTTTGAGCGCCATTCTAGACGATTTTTTGGGGGGCTTTCCGGGAGAATTCCCATTAGCATATTAAGTGTGGGTATAGTATCTGCTGATATTCCAATAGATGGTTTATTATTAACTAAGCTTGAAGAGTCTGGGAAGACTTGTATCAATGACTGGTTTGGGGTCACAAGTTCAAAGTCCATGGATGTGGCTCCATCCATTCTTGTTCCTAAACCTATAACTACATCAACCTCATTCCAGAAATCTTTTTGATAATCCATAAGAGTTAAACCAAAGTGACCAAAGTAGCAGGGGTTCTCTGAATTGATAACACCCTGTCTTCGGAATCCAGAAACAACACCCGCACCTATTTGATTTGCAAATCTTTCTATTAGCTCGTTACATCTTTCAAAATTAACCATTTCTCCAGCAATAATTACTGGATATTTTGAATTTTTAATTATATTAGCAGCTGATTCTATATCCCTTTGTTCCGGATTAATCACCTTCCTTGGACCGAATGGTGTTTGTATACTTGTTTGGGTTTGATCAAAGCCTACATCTTCTGGGAGTGAGATGATGACAGGGCCAGGTCGTCCATCGAGAGCGTAATGTAATCCCTCTGCAGTTGCTTTGCTAACATCATCAGCAGTTAGTGGTTCAAATACAGCTTTTGCAACTCCATCAAACATTTTTCGATAATCGATTTCTTGAAATGACTCTCGTCCCAATTGATTTGTAGGAACTTGTCCAACAAACATTACCAAAGGGTTGCTGTCTTGCTTTGCGGTATGAATCCCAATTGAAGCATTAGTAGCTCCAGGTCCTCTGGTAACAAAAGCTACACCAGGCGTGCTGGTAAGTCGCCCATAGCAATCAGCAGCAAATGAGGCGCCAGATTCGTGTCTGGTATTTATAAAAGTGATATTATTCCTATAAATGCGCATTGCCTCAAGGACAGACAGATAACTCTCCCCGGGTACTCCAAAGACATGTTTTATATTATGTTTAAGAAGAGTCTGAACTAGAGATTCACCACCATTCATATTCTATTACCTATTAGTAAGTTTCCCAAATTGATTCTATTTCTACCGCACTATCCATTGGCAGTGAAGTGCAGCCTATTGCTGACCTTGAATGCTCGCCTGAATCAGCAAAAATGTCTTTAATGAGATCTGAGGCTCCATTTGCAACCTTTGGATGGTCACAAAAGCTCGGAACGCAAGCAACAAAAACTTTTAAATTTATACATCTGGATACTGTACTTAAATTTCCATCGCAAGCCATCTTTAATTGAGACAGTGTATTAATGCAGCAATTTTTAGCTGCATTATATCCATCTTGTGTACTAAGATTATCGCCAATTTTTCCTTTAAACGTCTTATCTTCACCCAAAAAACATATTTGGCCTGAGATGAATATTAAATTCTGTGTCTTTATGAAGGGTACATAGGATGCTACTGGATTAGGGGGGGTGGGAAGTTTTATATCCAGATCCCTTAATTTTTTTTCAATATCTAAGTCTATCTTCATAGTCAGTTTACTTTATTTGGAGGTGAAATTCCTGCAAAGAATATTTTTAAGTTCTCTAATGCCTGGAATCCCATACCATTCCTACCTTCGAAAGTTGCGCTTCCTATATGGGGAAGAAGAAAAGTATTACTCAAGTCTATGTATCTTTTTTCAACATTAGGTTCATCACAGAAAACGTCTAATCCAGCTGCATATATTTGATTTGTTTCTAATGCATTTATTAGTGCTTCATCATCAATGACTTCTCCGCGAGAAGTATTGATGACAATAGCTCCTTTAGGAAGCATTAGAATACGGTCTGAGTTTAGAAAGTTTCTTGTTGTTTCTGTTAGCGAGCAATTTAATGAAAGAATATCAGAGGATTTTAAAAGAGACTCATTCGTTTCATGATAGTTAGCCCCAAGTTCTAAAGACTCTGGAAGTCTTGAGCGATTGTGATAGTGAATTTCAAGACCAAATCCACGGGCTCTTTCTGCTAGAGCGCGGCCTATTCTACCCATACCAAGTATACCAAGTCGTTTCCCAGAAAGGCTTTGTCCTAACATAAATTCTGTGTGCCATCCGGACCATTGATTTTGACGTATAAGATTGTCTGCTTCAACAGCTCTTCTTGCTGTTCCCAGAATTAATAGCATTGCTATCTCAGCTGTTGGAATAGTTACTGAATCGGGAGAGTTGGTGACGGTTATTCCACGCTTTGCCGCATATTGGAAATCAATATTTTCGTAACCAGCAGTGTAGCATGAAATAATTTTAACAGAGCTTGGTAAATCATTTATTACCGATTTATCTATTTTATCATTAGAGCATATTAGAATACCGTCTACATCATTTGACTTGTTTATTAAAGTTTTTTTGCTAAATAAAGAGTCAGACGGATTATACTTTACATTGAAATCCAGATCAGCTTTTTTCTTTACAGCTTCCGGCATCCTTCGTGTGATAAGTATAGTTTTTTTTTCACTCATTTTGTCGACATAAATTAATTAAATTCTAGAGTATTAGCGTATCCCATTATCTAATTAACTCATTGTTGTTTCTCTGCGGGATATCTCTTTCCAAATAGAAATCTTATTTTATCTTAGACTCTTTAAAGTCGACGTGTTTCCGTGCAACTGGATCGTACTTTCGGAGAGTTAGTTTCTCGTCTCCTGACTTGGGATTCCTTCGTGTTGTATAATAGAACCCAGTACCGGCAGAGCTTACTAATTTGATGATTATGCTGTTAGATTTAGCCATGATTTAGTCTCGCAAGCATAGAAGTTTTTAAAATTAAAGCAGAACATAAACAGGATGTCTCAACTGTCAACCCTATCAGAATGTCGATAACAAATTATTTTTCTTCTTTTAATAGCTTTATGCCGGCCGGTGTGATTTTACAAACGAGCCAGTTTGGCTTTATAGGGTTATGTTTCCAGGGCTCCGCCCAGCCGGCTTTAATGCAAGCCTGAATTGTTCTGTTGCCAATTTGTTGGCCATTCTCATTAAATATCGGGAGTTTACCACCAGGTTGATCAAGGCCTCTACTAAGCCAGCGGATTTGTGTGGGTGTTGGTCTCATAGTTACTTTTAGCCCTTTAGTGATTATTTTTATGCTGCTTTTTGAACTAACTTCCTGAAACGCCCCTAATATGGATCACGCATTAATATTAATCTACTATGGCTGCGGTGTCTGGTTTTGGTGATTTTCGGGCTTTAGTTGTTTTAGATTTAGTGGATGTTCTGCTTTTTTTTGTTTTTGTTTTAGATTTGCCTTTTTTCTTTGTATCACGTTCTTTCTTTGCCTGAAGTAATAAAAGGGCATCGTCTAGTGTTATAGTTTTTGGGTCTGCATTTTTTGGAATAGTTGCATTAATTCTACCATGCTGTACGTAGGGTCCATATCTGCCATCTTTAACAGTTACAATTTTCTTATCATCTGGATGTTCTCCAAGAGTATTAATCACGGAACTGCCGCGGCCCTTAGCACTTGCTAATAAGTCTACTGCCCTATTTAAGCCTATTGATAGGATATCATCATCTTTTCCAAGAGATTTATATTTACCGTCACATTGTACATACGGTCCATATCTTCCTATACCAGCAGTAATAGTTTTTGCTAACTCTGGGTGTGCTCCGATTTCTCTTGGAAGAGCGAGTAATCCAAGTGCTTTTTCGAGAGTAACTTCTGAAGGTGGCATTCCGCGTGGCAGTGAAGCGCGTTTGGGTTTCTTATTTTCT
Organism: Alphaproteobacteria bacterium UBA828; assembly: GCA_002296185.1. Taxonomy (GTDB): domain Bacteria; phylum Pseudomonadota; class Alphaproteobacteria; order UBA828; family UBA828; genus UBA828. Next base: position 6,104 of record DBHM01000025.1, read on the forward strand.
TCTGTAACTTCACCTAGTTGGATATAGGGCCCAAATCTTCCAGTCTTAATTGAAACTATCTCTTGAGTGGCTGGGTCGAGACCTAATTCACGGGCAATATCCTCATCACCAGCTGCAAGGGCCTTAGTAAAGTTGCAATCAGGGTAACTAGAGCATCCAATAAATGGCCCCATCTTACCTAATTTAAGACTTAACTGCCCTTCCTTACATTTGGGGCACGCTCGTGGATTTTCAGAACCATTAGTTTCTGGAAATAAGTGTGGGGCTAGTTCCTCATCTAAGGCTGTAATAACATCTCTAATTCTTAGATTGGAAGTATCTTCTACTGCTTCGCTAAGATTCTCCCAGAAATCTTTTAACACACCGTTCCAAGGCACTTGACCTGCTGAGATTTCGTCAAGTTGATCTTCCATTTTTGCAGTGAAATCATATTCTACATAACGCGAGAAAAAGTTTTGCAAAAAAGTTACAAGAATTCGCCCTCTATCTTCAGGTATAAAACGTTTATTAGCTAACCTGACATAATCACGGTCCTGAAGAACTGATAATATCGAAGCGTAAGTTGAGGGTCTGCCAATCCCTAATTTCTCTAATTCTTTGACTAGACTAGCTTCGCTGTATCTCGGAGGAGGTTCTGTGAAGTGTTGGTCGGTACTAACTGATAGTATTTCTAGGTTATCGCCAACTTTAAGGGGGGGCAGGATATTACTATCATTATTAACTTTCGATGCATCATCCTGACCTTCTTGATATAATTTAAGGAATCCATCGAAAGCTATAGACGAACCTGTAGCTCTTAATTGCTCAGAGCTTTGCTGATTTGAGCTAGTTATAGATAATTGATCAATTTCTGCTGAAGCCATTTGGCTTGCCATAGACCGCTTCCAAATTAGTTCATAAAGTCTAATTTGATCTTTTGTTAATTTATCTTTTAAAGAAGGTGGCAACCGATCAAGATCTGTTGGGCGGATAGCTTCATGCGCTTCTTGGGCATTTTTAGCCTTTGTTTTATAATAGCGCGGTTTCTCTGGGAGATACTGTTTACCAAAATCTCTATCAATAATACTTCTGATTTGATCTAGAGCTTGTGAGGCTATTTGTACGCCATCCGTGCGCATGTAAGTTATAAGGCCTGTCCGTTCACCATCAATTTCTATACCTTCATATAATTGCTGGGCAATACTCATAGTATTGCGAGCAGAGAGAGAGAGTTTTCTTGATGCTTCTTGTTGCAAGGTCGAAGTTGTGAACGGAGGGGCGGGATTACGTTTAGTTCTTTTCGGTTCAACGTTTATGACAGAAAAAGCATTGTTTTTGATAGTGTTGGCAGCATCATTTGCTTTCTCTTTATTGTCCAGGCTAAATTTTGTTAGTTTTTTTGAGTCTAAGTGAGTCAGGCGGGCAGTAAATTGCTTATCATCACTACCCTTTAGATCTGTTTCGACAGTCCAATACTCACGTGGAGTAAAATTCTCAATCTCAGACTCGCGGTCAGCAATTAATCTTAATGCTACAGACTGCACTCTTCCGGCAGAGCGAGCACCTGGAAGTTTTCTCCAAAGTACAGGAGATAGAGTAAAGCCCATAAGGTAATCTAGAGCCCGGCGGGCCTTGTAAGCATCAATTAGATTGGTATCAAGATCACGCGGATTAGATATTGCATCTAAAATGGCCCCTTTAGTAATTTCTGTAAAAACAATTCTTTTAACGGATATCCCAGAAAGAGAGCCTCGGCGATTGAGCTCATCAAGTACATGCCAGGAGATTGCTTCCCCTTCACGATCAGGGTCTGTTGCAAGGTAAAGGTTTTCAGCACCTTCTGTGGCTGCACCAATTTCACGAATATGTTTTTCTGACCGATCAGAAACTTCCCAGAGCATAGTGAAATCATCTTCAGGACGTACAGACCCGTTTTTAGCTGGGAGATCGCGAACATGGCCATAGGACGCTAGAACACGGAAATTATCTCCAAGATATTTATTAATAGTTGTTGCCTTAGCTGGCGATTCTACGATCACTATATTCATTTATCAAAACGCATCACATTAGAATTAATTAAAAATTTAAGTAGAAATATCAATCAGTCTTCGTAAATCGTGGTATTCCTCCAGAGTTTTCTGGAGACAAAATGGTTATATAGCATGAGAGTGTCAACTAGATGACTACGTAGATATGAGAATTTTTTTAATAAATATTCGAGTCTTCGCAGTTTTATGCGGGTAAATCCCAGAATTTATTAGACATCTGTTTTTTGCTTGAAAATCTTTATTTGGGCCTCATTACCGGTACAAAGGCGATAAATATTGGCAGAATGTCTAGTAATAACAATAATTGAGACAAATACTGATAGCCAAATAGCGGGAGGAGGAGTTGCTAAGGCCCAGGCAATAAAGGGGCTAGATGCTAGTGCAATTATAGCTGCTAAAGACGAATAGCGCGATAATATTGCTACTAGAGACCAAATACCACAGATGATAATTCCTACTGGCCAGCAAAGAGCAAGAATTACCCCAATACTTGTTGCAACTCCTTTACCTCCTTGGAATTTTAGCCATATAGGAAATATATGGCCTAGTACTGCAGCAGCTCCTACATAAAATGCCATATCCATTCCTAGATTCCAGGCAATAATAACAGGAAGAGCACCCTTTAACCCATCAAGGACTAAGGTGAGTAATGCAGCAATTTTATTTCCTGAACGTAATACATTGGTGGCTCCAATATTTTTTGACCCAATATTACGAGGGTTAGGAAGTGAAAATATTTTAGATATAATTATTCCAAAAGGAATAGATCCGATTAAATATCCTAATACTGCTCCAATAATGAATGGCCAGCCGTAAGATAAGCCCCCCATCGGATCAGGCATTTACCCTATGCCTCTCGCTCAAAAACAGTGCGCCCATCAACCACTGTCCTAATTACCTGACCTCTCATTAATTTTCCTTCGAAGGGTGTATTCTTAGATTTGCTATACAAGTTTTCTAGTTTTACTGTCCACTCTGCATTCGGATCAAATAACACTAAATCTGCTGGACCATTTTTACGAAGGTGACCGTTTTCAAGGTCTAAAAGATTTGCTGGAGATGAAGTTATTCTTGATAAGGCATCTATAAGTGTTAGTTCTCCTTTGTTAACAAGATCAAGTGTTAGAGGGAGTAGTGTTTCGAGCCCTACAACGCCGTTGGCGGCATGTTGCATCGGAACTCGCTTACTTTCCTGATCATGTGGTGCATGATCGGTAGCTATTGCATCAATTGTTCCATCCCGTAACCCATCGACAATAGCTCTACGATTTTTTTCGTTACGTAAAGGAGGAGCCATCTTGGCAAATGTACGATAATTGCCCACATCATCGTCGGTCAGTGTAAAGTGATGAGGAGCTGCTTCGCAACTCACATCAAGTCCTTGCTCTTTAGCTTTCCTAACTGCAGCAACGCCTTCTTCAGTAGAAATGTGAGCTACATGATAGCGGCCTCCTGTAATTTCAACCAACCGAATATCTCTTTCTATCATAACTACTTCAGATGCATCAGGAATTCCTGGAAGACCTAGCTTGGTTGCCACTGGACCTTCAGCCATACATCCACAACTGGTTAGGGATAAATCTTCAGCATGTTGGCTTACAATAGCTCCAAAGCTTTTTGCATAGGCAAGTGCTCTTCTCATTACCTGACTGTCAGTAACTGGAAGCCCATCATCCGTAAATGCGATTGCACCTGCTTCACTGAGCATTCCCATTTCTGTAAGTTGCTCTCCTTTTAACCCCTTGGTTACTGCTGCAAATGGAAAAACTTTTACGCCTTTTGCTTCACGTGCGCGTCGTTGAATAAACTCAATAAGTGCTACATTATCGATAACTGGATCGGTATTAGGCATGCAGCAAACAGTTGTAACGCCTCCAGCGGCAGCAGATTCCCCGCCAGTTTTGATTGTCTCTTTGTGTTCATGGCCGGGTTCTCTAAGGTGCACATGAATATCTATAAGGCCGGGGGCTAAAATATTATTCTTGCAGTCAATTACGTAGGCGTCCTCAGGGAAACCTGATTGGTACAAGTGTTCCCCTAAGTCGACGATTTTATCACCCTGAGTAATGAGGCCACCTTTAGTATTAAGCTTGGTGCCTGGGTCAATTAATTGAGCATTAGAGTATACGATAGGTTTTTCAGATCCCATTTTTATCTCCTTTAGGAGGAAGATTTGATGCCAGTAACTCCATACATGCCTGTCGAACAGCTACTCCAAACTCTACCTGTTCGAGGATTACACTCCGTGTAATATCATCAGCTACTTCACTGTCAATTTCTATGCCACGATTCATTGGCCCTGGATGCATTATCATTGCATCATCTTTTGCAGATGCAAGTTTATTTGCATCAAGTCCCCAGAAACGGAAATATTCTCTAGTAGACGGCACAAAAGAACCCTGCATTCTCTCTGATTGAAGTCGAAGCATCATTATTACATCGGCATCTTTCAGTCCATCTTCCATATTATGGTAAACTTTTGTGCCCAGGGTCTCTATTCCTGTGGGAGTAAGGGTTGGTGGAGAAACTAATCTCACCTCTGCGCCCATTAGTTTTAAGAGTAGTAGGTTTGATCTCGCCACTCTACTATGCATAACATCTCCGCAAATAGTAATAATTAAATCTTTTATCTTTCCCTTATGGCGTCGAATTGTGAGTGCATCTAATAATGCTTGGGTGGGATGTTCGTGTGCTCCGTCGCCAGCATTTAGCACCGCTCCTTGAATATGATGACTAAGAAGGTTAACAGCTCCGGCGTTCGGGTGTCGCATAACAAGTAGGTCAGGATGCATAGCATTGAGGGTCATAGCTGTATCAATTAGGGTTTCGCCTTTTTTTATAGCGGATGATGAAACAGATATATTAATTGTATCAGCGCCCATACGTTTACCGGCAAGTTCAAACGATGTGCGCGTTCGTGTTGAGTTTTCAAAGAAAAGTAATATCAGCGTACGTCCACGGAGTACGTCATGTTTTTTTTGCTGCTCACGATTAATTTCTATATAGCGCTCGGAAAGATCAAGTATTTTAGAGACATCCTTGTCTGAGAGTTCTTTAATGCCGAGTAGGTGCTGATGTTTAAAGCTCAAATTTTCTTCAATAGAGTTCATTAAATTAACCTTTAGGTGTACTTGGATCTTTGGGAAAAGTAACATAAAAACGTATCAATTGTTGTTTTGTTATATAAAGCTATCAAGTCCTCCGTAGTAATAAAGTTACACTATTGGTAGCATAATAGAGAATGGGGTTTTGCGTAAATACATTTTTAGCGGCAATGTGATCACTAATATGAAAATTAAG
>DBHM01000028.1:0-28220 GCA_002296185.1 Alphaproteobacteria bacterium UBA828
TCTGTAAAAAAAGTAGCTAATATTTTGCTAAAGTCTGGACATGGGCACAATGTCATTGAGCTTAAAGATACAGCAAGATCGGCAGCTGATGCTGCCACTGCCCTTGATGTGCCTGTTGGGGCAATAGTAAAGACACTAGTTTTTATCATTAGTGACAATAATCATAATACACCTGTTATAGCTTTGGTTGCGGGTGATAAACAATGTAGGACAGATATGCTTCCAAGAGTTTTGGGTTGTTGTGGGGAGGTAATAAGACCTGGGGCTGATATAGTGAAGGAAATTACAGGATATTCAATTGGGGGAGTTTCCCCTCTAGGTCTGCCAGAAAAATTAGATGTAATTCTTGATGCTTCTCTAAAACGATTTGAAACGATATGGTCTGCAGCAGGGCATACACATTGTGTTTTTCCTGCTACATTTGTACAGCTTGCAAATATGACTAAATCAATAGAGTCTGATCAAATAACCTAGTCATCTTTACTAAGATGCTCTCATTCTATGCCAATTGAATTATGATGAAATATTTTCAAGAAATTTTTATGGAATATGTAATATGAACTATTAATCATCGTTAGATGGATCAAAAATAAATTTTTTGCCGTGGAATTTTAGTGTAATTGGATAAGATGAATTGTTAAAAGCTCTAATGCGTCTTTCAAGTTCTTTGGGTTCGATATCTGTATATACGGTTTGATAGTCATCAACTTCTTTAATTGTTCTTTTTACGTTGTGCCAAGTTAAATTAGTATTTTTTTCCGTCATTTCTTTGATGTATTGAGATCCTGATTCTCTGACCTTTGTAGAAAAATTAATAAATGAGGAAAATAGGCACTCATGTGTTTTTTGTAATAGTGATTCTAGGTTATCACTTTCTACAATCGGAAAATATGTTACATCTATAATTTTTCCATTATCAATCTTTTCGTTCATTAAATGGACTGTGATGCCGAATCTTTTATCTTCATTATATATCGCGAAATTAATACCTCCTGAACCTGGGTATTTTGGTGTTCCAGGGTGAAAATTTATAGAGTGCAGATTTGCTTTATCTAGTAGAGATTTTGGCAATACATAGAAACTGCGGTAGCAAAATATATAATCAAAGCTCAAGTCGAAAATGTATTGAGGAAGTTTATCGTCACGTTTTGATGACCAGACAACAGTCACCTTAAAGCCTAAATTTTCAAGATGTTTGGCACAACGTTCTGAATTGGCGTCATCTTTTCTACCAAAAAAAAGTGCTGAAACACCGTTTAAGTTTGTCTTATTCTGAGATGTATCGGTCATCGTAAAGGATAAATAAAGGCCTCGAATAATTAGATAATTTATGAAAACATAAGGTTAATTTATATGATTCGTGAAAAAAGAGGTAGGTTTTAGTGAGTAATAATGGAAAAAACTCTTTAACTGGTGCTCAGATCCTCCTGAATGGACTGGTTGATAATGGAGTTGATGTATTCTTTGCTAATGCTGGGACATCAGAGATGCACCTTGTTTCTGCTATTGGGTCTAATGAGAATGCTCGGCCAGTTTTATGTCTTTTTGAAGGGGTAGTCACTGGTGCTGCAGACGGATATTGGAGAATGGCACGAAAACCAGCTGCTACACTTCTTCATCTTGGTCCTGGGTATGCAAATGGTATGGCTAATCTGCATAATGCGAAAAAAGCATTTTCAGGTATTGTTAATATTGTTGGTGATCACGCAACTCGTCATTTAAAGTATGATGCTCCACTAACTTCTGACCTCATTGGACATGTAAAGATTCATTCACATTGGTTCCACGTATCAAATTCTTCAACAGATCTAGGCCAGGCGGGTGTAGAGGCTGTTTCTATGGCGGAGTCTGGATGGGGAAAAATTGCAACTGTGATTGCTCCTGCTAACCATGCTTGGGAGATGGGGGAGCCTCATGGTCAATTAAAAAAACCACAAGCTCTAAAAAATGTGTCGGATAAAAGATTAGAGGAGATTAGGAATCTTCTTGAAAAGCCAAAAAAGACAGCATTTCTTCTTGGTGGCCTCGCTCTCCAATCTGAATGTACTGAGCTCGTAAGCGAAGTGGCGCAAAATTTTAATGCATCTCTGATTTGTGAGACTTTTTCAGCTCGTATGGAGAGAGGTGTTGGTCGTGTAACACTGGAGAGGATTCCTTACTTTGCAGAACATGCTATTAAGTTTCTCTCTAGTTTTGAACAGATTATTTTAGTGGGGGGAAAAGATCCAGTTGGTTTTTTCGCTTATCCAGGAGTAAAGAGCCGTCTAGCTTCAGAGGAATGTCAGGTAAGTAGGCTAGTTGATATTGACGAGGATGTTTTTGATACCTTGATAAGGTTAAAGAAATTAGTTGGTGGAGGCTATAAGCCAATTTTGCAAAAAGCAATTCGCCAGGAGCCAAGTGGTAGTGAACTAAGCCCCTCAAACTTAAGTATAGTAATCGCCAATGAAATGCCTGAAAACAGTATCATTTCAGATGAAGGTATAACATGTGCTGCAGATCTGTTCGAGCAAACTAAGGCTGCGCCTAAACATGATTGGTTATCTATAACCGGGGGGTCAATAGGACAAGGTTTGCCGGTTAGTTTCGGTGCAAGTATTGCATGTCCTTCAAGAAAAGTTATAGCGTTTCAGGCGGATGGTAGCGCCATGTATACTGTCCAAACACTTTGGAGTATTGCACGAGAGAATGCTGACGTAACAATTGTAATACTTAATAACAAAAGCTATGCAATTTTAAATATTGAATTAGAGAGGCTTAAGGTGGGAGTTCCTAATTCGAAGACTTTATCGATGCTTGATTTATCAAACCCTGAGGTTGATTGGGTTTCTATTTCTCATGGTATGGGAATAGAAGCTAGTAGGGCAACGACAGTGACTGAGTTCGAGGATCAGTTTAAATCCGCTATGGCTTCTAGTCGACCAAGGTTAATTGAGGCTATGGTAGTTCAAAAAATCAATCACGGGTATGAATGACTATAAAAAGGAATTTAGAGGCATTAAGTATATCTGGCGGTGATTTCTAATATACCATTCACCGCCAGATATATTATATACAGATTAATAACTAGATTTTTTGGCCCCTTCTATCCTTGCAATGAGCTCTTTAGCCAATGTTTTTGATTTTTTACCCACAAATTTCACTTTCTTGATATCTGCTAGGTTATCTAAGTTATTTCCCACAACAACAAACCCAATCATACCCATAGATTTATGTGGGGTGCACCAGTAGGCATAAATACCCGGAACAGTAAATTTATACTCAGTATCTTTAGAAAGTTTAGATTTGAAAGCTTTTACACCTTCTGGGATACCGCGCTTCTTTATAAATTCGACATTATGACCTTTGCTTGATGACTTCCAAGTGACGGTATCTCCGACGTCAACGTAGACAAGACTAGGGGTGAAGACATTTTTTTTGCCTTCAGATTTGTTTAGCATTTCTACTGTGGTATCGGCAGACATTGCTGTTGTTGCAGAAAAAACAAGTATTAGGGCACAAATTATTAATCTCATTATTACGACCTTCTCATGTTTTATGTTCAAAAACGTAGTCTTTAAATTTTAACTTAACCCCCCTATATACTTAGCAATTTTAACTCTGAATAGATAGGTCAAATCAAACAATTATAGGTTATATAGGTGGCAAAATAGAGAAAAAAAGGGGAAATAAGTTGTTGTCTCTAAATACTCTTTTTAGAATTCACTAGACAAGCCAAAATTTGTTAAAAATGGCTTAAAGTATTCATCTTATTTAGGAGTAGATGCTATAAATAATACTCATAAATAGATAACTAAAGTAGCTGTAGAGATTTTGCTTATTTTATTAACTTAGAAAGTTTTTCATATGAACATCGATAATGTTTCAATAAACCTTGCCTATAATTATGAGGATCTTAGGGAGCCAGTTAAAACCCTTTGTGATAAATTTCCTGGAGAGTATTGGCGGGAAAAAGATCGTGAGCGTGCTTATCCTGAGGAATTTGTCAAGGAACTGACTCAATCTGGATTTCTGGCAGCTTTAATACCTGAGGAGTACGGAGGTAGTGGCCTTGGTATTGGGGCCGGTGCAGCTATCTTAGAAGAAATTAATGCTTCAGGTGGTAATAGTGGTGCATGCCATGCACAGATGTACACGATGGGTACAGTTTTGCGACATGGATCGAAGGACCAGAAAGAGCAATATTTACCTCGTATTGCTTCAGGTGATATTCGATTACAAGCTTTTGGTGTGACCGAACCTACAACTGGTTCAGATACTACTCAATTAAGAACAACAGCTGTCCGAAAAGGTAATGACAGATATATTGTGAATGGTCAGAAAGTTTGGATATCGCGAGCACAGCAGTCAGATTTACTTCTTCTGCTTGCCAGGACTACTCCAAAAGAGGAATGCAAAAAGCGTACTGAGGGCTTATCAGTATTCCTCATTGAACTAAAAGATGCTGTAGGCAATGGTCTTGAGATTAGACCAATTCCGACGATGATAAATCATAATACAAACGAGCTTTTTTTTGATAATCTTGAGATATCTTCTTCAACTCTGATTGGTCAGGAAGGGTCAGGATTTAAGTATATTTTGGACGGTATGAATGCTGAACGTATTTTGATAGCTGCTGAGTGTATAGGTGATGCGCGTTGGTTTATAGAGAAAGCAAGTGGATATGCAAATGAGCGTAAGGTATTTGGAAACCCTATAGGTGCTAATCAAGGTATTCAATTCCCAATAGCCCGTGCTTACGCGCAAACACAAGCTGCTGATATGATGGTAAGGAAATCGGCTGCACTTTTTGATGCTGGTATTGCTTGTGGACCTGAGGCAAATATGGCCAAGTTATTAGCTTCAGAAGCCTCTTGGGAAGCAGGTGATACTTGTATGCAGACGTTTGGTGGGTTTGGTTTTGCTGAAGAATACGATGTTGAGAGAAAGTTTAGAGAAACACGACTTTATCGCACAGCACCAATCTCAACGAATATGATTTTAGGATATATAGGCCAACACGTATTAGATATGCCAAGGTCCTATTAATGTCTAGAAGGTTAAGCGAACTGCTGGTGGTCTCAATCGAGCAGGCTCTAGCGGCACCTTATTGCACTAGTCGTCTGGCCGATGCCGGAGCAAGAGTAATTAAAGTCGAGCGTCATGAAGGTGATTTTGCGCGACGTTATGATGACATGTTGAATGGGTGTAGTTCTTGGTTTGCTTGGCTAAATAGAGGCAAAGAATCCATAGTATTAGATTTTAAAAATCCATCGGATGCAAGTCTACTGAGGAAAATCATTGGTAAGGCGGATATCTTTGTTCAGAACTTAAGCCCAGGTGCAACTGAAAGAGCTGGTTTTGGCAGTGCTGATTTGAGGGGCGAATTTCCTTCATTAGTCACTTGTGACATTAGTGGTTATGGAGTTGAGGGTCCTTATCGGGATGTGCCTGCCTATGATTTTCTTGTTCAGTGTGAATCAGGTGTAGCCTCAGTAACTGGTACTTCAGAAGAAGCGGCGCGTGTAGGCGTCTCAGTGTGTGACTTAACAGCTGGTCTAAACGCTTATGGGAGTATTTTGGAGGCTATAATAACCCGAATGTCTTCAGGGTATGGTGATGGAATTCATGTTTCGCTTTTTGATGGTATGGCAGATTGGATGAACGTTGCTCGACTACATCAACAAAATTACGGCAGGCCTCCCGAGCGCATGGGTCTTTCTCACTCTCTTATTGCCCCTTATGGCGCTTATCCAGTAGGTGGGGGAGGGAATATTGTTATTGCTATTCAGAATGATAGGGAGTGGGGCCGTTTTGCCTCTAATGTTCTTGGGGACAAATTACTTGTTAGTGATAGTAGGTTTATAAATAATGCAGCACGTGTGAAAAACCGTGGAGAAATGGATGCTATAATTAAAAATGTTTTTGAAAAATATAATTTGTCTAATCTTTGTAAAATTCTTCTTGATGAGCGTATCGCCTTTGGTCGATTAAATGATGCTCTAGCCTTATCACAACATCCTCAACTTAGGACAATACCTCTAAAACTTCCTGATGGTGAAGTTTTAGAAATTATAGCTCCTCCTTCTAGGTTCGATTCAGGGGATAGTGTACTGGGTCCAGTACCCTCCTTAGGCGAACATAGTGAGAAAATTAGGAGGGAATTTAAATGATTATATTCATAAAATTTGGAGTAAGTGGATGGTGACAGCGGAAAATTATGAAGCATGGGTTGGGAGAGAAATTGAGAAAATTGATACTATAGACACTCATAGGGTCGCGGGACTTAGTGCTATTCTGGATAAAAATTATAAAATACCTACCCCGGGTTCTCCTTTGCCACCTTGTTGGCATTGGGCATTTTGTAATGATGTTGTCCCTCAATCTCAACTAGGTGTCGATGGGCATCCTGAGAGAGGCGGTTTTCTTCCAGATCTAAAACTTCCAAGGCGTATGTGGGCTGGTAGTAAGGTTCAAATTAATCAGAGTCTTAGGGTAGGTGACACTGTTACAAAGCGATCAAAAATATTAAGTATTACACCTAAATCTGGAAAAAGTGGCCAACTATTTTTTGTTTCAATTAAGCACGAATGGTTTGTTGGTGATAAGTTATCCATAAAAGAAGACCAGGATATTGTTTACCGCGATATGCCAAGAAAAATTAATTCAAACTCTTCTGGAATTACTGCCCCAAGTAAGAGTTTATGGAGGAGAGAAATCAAGCCAGACCCTGTTCTACTTTTTCGGTATTCTGCCTTAACATTTAATGGTCATAGGATTCATTATGATCAACCGTATTGTATATCGGAAGAGGGATATCCTGGTCTAGTTGTCCATGGTCCACTCATAGCAACTTTTTTGTTGGACCTATGTAGGCATAGCAACCCAGAGCGTGAAATTTCAAGGTTTTCTTTTCGTGCAGTATCTCCATTATTCGATCAGTCACCATTTTTTATTTCTGGGAGTCTTACAGATGATGGAAACGCTGCAGATCTTTGGGCGGAGAATGCTGAGGGATATATATCATCTAAAGCGAAAGTAGAGATGAAAGGGTAGTATAGTGTAAATATTTCTTTTAGGAAAAATTAGATATTAAATATTTTATTTAATACCAAAATCCTTAAATCGTTTGTTGAATCTTGAAAGTTGGCCACCCTCGATCAATTTTTGCTGCCCCCCAGTCCACACAGGGTGCGACAGCGGATCTATATCTAGGGTCATTGTATCTCCAGCTTTTCCCCATGTAGAGCGCGTTTTGAATGTGGAGCCATCAGTTCTAGTAACTGTGATTTCGTGATAGTCAGGGTGAAGGTTTTTTTTCATTAGTTTTATTCCTTTATACACGAGCGGTTTATATCTTTGCTTTGGGAAGGTTTCAAGCAGGAATAATATTATTTTAAGATAAAGTCAGTTATTGTTAAGAAAAAGTTGGACTTATATAGGCTTCTGTAAGATTACATGAAATCAAAAGTATAATTTTTTAAGTTAGGGCTCTGAATTAATGAGTATATTTGGACCAAAGGGTATTAACCCTTTAGTGAGGGGAGTTGAGGGCAAAAAGAGTCAGGATGTAGGGCAAATCCGCCATTTGGTTAAATTTGCTCGGCCTTATGGATGGCAAATTTTTGGCGCTCTTGTTGCTTTGATGATCTCGGCCGCGGCTGTGTTAGCCCTAGGGGTCGGACTAAGAATGCTAGTTGATACTGGTATATCTGGCGAAAATATGGATCTATTCCATAAGTCATTAATTTATTTAATAGGTATGGTTGTTTTACTAGCAGCATCAACTTTTGGTAGGTTTTATCTAGTCTCATGGTTAGGCGAGAAAGTTGTTGCAGATATTCGTAGAGAGCTATTTAAAAAGCTTATTAGTCTCGGGTCTTCATTTTTTGAGACTAATAAGGCAGGTGATCTGCTATCCCGAATTACTAATGACACCACATTAATTCAGACAATGATTGCAGTTCAGTCATCTGCTGCCTTAAGAAATTTCTTATTATTTATTGGCGGAAGCGCAATGTTAGCAATCACAAGCCCTAAGTTGACAGGAATTGTAATAGTACTTGTGCCAGTAATTATTGCCCCAATTATTATTCTTGGGCGCTCAGTCAGGCGGCGTTCAAGAGTTTCACAAGATCATGTTGCAAATGTAGCAGCTCATGCTGAAGAAGTTATAGGTGCCATAGAGACCGTTCAGTCTTTTGGGAATCAAGAAATTCAAGAAAAAGCATTTAAAGAAAAAATTAATTTAGCTTTTTTTGCTGCTATCAAACGTACTAAGGTGAGGGCGCTTCTGACTGCTATAGTAATAGTTTTAGTTTTCTCAGGAATAGGTCTGGTGCTATGGATGGGTGGGCGCGATGTTTTGGCTGGAGATATGTCAGGGGGGGAGTTAACCGCATTTTTATTTTATGCTGTGGTTGTAGCAGGTTCAGTTGGTTCTCTTAGTGAGGTATATGGAGATCTCCAGCATGCAGCTGGTTCTGCTGAACGTTTAGCAGATCTACTTCGCCAAAAACCAGAGATTACGGATCCAGACAACCCTGTAAATCTTCCTGATCCAGTAGAAGGATCAATAGAGATGAAAGATATTACCTTCCATTATCCTTCACGACCCGAAATTCCTGCTCTTTCAAATTTCTCTATGTCAGTAGCCGTTGGGGAAACTGTAGCTATAGTTGGTGCATCAGGGGCTGGAAAATCTACTATTTTTAATCTTTTGCTAAGATTCTTTGATACGCAAAGTGGCAAGGTTCATCTAGATGGAGTTGATATTAGAGATGTAAGACTATCAGATCTTAGGGAAAGATTTGGTTTAGTACCTCAGGATCCAGTGATATTCGCTTCTAGCGTTTATGATAATATTATTCTGGGCGAACCAAATGCAACCGCAAAGGATGTGTATAAAGCTGCTGAAATAGCTGGAGCGACAAGTTTTATAGATCAATTACCAGATGGATTTAATACTTTTTTAGGAGAACGAGGTGTTCGTTTATCTGGAGGCCAGAAACAACGTTTAGCTATAGCGAGAGTAGTTCTAAAGAATCCGTCAATAATATTATTAGATGAAGCTACTAGCGCTCTTGATTCAGAAAGTGAAAAAGCAGTACAAGAAGCCATGCAGAGGATTATGGAGAATTGTACTACTCTGGTTATCGCTCATAGTTTGACTACGGTCATAAATGCAGACCGAATAATAGTGATGCAAGAAGGGAGAATCGTAGCCTCTGGAACTCATAATGAGTTAATATTAGAAAGAGGTGGTTTATATGAACGTCTTGCTGAATTACAGTTTAGACCTGCATCAAGAGATAAAAAAACCAACTAGAACTTTATATTTTAATTAATTACTTTTCAGCTTATTAGCGTTGTGTAAGCTTAAGCTCAATACGACGGTTGCGTCGATACGCAATTTCATCATCTTTATTATCTATTGGTTGAAACTCACCATAGCCAGTAGCGCTGAGTCGATGAGAAGGGATTCCACTTTTAATCAGAAAATTTACAACTGATATTGCTCGGGCAGAAGAAAGTTCCCAGTTTGAAGGAAATTTCAGAGTCTTAATTGGGCGTTTATCAGTATGTCCATCTATTTGGAGTATCCAAGGGAGCTCGTTGGGTATGCGTGGTATCACCTCTTTAAGAGCATTTGAAAATATTGATAGTCTTTGTTTTCCTTTATCATTTAAATCAGCTTTTCCGGACTGGAATAGTACTTCACTTTGAAATACAAATCGATCACCAATTATTGAGAAGTCCTGTCTGTCTGCTAGAACATCTTTGAGCTTACCGAAAAATTCTGAACGATATTCTGCTAATTCTTCAATTTTTGCAGCAAGTGCGAGATTAAGTCTTTTGCCCAGATCTGCAATAACCACTTCCTGTTCTGCTGATTTTAATTCCGATTCTCGAAGGATATATTCTAGTTCTTTAAGTTGGTTACGTAGGGCCAGTATTTGCTGGTTAAGCGCATTTATCTGAGAATTTTGTTTCTCAGAAAGTTTTGTTTTTTCACTAAGTTTGTTCTCGGAGTTAAGATATAAATTATGGAGCTCTTCTAATTGAATATCTCTCTTTGTAAGGGTTTCTTGGGCTAATAGTGTAAGTTCAGACTGATCACTTAACTCTGCTTTTAACTTTTTTGATAAGTCACGCTCATTTTTGAAGCCTATTTCCAAAGCATCTATTTCTGATTTTTTAGATGTTAAATTAGAATGTAGAGTAAAAACTTCGTTTTGTAGTTCATTTCTAACGGTTTCTAGAGCCAATACATCTCTTTTTAATCTTTCAATATCAGCGAGTAAAAAGCGGGCATTCTCCTCTTCAGAAGAAAGACTGCTTTTAAGTTTCGTTATGGAATCTTCAGACTCTATTCGTAAATTCTCAAGAGATGACGTTAGCTTGGTATTTTCTTGCATTAAATCTTCTACTTGTGTCCTTAATGAAGAATTTGAGGCGAGGGTAGTTTCCAAGTCCAAGGATATTTTTGAAAGTTGTATTTGTAATTTTGAATTTTCTTGACGTTCAAAAGCAAGCATTTCAGAAAGCTCAGAAATTTGTATGTTGAGATCATTGAGAGCTTCAGATTGTCCATAAATAGTTCTTTGTAGGAAATGTTGAGCGAGCATATAAACTACAAGAAGGAATATCATCACCAGGAGAAGTGAAGAAAGAACATCTACAAAACCTGGCCAATAATCAGAGCTGGTATTTCTTCTTCGCCGTGTTGATAAGTACATTATTGTATTTCGGCGAAGGCTTATGCCGATAGGCGTCGCCTAACGCTGCCCCTTTTCTGCAATGGCAGCGAGGGTTCTTGCAAGTAATTTGATCTCGCTGCGGATTTCACTTATCATTTGTTCTCTACCAGAGGACATATCATCAAGTATGCGTGAGCTATAAGCTTCTATATTTCGAAGGTGGGAGAGACTAGCTTCATCAAGGGATGTGGGTTGGCTAGATAGCGATGCAAGTTTTTTTAGCGTTGGTTGAATTTCTAGTTGTTGATCAGATATCTTCTCAATAAGACTTTTCTCTGATTTCATAGTATCTGTGAGAGTGGATAGCTTTTCAGTAAGTATCTGTATATTTGCACTTGCTTTCGTTCGATTTTCTTCTCCTCGATTCAGTGTCCTTTGTAATTCGTCGAGACTGTCAGCTGTTTTCTCTAGTAGTGCGCTTACATACGCTGGTACACTCTCCGTGCCTTCTACACCAATATTTCCCCTTGAGAGTCGGGTATATCCTGACAACCAATCTTCGAGATTATTATAGAATCTATTCTGAGCCTGGCTGGCTTGGAGTTCAAGAAAACCAAGAATTAAAGACCCAGCTAAACCAAATAATGACGAGCTGAAGGCTGTCCCCATACCCTTTAAAGGTTCTCCAAGACCACTTTTCAGGTCATCAAAAGCTGACGCCATATCATTATTTGAGCCAATTGATAATTCATCAACTACATCACCAACAGAGCCAATTGTTTGTAAAAGCCCCCAAAATGTTCCTAGAAGACCGAGAAATATAAGAAGTCCCACTAAATAGCGAGCAGCCTCTCTCGACTCATCCATACGCGAGCCAATACCATCTAGAACGCTTCTTAAGTTAACTGCAGAAAGTGCAAGGCGACTTTGCCCTTCAGAAAACATTGCATCAAGAGATGCTAGCAATCTAGGAGGTCGATCAGTATTTTGGTCATTTCCATCCTCTTGCATTCGTCTAAGCCATTGAACATCTGCATTTAACCAGATGACTCGACGAAAACTAGATGCAATCCCTATAATCAATACACCTAAAATAACTCCGTTAAGTGCTGGGTTAGCAAGAAATGCATCAAGTAGTGTATGGAATAATGCTGCTATGATGCCTATTACAACAACTAAAAAGGCAATCATTCTGAGCAGATAGTTACGTTCTGCGGTCATGCTTCTTTTCCAAAAGTAGAGGTACGTTGGTCATAGCAAATTTTTCTAGCGTTCTAATATAAATATATCTACTCGGTCAGGGGTTGCTCCAGAGTTCTGGCTACCAAGAGCTCTAAC
The DNA here is from genome assembly GCA_002296185.1 of Alphaproteobacteria bacterium UBA828. GTDB lineage: Bacteria > Pseudomonadota > Alphaproteobacteria > UBA828 > UBA828 > UBA828. The sequence goes on from DBHM01000028.1 coordinate 12,018, forward strand.
ATCGATACGTGTAGAGCGTATACCTATTTCAATAAGGGCTGCACGAACTGACAGAGCCCTAGATAGAGACAGTCTCCTTGCGTTGCTTTCAGAATCTGTATTACCCTGAGCATATGATTTTAATTGTATTCTCTTACTCTTATCCACAGACATTACTTTAGCTATATCATCAAGTAAATCAGTATGTTCATCAGATAGTTCAGCTTTTCCTGATTGAAATTCCATCACAAGCTTATCACCAATATCTATTGTATCAGTTTCATCAATCTTTTTATTACTTTTGTTTTCTGTGAGTAATTGAACAGGGTCTTGTTTCTTATTGTTTTTATTTTCAGTGATTATGGTCTGGGTTATGGTGGAATCTGAGCTCTGTGTATCTTTGGCAACTTCTTTTATAATAGTTTGGTCATCTTCTAGTTTAGACTTATCGCGTACTATTGTTTTTGGGGGCAATGGAGCATAAGTAGATTGAGAATTTTGATCACTATTTCTATGTTGTTTTCTATCAGGTCTGTATAAGTCATTTAGATTAATAGTTTTGGTCAACTTTTGTGGATTATTGATTTGTCTACTTTGAGTGTGTTCATTTACCAATTTTTCTTTATGGCTTAAAGGGCTTGCATTCAGTTCGATAGATTTCAAACCGCTTCCACCAATTATTCGAACTTCTTCAGCGAATGATGATGAGTAAACTGTGATTACAAACACGCATACAAGTGTTATAACCAGGTTTACCTGGAAGGTATTTATGAAAATTTTGCTAGTTTTAAGAATATCCATATTATACACCTAAATCAAAATCCCAGGAGTCCACACCATAGTATAGCCGTTGAAGTGCTACAATACTCACTAAAGAATGTGGCTAGAATCAGGCCTTTTTATGATCTAGCGTTGGTGCTGTTATGTAGAGTATCTATAAGGTCATTGTGTATATGACCGTTACTAGCAAGAACATTTCCCTCTTCTATTGCTAAGGTTTCTCCATCTGGATCTGTAACCATTCCTCCAGCTTCTTGGACAATAATAAGTCCTGCAGCAATATCCCATGGTGAGAGAGAAAATTCAAAAAATCCATCGTAACGTCCTGCCGCAGTGTAAGCCAAGTCAAGTGCTGCTGCCCCAAATCTACGGATTCCAGCAGTAGATCCCCATACCTGGTCTAGCATTTGTGGGTAATTAGGATGGCTAGTATGCCCTTTGTAGGGCATGCCTGTCGCAATAAGGCAATCCTCAAGGTTCCTTCGCCCAGAAGCTCTTAGTCGTTCATTATTAAGGTAGGCACCCTGACCATTTTCTGCCCAGAATAGTTCATCAGTTATCGGCGAGTAAACTACGCCCGCGAATGGCTTTCCATCCCTTTCTAACGCAATCGAGATAGCAAAATGGGGTAGTCCATGTAAGAAATTTGTTGTGCCATCCAGTGGGTCTATAATCCAGCGATTTGAGGTATCTTCACCTTTTATTAGCCCTGTTTCTTCAGCCAGAAATCCATATTTTGGACGGGCTTTACTCAACTCTTGAATCAGTGTCTGCTCTGCCTTTTGATCTGCAGCAGAGACAAAGTCTCCAGGTCCCTTTCTGGAAACTTGCAGTTGTTCTACCTCTCCAAAATCACGTACTAACGATTTAGAGGCTTTGTAGGCTGCATTAACCATTGAGGTAATCAGAGGTGATTTATGTTTCATCAGTCGCGTGCACGTTCAACGTAAGAGTGTTCTTGTGTGTTCACAACAATTTTTTCACCTTCATTAACATGGGGAGGTACCATAATGCGTAAACCATTATCAAGGGTTGCGGGTTTATAAGATGCGGCTGCAGTTTGTCCTTTAACCACAGGTTCTGTTTGGGTAACTTCAAGTATGACCGTAGGTGGCAATTGTATACTTATGGGCTCACCTTCGTATGAGTTTATCATTACCTCCATGCCCTCTTGAAGAAAAACACAGCCATCCCCCAAAATTGACTTAGGTAGACTTTCCTGGTCATAAGTTACTGTATTCATGAAGGTTATTATATCTCCATCTTCAAATAAAAACTGAAATGACTTCTCGTCTAGCCTAACTCTTTCTACGTTCTCCGAAGAACGGAACCGTTCATTTAATTTTGTTCCATCCCTAACATCTTTTAACTCAACCTGTAGGTAGGCTCCACCTTTACCCGGCTGGGTATGTTGGGTCTTTATGGCTACCCATAGCCTATCTTGATGTTCAATTACCATGCCTGGGCGAATAGTGTTTCCGTTAATTTTCATCCTCGCGCCTTACTCTTCTAAAATTTATTTTTTTCATCTCTTAGTGCTATAACAACTAGCTAGCTAGTAGGCAATCAATTAGTAACGACCTTCAATAAGTGCGTTAAATTTTTTTATGGCCTCCTTTGGACCCTTGGGGTAATTCCAAACTGAATTTATCACAGCTATAAAATCTGCTCCAGCGTCCAAAAGTGTATTACAGTTTTCTTGGTCTATTCCTCCAATAGCCACACATGGGACTACTGTAGATTCGGCCCACCACCTGAGTATATCTGGATTAGGATTCGCGCGAGCTTTTTTTGTTTGAGTATGGAAGAAAGCGCCAAAGGCAACGTAATCTGCACCATCCTCTGCTGCTACTATTGCCCTATGCTTACTATCATAACAGCTTACTCCGATTATGTATTCATCACCAAGTATATTTCTTGCATTTCTATACTCTCCATCATCTAGCCCAATATGTACTCCGTCTGCGCCTAACCCTTCAACAAGTTCTGGTGTATCATTAATTATTAGAGGGATATCACGATCATGGCAGATCCTGAGAAGAGGTTCGGTAGAACGTTTAATTTCTTCAGAGTTTGAGCCTTTTAGTCTTAACTGGACGCATGCCACGTCACCACCATCAAGAGCTTGAGTTAGGGTAGAGGGAAAAATTGTGAGGTCAATCTTTGGTGGGGTAATTAGGTATATTCTAGGCTTAGTAGGGGTATCTGCTTTACTTTGCATTTGTCCTCCAGATTAAAGATAATTGGACCGAGGTAAAATTTAAGAGAACCCAAATATTGTACAAGTATTGTTAAAAGTATTAGTGCCTAATCTTTGCTCTGGTAAATTTTAATTACACTATCAAGTAATTGCATTGCCTCTTCTCTGGGTCTTTGAAATGTGTTTCGTCCAATTATTGAACCGTTTCCTCCCCCATTATTGATTGATCGAATCTCATTAAATATATCTTCAGTATTTTTTGACGCTCCCCCGGAGAAGACGACAATACGTTTGCCGTTAAAGGTAGATTGCATTATGTGGGCTATTCTTTTTTCAAGTGTATCAATTTCTATATTACACTTCTCATATGTTTCAGCTGCTGATTTAAGTTCTAAATGATCACTCGGCGGTTTAACCTTAATGATGTGTGCACCCATTAGAGCTGCTATATGTGCAGCGTATGCTGTTACATCTATTGCTGTCTCTCCTTTTTGGCTTAGCTCTCCTCCTCGAGGGTATGACCAGACAACAACAGCCAATCCATAGCTTTTCGCTTCTAATGTAATTTCTTGGAGTTCCTCTAACATGGAAAATTGATTATCTGAGCCAGGGTAAATTGTAAATCCAATAGCTGTGCAGCCTAACCTCAGTGCATCTTTCACATTTGATGTTATAGCCTGATCTTTAATCGTCGAATGTGAGTTAGAGCTATTCATTTTTAAAATAGTGGGAATCATTCCAGAGAATGTGTCGGCTCCGGATTCGATCATTCCAAGTGGACTCGCAAAAGCGTTGAGTCCTGCATCAACGGCCAAACGCCAGTGGTAGTGGGGATCATAAGCTTCTGGATTGGGAGCAAAGCTTCTGGCAGGTCCATGTTCAAAGCCTTGGTCAACTGGCAATATCACTAATTTTCCAGATCCTCCGAGACGTCCATGCATTAAAATTTTAGCAAGGTTTGTCTTAGTTCCTGGGTTATCACTCTCATAGCAGGCTAATATTTTTTTTACCCTCTGGGTCACTTTCATAGCTTTATAAAAACTCCTGTTATGTAGATCATAGCATTATTGCTTTAGTTCATTATCCCTTGTCCACAAGCTATTTCAAGCAAACAAGATGATTTTATCCAGACAATCCCATAAAATCCGATCTAACTGCCAATAATTTCGTCTCTGGCTCAGGGTAGTCAGCTAAATCTATACCTCCATTATGTATGGAGTCGGCTAAAATATTCACATCAGCTTGCTTTGCTATATTCTCTATTTCAGACCTTAACAGTCCTTTGAAAGACGCTGAAATATTTTTAAAACCCATTAAAATTGCTTGTTGTGCTAAGGCGCCATCTTTGCCGCAGTGAACTATTATATCTTCTGCAATAGTGCCCGGAGTAGAGTTGTCTCTTACCATAGCCTTTAGATATTCAAGGCCAAGGCTTTGGGCTGCTCCAGGGGCTGTGTGAAGCATTGGCTGAATTTCTTTTGGCCAAACAACATTGCGAACTGCTAAAACATGTTTGCGTTGGTGGACAATAAAAATTAATTCCTTAGTTTTATTGATGGTTTTTCAAAGCCTCCACCCCTGGTAATGGTTTTCCTTCTAGCCACTCTAGGAAAGCACCTCCTGCTGTTGAAATATAGCTAAAATACTTTTCCACACCAGCCTTATTGAGGGCTGAAATTGTATCGCCGCCTCCTGCAACAGAGATTAGCTTACCTTGCTCGGATAGATCTGCCACGAACTGAGCGATTGCCACTGTGGCTATATCAAAAGGTTTAATCTCAAATGCGCCTAAGGGACCATTCCAGACAACTGTTTTGGCGTCTTTGAATATTTGTTTGATACTAGCTATAGTTTTTGGGCCAAGGTCGAGTGCCATTGCATTCTGAGGGATATCTATTACATCAACAGCTTTATGTTTTGCCTCAGATCGGAATTCTTCAGAAACAATCACATCCGTTGGTAAAATTAGTTTACAACCCTGGCTCTTCGCTTGATCTATAATATCAAGAGCTACGTTTGTAAGATCTTTTTCGAGTAGGGACTTCCCCATATCATATCCCATGGAATATAAAAAAGTATTGGCCATTCCTCCGCCAATAACTATCACATCCATTTTTGCTATCAGATTTGTAAGAACGCTGATTTTCGTTGAAACTTTTGACCCTCCTACGATTGCAACTACTGGTCTTTGTGGTTTTTCAAGGGCAGTTTCTAGTGCTTCCAATTCAGACTGCATTAAACGTCCTGCTGCGCAAGGAAGAAGGGAGGCTATTTTGTTAGTTGAGGCATGTGCTCTATGGGAAGCTGAGAAGGCATCGTTAACATATATATCAGCTAACTTAGCTAATGCGGCTGCAAATATAGGATCATTTTTCTCTTCGCCTTTATGGTATCTAAGATTTTCTAGAAGGCCTATTTCCCCATCTTTAAGATTTTTGACAACTTCCTCCGCAATTGGGCCAATACAGTCTTTTGCAAAGTAAACATTGTCATTTCTCATCACATTTTTGATTTCTGCTGTTAGAGGGTAGAGAGTCATCGCCGGGTTTACCTTACCTTTTGGCCTACCAAAGTGAGAAATTAATATTGGTATTCCTTTACGGTCAATAATCTCATTAATCGTAGGAGTTATGCGGCTAATTCTACTAGAATCACTAATTTCACCTTCAACAACAGGCACATTAAGGTCAACACGAACTAGAACGCGTTTTGAAGTTAAGTTAATTTGGTCAAGTGTTAAAAATTGAACCATGGCTTAATCCATTATATTTAACACATCAAAACCTAGAGGTTCCCCATTAATTTTGCCACATCAGCCATTCTATTAGAGAATCCCCATTCATTATCATACCACGTTAGTATTCTACATAAGCTTCCATCAATTACATTAGTTTGTGTTGAGTCAAAGATTGAGCTGTGTGGATTATGATTAAAGTCGATTGAAACTAAGGGCTCTTCATTGTAACCCAATATACCACTTAAGCCTGCTTCTGAGGCCTTGAATATTTCTTGATTTATTTCACCAGACGATGTCTCGCGGGTAGAAACAAATTTTAAATCTACCATTGATACATTTGATGTAGGGACTCTAATTGCTGTACCGTCAATTTTACCTTTGAGTTCTGGTAGTACTAGGCCTACTGCTTTTGCGGCACCGGTAGATGTGGGGATCATTGAGCTGGCCGCGCCACGGGCGCGACGAAGATCAGGATGAAGTGAATCGAGTATATTCTGGTCTAGAGTGTAGGCATGCACCGTAGTCATAAATCCACGTTCAATTCCAATAGACTTGTGAATTACATCTACTACAGGGGCTAGGCAGTTTGTAGTGCACGATGCATTTGAAACAACACGATGTTCCTTATTTAGTTGTTTATGGTTGACTCCAAATACAACTGTAAGATCAACATTTTTCCCTGGAGCAGATATAAGAACTTTTTTAGCTCCTGCTGTAATATGTTTTTCAGCATTTTTTTTCTCAGTAAATAGGCCTGTACATTCTAGCGCTACATCTACGTCAAGCTCTTTCCATGGAAGTTCTTCTGGATTTCTTTCGCTAAATACATTTATAGAATTGTTAGCAATTTTTATTGCTGAGTTCTGTATTTCTATTTTTCCAGGAAAGGGGCCGTGCACAGAATCATATCTCAGAAGATGTGCGTTTGTTTCTAAGGGAGCAAGGTCATTAATGGCTACAACATTTATATCATCCCTTCCGCTCTCGTGTATTCCACGTAGGATGTTACGACCAATCCGACCGAAGCCGTTTATGGCTAATCGCACAGGCATTTTCATTTCTCCATAATATATTTATTTCAGGGTATAATTTTTTATGTTTTTAATTTTTCATGTACCTTCTTAACTATTTCTTCTTCGGTAATCCTAAAGTGATTGTATAGATCTTTTGCGGGTCCGGAGGCGCCAAACCCTCGCATTCCCACAATTTTACCTTCACTTCCCACAAATCTTTCCCAGCCCATACTTACTCCGGCCTCAACTGCTACTCTTGCTATTTCATTTCCAATGATCTTCTTAATATATTCATCGGTTTGTTGTTCAAAAAGTTCCCAACAAGGTACAGAAACTACTCTTGCTTCTATACCATCTTTTTCAAGAATACTTTGGGCATTAATAGCTATTTCAACCTCTGATCCTGTTGCAAAAATCACAGCCTCAGAATCTTTTTCAACAGTTTTGCCTATTTCATAGGCTCCGTGCCCTGATAAATTATTCTCCGAGAATGCTTGTCTTAGCAATGGCACCCCTTGTCTGGTAAGAGCTATTATTGAGGGCCCATCTTGTCTTGAAATTGCAATCTCCCAGCATTCAGCAGTTTCCATTGCATCTGCGGGTCTCATTACATGAATACCTGGTATAGCTCTCAATGAAGCTAGGTGTTCGACTGGTTGGTGGGTTGGCCCATCTTCACCTAATCCAATGGAATCATGAGTCATAACATAAATAACTTGTTGTTTCATTAGGGCAGATAACCTAATAGCTGGTCTGCAGTAGTCAGAAAATACTAAGAAAGTACCACCATAAGGAATAACTCCACCGTGTAATGCAAGGCCATTCATAATTGCAGCCATACCGTGTTCGCGAACACCGTAATGAATGTACCTTCCATCATATTTATTGGCGTCCATTATTTCCATACCATCAACTTTTGTACCATTTGATCCTGTAAGATCAGCAGACCCTCCAATAAGCTCAGGTATCGCTTGGGCTAAGCATTCAATAGCTTTTTGGCTAGCCACTCTAGTAGCCCAACTTGGTTTTTCCTTTATTAGATATTGCTTGTGTAATTGCATTGCATTAAGCCACTTTTTAGGGAGCTCTCTAGCCTGTAAACGTTCAAAATCTTCCCTTAATTTGGGGTCGAGTTTTTTAACCCTAGACTCCCAAAGCTCACGCTCTTTTTTACCTTTTACCCCTATTTCTTCCCAGGATTTGAGGATATTTCTAGGAATATCAAAAGGTTCATGTGGCCAATTTAAAGATTCTCGGGTTCCTTGAATCTCATCAACTCCGAGGGGGGCGCCGTGTGATGATGCGCTTCCGGCCTTGTTTGGCGATCCAAACCCAATAGTAGTATTACATATTACTAGTGATGGTGCCGTGGAGTTAACAGCATCTTTAAGTGCAGAAAATATTGAATTTTGATCGTGTCCGTCGGCTTTATAGATGCTCCATCCTGAGGCTGCGAAACGCTCTTCAGAGTTGTCTGAAAAGGAAAGTCCAGTTGGTCCATCAATAGAAATTTGATTGCTGTCATAGAGAACGGTAAGTTTATTAAGCTTAAGATGACCTGCAAATGATATTGCTTCTTGAGATATGCCTTCCATTAGGCATCCATCTCCTGCTACTACATAAGTCCTATGATTAACAACATTTTTCCCAAAACGTTCTGACATATTCTTTTCAGCTAGCGCTAGTCCTACGGCAGTGGATAATCCTTGACCAAGAGGTCCGGTAGTAACTTCAATGCCTGGAATTTCCCCATGTTCGGGGTGACCTGCGGTTTTACTACCAAGTTGGCGAAAAGATTTAATGTCTTCAATATCTAAAGATTTGTATCCTGTTAAAAAAAGTAGACTGTATAAAAGCATAGAGCCATGACCTGCTGAGAGAACAAAACGGTCGCGATCAGGCCATGTTGGAGAACTGGAATCGAATTTTAAGAATTCAGAAAAAAGTACAGTTGCTACATCTGCCATTCCAAGGGGCATCCCAGGATGCCCGGAATTTGCTTTTTCAACTGCATCCATACTTAGTGCACGTATGGCATTAGCCATTTGGTTGTGTTTACGGGTCTTGTTGTATTCTGGATTATCTTGATCTGCCATTTTAGGACTAGTCTTTATATTTCGTTGAGGTTTATTTAAATAAAATGAATTATGCAGAAACACCATGCCGCTAGGAGCTTTGGTCGTCAACTGCTTCCATCTGTGCTTTTTCCTTTTAGCGGCTAGTTGACGGCTGTTGGGGTCAGTCATAGTGTGTATAATAAGGTAATAAATGTAAAATAGCGCTCAAGAGGTTGAAAAATATACAAATGGACAAGTTCGACGAATCCATTAAACGCTTGCATTCTGCTGTCGGGCGCCTTGAGGAACTTTTAAAAAGTAAAGATTCTAATATGGCCGCCCAGATTTCTAAATTACAGGACAGCCTTAATAAAGCAGAAGGGGAACGAGAGTCTCTTATAGTAGACTGCGATGGATTGAGGCGTGAAAATGATAAGCTAAGGCCGGCACTAAGAGAAGCGCAGGAAAAATACGCGGCTATGCAGGTAGTTAATGAAGCTGTGGCGGGAAGAATAGATTCAACAATTAAAAATATACAAGATATTGTTGGAGAATCATAATGGCACAAATATCCGTGAATATAAATGGTCGTGAATATCCGATAGTCTGCGATGATGGCCAGGAGGATAATGTTTCTAGGTTAGCTGAGTATTTAGATAAAAGGTCTTCTGGAATTATAGAACAGGTGGGGTCCGTAAGCGAAGGCCGTCTATTAGTTATGTTGGCATTATTGATTGCTGACGAACTTTCAGAGACTTATGATGAATTAGATGATTTGCGACGTCAGATAAAGAATGTTGAATCTAAAGCTCGATCTCAGGCTGTTGAAGAGTTGGAAGGTATTTTTACTGATAAAATAAATTATTTATCGGAGTGTGTAGAACGTGTTGCGGACTCGCTTGATACCAATTAGTTTTATTTTAGGACGGCGGCTGCTGGTTTTGACATACTGTCAGTTTCCCAGGGCCTTAAATTACAACCTTTAGGGAGCTGTCTCTGTCGGGGCTTAGGTCTCGTTAAACGGCACCCACCTGCTAAGCAGGCCTAAAGGATTCCAGGAATGGCGGATCATGTGGCTGTCGTCTTTTAATTGCTTAGGAAAGATTGAGTAGACATTGTCATTATTAAGCAAAGTAACTGATCCTAAAGATGGGTTGAGAGAATACGCCATAGCAAAGCGTAAGCGAGCTGCCCGAGAGGCGGGCCCTACAGCATCAATAAGGGCAGCTGAGCATTTTTTTTCTTCGATTCCAATTCCCCCAGGTACAATAGTCTCCGGATATTTTCCAGTACGTGATGAATTTGATGTAATGCCGCTAATGGGTAGGCTATCAAGGGCCGCTTTTCAGTGTTGTTTGCCCAAAGTGCAGGAAAAAAATAAGCCACTGAGCTTCAGGGAATGGTATCCTGGAATGAATTTAATTACAGGTTGCCTTGATATTCTAGAGCCAGATTCTGATTCTCGTGTTTTGGTACCCTCTATTTTGATTGTCCCATTATTGGCTTTTGATTCAGAAGGTTTCCGCTTGGGCTACGGGGGGGGTTATTATGATAGAACTATTAATATTCTTAGAAAAGAATCTTCTGATATTTTAGCAGTTGGGATAGCTTATACCGAACAGCAGGTAGAGCAAGTTCCTCACAATTCTTTTGATGCGCAGCTGGACTGGGTAGTTACTGAGCGCGGTGCAATGCCTATTAAGTCTTTAAGAGAGAAGTCGAGTGCATGAAAATATTATTTTTAGGTGACATAGTCGGGAGATCGGGTCGTGAATTAGTGGTGTCCCGGTTGCCAGAATTAAGACAAAAGCTACGCCCAGATTTTATTATAGTTAATGGTGAAAACGCTGCAGGTGGATATGGCATTACTCGAGAGATCTGTAAATCGCTTTATGACGGAGGCGTTGATGTAATTACACTCGGAAATCACGCTTGGGACCAACGTGACTCATGGGGTTATATTGATGAAGAGAAAAGGATTTTAAGACCGGCCAATTATCCATCTAATGTACCGGGCCAGGGGGCAGGTGTATATGAGCTGTCAGATGGAAGAAAAATTTTAGTTATACAATTAATGTGTAGACTGTTTATGGATCCTTTAGATGATCCTTTTTCCAAGCTTGAGGAAATATTATCCGGCAGAAATCTGGGGGTTAAAGATTCTGGTGGTTTGGGTTTGGCGGCTATAGTGCTGGATCTCCATGGTGAAGCATCGAGCGAAAAACAATCTTTAGCCCGATTTGCAGACTCACGAGTTTCTGCCGTGCTTGGCACTCATACCCATGTTCCAACTGCAGATAATATAGTGTTGCCTGGTGGTACAGCTTATATGACTGACGTCGGGATGTGTGGGCCTTACGACTCAGTTATTGGAATGGACCCAGTCATAGCGATGAATAGATTTGTAAGGAAGTTGCCAACAGAAAGATTAAAACCAGTTACTGGAGATTCATCTATATGTGGCGCTCTTATTGAAACAAACGATTTAACAGGTCTTGCTAAAAGCATTTCTCCTGTTCGCTTGGGGGGTATTTTAGATCAGTCGATACCTGTTTAGTATTTTTGATAATAATAAATAACAAAAAATAAATTATATGGTGAAGTTGAACTTAGACAAGGTTTCGGAATCAAGCAGCTGGGATGCTGGTTTATATGATCGTTCTTTTGGCTACATTCAGAAGATGGCTCTAGACTTGATTGATGATTTATCTCCAAAGCAAGGTGAGTGTATAGTTGACCTCGGCTGTGGCACTGGTGAGATGGCTGCTGTAATTGCGCGGACTGGGGCAGAAGTTATAGGAGTAGATAATGACCTTGAGATGATTCGTTTGGCCAGACTGAAATATCCCACAATACATTTTGATTGTACTGATGCTTCAGATATGCAGTTTTCAAGGAAAGTAGATGCAGTTTTTTCAAATGCAGCATTGCATTGGATAAAAAACCCAATGCCGGTAATTTCAAGTGTAGCTGATAACCTTAAACTGGGAGGAAGATTTGTTGGTGAGATGGGTGGAGAGGATAACGTCAAGGTATTGATTGCTAGTCTTTATGACACACTTAATGAATTTGGTATTTCTAAGGATTTAGTAGTAAATCCATGGTATTTCCCTTCAGTTAAGGAATATAGTTTGCTGTTAGAGAAAGGTGGTTTTGATATTTTATCAATTGATCACTTTCAAAGAGTAACACCACTTGATGATTGTCCAAAGGGTGCTGAGGATTGGTATGAAATGTTTGCTGGGAGATTCTTGACTAATATTCCAGAAAGTCTGCATGGTAAAATAATCAAGAGAGCATCTATGATTGCTTCAGATGAGTTGTTGGTTGGTGGGCGCTGGTTTGCAGATTATACTAGACTAAGGTTTCATGCGGTAAAGCAGGGTATATAACGTAGTAATTAGCTTACTATTCTTCTTGTTGCTCTGGGCCGCCGTATTATTGCCACATTAAATTATTATCGCTCTTAATGTATATTTTAGCTTGTAATGCTTTCGTATACCACAGTATCTGGTATTCTATTGCAGATCTAGACACGATATGAAGCGTATGAAGGCAAACAAATGGCAGGTCATTCTAAGTGGGCAAATATTCAGCATCGTAAGAGTCGCCAGGATGCTAAGAGATCGAAGCTTTTTGCCAAGTTGATTAGGGAGGTGATAGTAGCTGCTAGGCAGGGACAACCTGACCCTGAACATAATGCTAGGCTACGTTCTGCTATAGCTGCTGCGAGGGCTCAGAGTGTTCCAAATGACAACATTGAGAGGGCCATAAAAAAGATAGTAGGTGGAGATGACAGCGAAAAATATGAAGAAATACGTTATGAAGGATATGGACCTGGTGGTGTTGCAGTGTTGGTTGATGCGGTAACTGACAATCGTAATAGAACAGCAGCAGAGATACGGTCAATATTTAGTAAGCATGCTGGGAACCTCGGGGAAAATGGCTGTGTTGCATTTATGTTTAACAGGGTAGGGGTGATTCGTTATTCACTTGATGTTGCTGGTGAAGAGGAAATTTTTGATGCCGCACTTCAAGCAGGTGCAACTGATTGTGATTTTGATATTGATGGATGCGAAATAGTCTGTGAGCCAGACCAGCTTACTGTAGTTGCAGAGGTATTAGAGAAATCATTTGGTATGCCTGAAAGCGCATCTTTGAGTTGGCGTGCTGAGAATACTATAAATGTAGATGAGAACTCTGCTGATACACTTTTTAAATTATTATCTGCATTAGATGATTGTGATGATGTCCAACAGGTATCAGCTAACTTTGATGTTTCTGATGATATTTTGTCAAAGCTTTCAAATTAGGGATTGGGATAGTCTTTTGCAAAAAATACGACGTTTAATCGGATTAGACCCCGGATTACAGTCTACAGGATGGGGTCTTATTGTTGTCGAAGGTAATAGATTGAAGCACGAAGGAAGCGGTGCCATATGTTCTGACTCTACACTCTCGTTATCTGAGCGCCTTTTACAGATTCATAATGGTCTCTTAGCAATTCTAAAGTCACATTCCCCTGATGAGGCAGCGGTTGAGGAGACATTTGTAAATAAGAATCCAAGGTCAGCTCTTAAGTTAGGAAGCGCGCGTGGTGTTGTATTGTTAACGCCTGCTTTATTTGGGATTCCTGTTTCAGAGTATTCTGCAAACCGAGTGAAGAAATCTGTTGTGGGAGTTGGTCATGCGACTAAAGGGCAGGTTGAGCTGATGGTAAAACAACTTTTCCCTAGTTGTGACCCAAAGAATAATGATGCCGTTGATGCCTTGGCCATTGCTGTTTGTCATGCTCACTATTCCCAGACTGAAAAGAGATGGTTTGAAAAAAACATCTCAGTAAATGAGCGGGTATAATTATGTTTGCTAAACTAACTGGAACAATAGATTCTAAGGGGGATGGCTGGCTAATATTAGATATTAGTGGTGTGGGATACCTAGTGCAGTGTGGTCTTAGTACTATTGAAAGTTTGCCAAACCCTGGAAATGTTACAACGCTTCTTATAGAGACTGTAGTGAGAGAGGATTCTTTTGTTCTTTATGGTTTTGAGCGGCAATCTGAACGAGATTGGTTTAGACTTTTGCAAACTGTAAAGGGTGTTGGAGCAAGAGTAGCATTAACAATTCTCTCAGCATTACCGCCAGAAAATTTATCAAATGCTATAGCTGCGGGTGATAGGTCTGCTTTAACTTCTGTTGGGGGGGTTGGCCCAAAACTAGCTGAGAGGATTATTGCAGAGCTAAAAGATAAAGCCCTAATAGTACATGAAAAAGATATTTTAGATGTTAAGTCTATTGATGGCCAAGGGTCTGGCCCTTCTACTGATACAAAAGCTGTAAAAGATGCTGTTTCTGCCCTAGTTAACTTAGGGTATAGCCAAACTGAATCTTTTGCAGTCATCACAAGAGTTTCAGGTAAGTTAGAGAGAGGCCATGAAGTTGGTTTATTAGTCAAGTTGGGATTAAAGGAGCTGTCTAATGACCGTTGATGAAGATCGGATATTAACTACTTCAGTTAGTGGTGATGATCATTCAGACTTCGCGCTAAGACCAAAGGGTCTTGATGAATTTATTGGCCAGCATGACATTTGTGCAAATCTAGAAGTATTTATACAAGCCGCATCTAAACGGAATGAACCTCTTGATCATACTCTACTCTATGGCCCCCCAGGACTTGGCAAGACTACTTTGGCTCAAATTATTTCCCGTGAATTAGGGGTAGGTTTTCGGGCAACTTCAGGTCCTGTTATATCTCGAGCAGGTGATTTAGCTGCAATACTCACTAATCTCAATGACAGGGATGTTTTGTTTATTGATGAAATTCATCGTTTAAATCCTGCTGTTGAGGAAATACTATACCCTGCCATGGAAGATCGTGAGCTTGATTTAGTGATTGGCGAAGGTCCAGCCGCACGATCAGTCCGCATAGATCTTCCATATTTTACATTGGTTGGAGCAACTACTCGTTCTGGGTTGATTACAACGCCGCTTAGAGAAAGGTTTGGGATACCTTTGCGCTTAGATTATTACGATATAAAAGAATTAGAAATTATAGTTGTTCGCGGTGCAAAATTGTTGGGTATATCCATTGACCCAGAAGGTGCTCGAGAGATTGCTCGAAGATCACGTGGAACTCCCCGAGTAGCCGGACGTTTGTTGAGAAGGGTACGTGATTTCGTATTGGTTGCTGGAGAAGCGAAAATCAATGCGACTAATGCAGACGAGGCATTGTCTAGGCTAGACGTAGACGACAGGGGTCTGGATCAGATGGATCGACGTTACTTATCTTGTATTGCAAGTCATTATGACGGAGGTCCTGTGGGTGTAGAGACACTAGCCGCAGCTTTATCAGAAGAGAGAGATGCTATTGAGGAGGTTATCGAGCCATATTTAATTCAGCAGGGTTTTTTGCAGCGTACGCCTCGTGGAAGAGCGTTGACAGGAAAGGGATTTAAACACCTCGGCTTAAACCCTTCAAAAAGTTTAGATCAACTAGAATTAGCTCCAGATAAGTTGAGTATCAAAAATGACTGATCAGCATTTATTCCATAAATATATAGTACGTGTATTTTATGAAGATACGGACTCAGGGGGAATAGTTTATTACGCAAATTATCTTAAATTTATGGAGCGCGCGCGAACCGAGCTTTTGCGCCAACTTGGTTTAACTCATGGTGAGTTAATGAGAAAATATGGCCTGAGATTTGCAGTTAAGGAATGTAAAATCAATTATATTAAGCCTGCGGTTCTGGATGATGAGCTAAGTATAATATCAGAAATAGTGAGGCTTCGTGGGGCAAGTTTGGAGATAAATCAGGATGTATTGCGTGATCAAGTTTGTCTAGTTAGTGGTAATATCCGTCTTGCTTTACTTAATGCTGAGGGAAGTCCATCAAGATTTCCTTCAGCACTAAAAATTCTTTTACAACAATCTAAAATTAAAAAAGGAGCAGCATAAATGGAGCCTGGTGTTTTAGCGGAGCAAATTGGTTCCGGCGCAGTTTCTGCTCATCTTTCGCCCTGGGAGTTATTTTTACAAGCAGATATAATTGTTAAGTTAGTAATGATTGGCCTAGTGGGGTGTTCTTTTTGGTCCTGGGCAATCATTTTTGATAAATTAGTCCGCCTAAGAAGATTAGCTCGATTAGCAGATTCATTTGAGGAAAGATTTTGGTCCGGTGGATCTTTAGATGATCTTGTTGAAGAGGTTGAGAGCTCAGAGTCTCATCCTATGGCCCAAGTATTTCTTTCCGCTATGACAGAGTGGCGGAGATTTTCTCAACATATCTCAAAGTCTTTAGAAGAAAATCGTTTGGAGGGCCTGCAGGAGAGAATAGCACACGCTATGAATGTGGCAGTTGATAAAGAGATTGGTCACTTACAACGTTTTCTTGGATTCTTAGCTACTGTGGGATCTACAGCTCCATTTATTGGATT
>DBHM01000028.1:28551-28946 GCA_002296185.1 Alphaproteobacteria bacterium UBA828
GGAACTGTATGGGGGATAATGAATAGTTTTACATCAATAGCTGCAAGTCAAGATACATCCCTAGCTGTTGTTGCTCCCGGAATCGCCGAAGCATTATTTGCTACCGCTCTAGGTCTTGTTGCCGCAATACCCGCTGTAGTTGCTTACAACAAAATTAGTAACGATTTAGATCACTATGCTGGGCGACTTGATGTATTCGGGACTGAATTTCGTTCTTTAATATCACGACAGTTAGAAGAGGGCGGAAAATAATGGGAATCCAATCACAGGGCCCAGCAATGAGCCGCTACAGACGTCAAGGGCGCCGTAGACGTGCGCCAATAAGTGAAATTAATGTAACCCCTTTCGTCGATGTTATGCTTGTGCTGTTGATTATTTTTATGGTTACTGCGCCA
>DBHM01000028.1:29291-29809 GCA_002296185.1 Alphaproteobacteria bacterium UBA828
CAGGTATTGAAGTTGATTTACCAAAAACAAATGCTCCTTCAATTAGCGAGCCTGTTGAGCCTTTGACTTTGGCTGTGGATGCCGATGGAAATATTTTCATTCAGGAAACAGCAGTTGACTTAGAAGATCTCGTGGCAAAGCTTTTAGCTATAACTGAACGTAAAAAAGATACACGAATTTTCATTCGTGGTGATCGTAAAATAAATTATGGAAGAGTGATGCATGTGATGAGTGCAATAAATAGAGCTGGATTTGCTAACGTTGCGCTAATTACTGAAAAGCCGAAGGGGCGTTAATATAGTATAATGGGTAAGCGTGGATGGATATTTAGTGGAATTTTACATGTATGCATTGTTATTGCTGCAGTTTTGGGGTTACCAGAGTTCTTTGAGTCTTCTTCAGATCCAGAAGTATCAGCGGTTAACATATCTATGATGCAGGAAGATGAGAAAAAAATAACAGAAGTGATAGAGTCCTCTAAAGAACCTGCATCTGAGCCAGCACCTGAGCCCGAGCCA
>DBHM01000018.1:0-9847 GCA_002296185.1 Alphaproteobacteria bacterium UBA828
TTTCTTGGCTGGCTCTTTCTTAGCTACTCTTGCAGTTTCATTATCTACGCCAACAGATTCTCCAGACGGCTCTTTTGAAACATTTTTATTTCGCTTAGGAGAAGGTTTTTGTCCAGCTTTTAAAATCTCTTCAATCTTCAGAACAGTTAAATCTTGACGATGTCCTTGTGTTTTTCGGTGGTTTTTCCGCCTTTTTTTCTTAAAAACAGTTACCTTTTTTCCCCGTGTCTGCTCGAGAACAGAGGCTATAACCCTCGCACCATCCAGAGTGGGTTTACCAATGGTAATATCGTCTCCATTACCAATAGCCAATACATCGGCCAATTCCAGTGTTTCACCTGCCTTGGCATCCGACTTATAATCCACCTTAATCACATCATCAGGTGAAACATGGTATTGCTTACCACCTGTTTTTATGACAGCAAACATTTATCCCGTCCAAACTAATAAATCTTCCATAAAAAACAATGGGTTAGATATATTTCAAAGTTCTGAATACAACAGGGCGCTTTAATGCACCACAATGGCGCGCACTATACCTCCCTTAGCCCGACTGTCAACGCCAAGAGATATATAACAATATCTATATCGATAGTATATTTTCCCATATTCGAAGTTCTCTTTCTATGTTCTATCACTTGCCCGACTATAATGCTTACTTTAACAATATCCTTTTGGATTCCAGGAGGGGTGCCGGAGTGGTCGAACGGGGCGGTCTCGAAAACCGTTGTGCGCGTGCGTACCGAGGGTTCGAATCCCTCTCCCTCCGCCATTGTTATTTTAGATAAATATTGGAGTAAAATGATGACGCTAAAAAGATACATTACAGAAATGGGAATGGGGGTAGATGTACACGGGAAAGATTATACTAATTCTGCAAAACGCGCTGTTTCTGATGCAATTAGACATTCTAGTTTAAATTTCTTTTCTGCATTAAAAAAATCGCCACATGATATGAAAATCACTGTAATGCTTGGAACGCCCCAACCAGATTCAGTTGACAAAGAAGCAGTTGCGAAAGAATTGCCTTACGGAAAAATCCATATTAAGACAGTTCTCGGGGGATTAGAGATTCCTAATGAAGACGGTAATGACTCAATTGTTATCAGTAATGCTGCAGTTTTAGTTTATTTTGATGAATAGATTATATTATTAGCTATCGAGTTTTAATCAGGAAGAAAAATATCATGGCAAAGATCACTGATTTAAAGGAAGCCATTTCCGAGTCCGTTATTGACGGCCAAACAATAGCTCTGGAGGGCTTTACGCACCTAATTCCTTTTGCCGCTGGCCATGAAATTATAAGACAAGGTAAGCTTGACTTAACATTGATTCGAATGACACCAGATATAATTTATGATCAAATGATCGGAATGGGTTGTGCAAAAAAATTAATATTCGGCTGGGCAGGCAACCCTGGGGTAGGCTCTTTACATAGATTCCGTGATGCCTTAGAAAATGGATGGCCAAAACCTCTTGAAATCGAAGAACATAGCCACGCTGCAATGGCTAATGCTTTTGATGCCGGAGCCTCTGGATTACCTCTTGCTATTTTCCAGGGTTATAAAGGTGTAGATTTAGAAAAGCTCAATGATAAAATTAAATATATCACTTGCCCTTTTTCTGAACAAAAATTAGTAGCCATTCCATCCATTCGCCCAGATGTTACCATAATACACGCACAGAAATCTGATCAAAAAGGTAACGTTCTTATAGAAGGTATAACTGGAGTTCAAAAAGAAGCAGTTCTTGCTGCAACCTGTTCTATAGTAACAGTAGAAGAAATTGTAGAAGATTTAGAAGCAACAGCTAATTCAATTATTATACCTTCATGGGCCTTAAATTTTGTAGCGGAAGTGCCCCATGGCGCTTACCCTTCATATGCATATGGATATTATGGGCGCGATAATAAGTTCTATACTAACTGGGATAAAATATCTCGGGATAGAGAAAAATTTAAATCTTGGGTCGATATAAATATACTAAAAAAGTAAACTTCAAACTGCGGAGAAATTGATTGACTAAAATAAATCATACCCCAGATGAAATGATGACGATAGCTGCAGCTCGGGAATTAAAAGACGGGCAAATATGCTTTGTAGGCATAGGACTACCTAGTGCCGCGGCAAATCTTGCAAGACTTAGCCATGCCCCAGAGATAGTTTTAATTTATGAGTCTGGAACACTTGATACTAAGCCAGATATCTTACCACTATCTATTGGTGACCCAGAACTAAGCGAGAGCGCACTGACGAATGAATCAGTACCCGAAATGTTTAGATTTTGGCTACAGGGCGGACATATAAATTTAGGTTTTCTGGGTGGGGCACAAATTGATCGATTCGCTAATATAAACTCAACAGTAATTGGTAACTACTCCGAACCAAAAGTACGTTTACCTGGAGCAGGAGGAGCACCTGAAATAGCCACACACTGTGGTGAGATATTTGTAATTATTCGACAAAGCAAAAGAAGTTTTGTTGAAAAAGTCGACTTTATAACATCCTTTGGACACGGTGAAGGTAAAAATCATAGAAAGAGATTGGGAATTGATACTAAAGGCCCCACCAAGATTATAACAGACTTATGCATAATGGAGCCAGAACCAGATTCTTTTGAGCTTATTGTGACGTCTATTCACTCAGGTGTTTCTAGAGAAGAAATTTCTCAATCTACTGGATGGGAAATACGTTTTGCAAATAACATAAATACCACTAAAGCACCCAGTAATATTGAATTAGGCGCTCTAAGGGCTCTCCAAAATCGATCTCTTGAAGCTACATTTTTATCAAAGAATTAACGCATTTATAACTAGTAAATTTAATATCATAATATACCTCATATGGCATAAATTGTTCCTTACAAATTATTAATGGGATATAATATATCCCAAACATCTAATTCTCATTCTGCATGTTTAGGAGATTCCTATGTCCGAAAAAATAGAAAATACAGGTACAATTAAAGATATATGGAGATATGCGGTAAAGTCGATGGGCGGCGAAAATATAGAATCTGCAAAAGTAATAGAAGGAGGTATTTTAGGTGACCGTGGATATGCACTGATTGACCAATCTAACGGTAAAATAGTTAGTGCTAAGATGCCAAATCTATGGGGGAATTTATTAGAACTTGGTGCCAAATTTACAAAAGAACCCCAAGAAAACGAAGAGCTTCCGTCGGTTACAATATACTGGCCAGATGGTACTAAAATTAGTAGCGACAACAGAACTCTTAATAAAAAATTATCTGAGCGTTTGGGAAGAGAGGTTGAAATTACCAAAAATCGACCCTCAGAAATTAGTTTGCAGCGACTAGATCCTCTTGAGAAAGAAGAAACGATATTAGATATTGGAGATATAATGATGGAAGGACGTTTCTCTGATTATGCGGCTTTACATATAGTTACAACTTCGTCCTTGAATAAATTACATGAAATCGACCCTGATCGCTCGTATAATGCATTACGATTTCGTCCAAATTTAATAATTGATACTTCTGTCAATAAAAACGGATTTATTGAAAATTCATGGGTTGATAATGTTTTGTGTATCGGAGAAGAGGTAAGGCTAAAGATATCTGACCCAACACCCCGATGTGCTATCCCCACCCTAGCCCAGAAAGGGGGCATCTCTAAGGACCCTAAGATTTTACGAACTATTGTTGAACATAATAGCCAACCTGTCCCCTTGCTTGATGATGAGGTTTTACCCTGCGTCGGCGTATATGCATTTGTATTACAAACAGGAGAAATAAGAAATGGCGATGTTATACGTATAGAGAAAAGCTAAAAGTCCACAAAAGGATATTAATTAAAATGTCTGATGATAAAAATATTAAATCTGAGATTCCTCAGTGGCCAAATACTATTTATAATACTATCAAGTCTAAAAATTTTTCGCAGGTATGTTATGTTCCAGATGCTGGACACTCGAAATTAATTACTCTATGCGAATCTGATACTGATATTGATTGCGTTACCCTAACCACTGAAGAGGAGGGAGTGGCGATGTTACTTGGGACTTGGCTAGGGGGTAAGAAGGGACTTCTCCTAATGCAATCAAGTGGCGTTGGAAATATAATTAATATGCTAAGCCTAGCAAAGACATGTAGATATCCTATGCTCATGCTAGTAACAATGAGAGGAGAATGGGGCGAATTTAATCCATGGCAAAATCCAATGGGAGAGGCATGCAGACCCGTCCTAGAAAAAATTGGTGCACGAGTATTTAATGTTGAAGATAGTATAAATGTTGAAACAACTATATCCGCAGCAGCTGAGTTTGCTTTTAATTCACAGCAAGCTGTGGCCGTGACGTTATCGCAGAAACTGATAGGTACTAAAAATTTCTTGACAGATATGAAATGATAAAAGAAAAAAATAAATTAGATCGTCGTAAAGTAGCCCAAAAATTATTAAAAGGGCGAAAAGATATACTAGTAATAACTGGCCTTGGTGGAACTTGCTGGGATATAACGTCAGCGGGGGATGATGATTTGAATTTCCCGATGTGGGGAGGAATGGGTGGCGCATCTATGGTAGGTCTTGGCTTAGCTATAGCTCAACCAGACAAAAAAGTGCTAGTTGTGACCGGAGATGGAGAAATGCTCATGGGGCTTGGAAGTCTTGCAACCATCGCAGCAGCTGACCCCGAAAACTTAAGCATTATTGTTTTTGATAATGAACATTTTGGTGAAACTGGAATGCAGAAAACACATACAGCAAAGGGCACGGATCTTGTAAAAGTTGCTGAGGCTGTTGGTTTTCGTAACGTATCTGTAATTGAAAATCAAGAATCCCTTGAGTCTTTTGATATAAAAACGCACTCACAAAATGGTCCTATGTTTTGTGTAATAAAAATCTCAAATAATAATCCAACACCAGTGCTACCTCCACGTGATGGGGCATATCTTAAAGATCGATTTCGTCAAGCTTTACTTGGTAAGAAATCTGCTATTTAGTTTATATGTTTTCAATTATTAATAAAAAATCACTGTAAGTTATCGTCAGTGCCATCCTTTAAATGCATCTATAATAGCTAGATGATTATCTCTTGAGTCTTCTGGACTAACCGCAAACGTGGGGCAATATAATATTAGTGTATCAATTAACCCCTCAAATTTTTTAGCCTGGATTATTACTTCTTCGGGGGTTCCTGAAAGAGCAAGCTTATCAACCATCTCATCTGTCACTGAGCTCAGCATCCCCTGAACATCATTTTCTAAAAATAAGCGTCGTAAAATATTTTTTTCTTTAGTAAATCCTGCTGGATCAAGAACCACGTCAAAATATGGTAGAGTAGAGTAAAAAGCTATAGAATGCTTGGCTAGATCTCGTGCTTTTTTACGATCTTTGTTTACAGAGCACACCTTCAAAGTTGCTATTTCGAACTCGCTTAAACTACGACCAGACTTTTCTAATCCAAGTTTAACATTTGGTAATACAAGATTCTCAAAATATTCTGTTGTATTTAGTAGGTTTGCAATAACTCCGTCAGCTATCTCACCAGATAGCTTCAACATATTTTTACGAACTGCGGCTAAATAAATAGGTATGGATGGATAAGGTGCATCAATAAACCTTGTATAGTCCTTAAGTTTAATAATATCACCGCTATAAGAAACAGGGTTCTCGACTGAAGCTGTCCACATCGCACGAATACATTCTACGTATTCACGCATTCGAGAAACGGGCCTATCAACTGTAAGCCCATGCCAATTCTCATTCCATAATGGTGGAGCAGTGCCCAGGCCTAGAGTAAAATTATTGTTAGTAATTTCTGCCATAGTCATAGCTGCTGTTTCAGCATACATTGGGGGACGGGCAAATGTTGCTACTGCAGTTCCTAGACGTAAACCAGATGTTGCATTAGCAATTGCTGACAAAGGAACAAACGCATCTCTCCCGAGCTCTGTTGACCACAAACTATCAGCACCAGCTGATTCCGCTTTTTTCGAGTAATCTATGATCTCAGAGAGGCTTAAATTATCACCTGTAAATACCATACCCCACTTCAATTTTGCTTCCACCATTTCTCATCCTCAGTGTATTAGTATATTGAACTTTGTCGGAAACTAATTTTAACCCGGAGATGCACCGTCTATTCGCCCGGATAGAACACTTTGATGCCAACTTGCTAATTTCCAAGATTCACCATCATGAAAAAATGTTATTGTGAAGCCCATGAATCTCTGCCTAAAACCTGAGTCCTTAGGTTTACCGCGAAAAGTGGAAAACCCACTCACGTGTCCGGTAGTTCCCCACACTTTTATATTAACCTCACGCGGTAGCCATTCAAAAAACTCCCAAACTCCAGATCCCCCCCCCATAGCATGAAAGTTTATATGATCTATAAATTCAGCTTTATTCATTCTCCATGGATAATCTTCATCAAGCGTCTCTGAGTCTTCATCAAAATATGAAAAAAAATTCTCAAGATTTCCGTTATTTAGTGATTCACTCCAGTCCTTAAATACTGACTGTAACCCAACAACATCAGCACTATTCTTCATTTTTCTAATCCTATTTAAAAAATTAAAACAATCTTTAAAAATTAACTCTTTGATCACCGAACATTAGGTAGTATATCCCTCGCAAACATATCTATCTTTTCTAGAGTTGCAGAGCAATCTGCCTGTAAAAAATTAAAAATAAGTGATTTAATTCCTGAAGATTTAAAGGCCTCTATATCTTCAATAATTTCCTCTACGCTGCCAGTAAAAGCTTTTCTTTCACCACTATCAAGCTTAATAGCAGGACCCTGACCAGCACTACTTATTGCCCAAAACGCTAGATGAATTGTTTCTGGATCTCTTCCCTCTTCTTCCGCCATGGAATATAACTTGTCACGCGTGTCTCTAAAACGAGCAGGAGTATTTAGAGGATTCTTTGGATTAGCATCCGACGGGAACCAACCATCCCCTCGACGCACTACTCTTCGCATAGCTGGGCGTGATTCTCCCCCTATCCATATTGGTAAGTGGGGTTTTTGGATAGGTTTAGGGGCAAACATCAGATCACTAAAAGATCGGTATACACCATCGAAGCTCGGATTCTCTTTTGTCCATAACTCCCTAAAAATATCTATATACTCGTCAGTTACCTTTCCACGCTCGTTGAAAGGAGGGGATCCTACTGCAGAAAATTCTTCTGGCATCCAACCAACTCCACAACCCAGCACAACTCTCCCACCGGAAAGTTCATCGATAGATGATGCAAGTTTGGCTGTTAACATGGGCTCCCTATAGGGAACAACTATAACTGATGTCATTAATTTTATGCTGGTTGTCTTAGCTGCTACGAAAGACATTAAAGCAAATGGTTCGAGGAAATTTCCCTCACCAATAGTTGCGAAAGTGGCATCACCACTCTCTGAGTATGGATAGTTAGGAGCAACCGTCCTTGGCATAACCACATGATCAGGAATCGCTAAAATATCGAAACCTGCATTTTCCCCAGCAGTAGATATTTCAAGAATATCATCTTTATTAGCCATATTGCCACCATTGGGTATAGCAAAACCAAATTCCATGTAATCCTCCCTCATCTTCAAACTAATCATATACTATAAAGATATCTTTTATAACTTTGGGCTATATCTAAAAATATAAAAAGATCATAAGGGCCAAACAAGTAAAATTAATGGGATAGAGACAGCAAGTATAATTAACTGAAGAGGTAGCCCCATTTTCCAATAATCTAAAAATCGATATGCTCCCGGGCCCATAACTAAAGTATTGTTTTGATGACCTATAGGCGTAAGAAATGCACAACTCGCGCCTATAGCAACAGCCATCAGAAATGCGTCGGGATTGACACCTAAATTGTATGCAAGATTTACTGAAATTGGCGCCATGATAACAGCTGTAGCTGCATTATTGACTATATCTGAGAGAGTCATAGTAATTAGTAGGACTAAGATAAGGACAATAACTGGAGATAAATCGGAACTAATTACTAAAATACCACTTGATATCAAATCAGTAGTTCCTGAAGTTTGCAATGCACCTCCTACAGGTATCATTGAACCAAGTAAAACAATTACAGGCCAATTGACTGCATCATAAGCTTCACGTAAAGATATAGATCGCATTGCAAGCATTGCAACTGCCACAAGACCAAGAGCTATCGGCGCGCTAATCAATCCAGTAGAAGTCGCAACTATCCCCGCCCCAAATGCAGCAATAGATGCCCAAGCCCTTTCTGGTGAAGCAATACGGACCCCTCTATGCGCCAAGGGTAAACAACCAAGCTGTGAAAGAGTAGATGACATTTGAGACTCCAAACCATGCAATAATAATACGTCACCAGCTTTAAGGCGCACCTTTCCCAACCGCGCTCTTGTTGCAGATCCTTCTCTAGATAAAGCTAAAAAATTTACACCAAATCGATTACTAAGATTAAGACTATCTGCCGTTCTATTTTCAATCATACCCCCAGGACTGACAACAGCTTCAATTAATGCCAAATCACCAGAATTTAGATCGTCTGCTGCCTCGCTTCCTGTCCCAACCAATTCGACATCAAGGCTAGATACAAGTTTATCCAGACCCTGCGCAGGAGCCTCAACGATCAGTATGTCACCAACTCTAATCCTTCCAATCCAAGTTGCTATTTGTTGCCTATCTTCACTTCTTATAATTGCTAGTGGCTTTGCATTATTAGCTTCAAATGCCTCCGATATTCCTTTCATACCCTTTCCTATAAGCGAAGATCCCTCCATAACTCTAATCTCTGTTATATAGGCTGAGACATCAAACAAATCTCCAGCGTTGTCTTCACCACGACGCCTTGAAGGTATTAACCTCCAACCAATAAAAGTAACAAATACGAAACCAGCCAATGCAACTGGTGCACCAACAGGTGCGAAATCAAACATTCCAAAAGCCTCGCCTGAGGTAGTCTGCCTAAAACTGGCTACAATTATGTTAGGAGGCGTACCTATGAGTGTTACCAAGCCTCCCAAAATTGATGCAAACGCTATTGGCATGAGAATTAATGATGGAGAATAGCTCGCCTGCCTCGCAGATTTCAAAGCTACTGGCATAAGCATAGCCAAAGCACCAACGTTATTAACAAAAGCTGATAATCCGCCCGCCAACCCTCCAAGAACGCCAATATGCTTACCAGGATTCTGATCTGATAAAGAACTTATTTTTCCTGTTAATATATCAAGTAAACCAGAACTAGAAAGGCCCCGGCTTATAATGAGCACAGCGCCAACGGTAATTACTGCAGGATGACCAAAACCTAGAAAAGCTTCGTTTGCAGGAACTAAACCTACCAACACAGTTACCATAAGAGCGCCAAAAGCCACCAAATCATAACGCCATTTTCCCCATATAAAGAGTACGAGGACAATTCCTAAAATTAAGCATATGGTTATCTGTTCATAGTTCATGACTTTATCCACTAACACTGAATATTTAGAAAAAACGCTTAATTCTTAGAAACCAGTCTTCATAAACTTAATGAAAATTCTAAAAAACTTTGGATTTTGTGCTTTTACAACAGTAAAGAATTAGCTCTTTTTGCACCTAATAACAAATGTAAGAATGCCATCCCCTTCATATTGCTCTAAAAGTTCATGACCAGAATCCTCACAAAATACCCCGAAATCCATTATTGAGGCAGGATCAGTAGACTTTACCTCTAGAGTTGACCCATCTTGTAATTTGCCCAGCTCTTTCCTAGCTTTTAAAACTGGAAGAGGACACATTAGACCCGTTGTATCGAGTATTTTGCGAGTCATTTTTCAATAAACTCCACATTAGACCAATTTGTTGGCGGAGGGACAGGGATTCGAACCCTGGTTACCTTTCAGTAAACACGCTTTCCAAGCGTGCG
>DBHM01000018.1:10159-15017 GCA_002296185.1 Alphaproteobacteria bacterium UBA828
ACGCTTTCCAAGCGTGCGCCTTAAGCCACTCGGCCACCCCTCCTAATCAACCAATACATAGCAGGTATGTAACCTACTTCAAAAGTCGAAAAAAATGTTTATTTCATTCTTTAAAAAAATAACATAACTTGTAGTTCTAGAGAATTAGATATGGCAGTTATTTCTTGGTTTATCAGCACTTTATTTATTTTTTCACTCAGTATTTGGGGATATGAAGCTTACACTGCCATAACCTCAGAAACTTATAGAATCATTTCTATGGGTGAATTGTGGTCGAAAATCGATGGTAATAGTCTCGTAGGGTTTCAATCTATAATTGAAAAACATCTAACGCCATGGATTTGGTGGAACATAATAGTACCACTGTTAAAATCCCCCAGCTGGGCAATCCCGCTCACGGTATCGCTTTTAATACTTATTCTTAGAGTCATTTTTCGAAAAAAAAATAATCACTAGCTTATATTATTCGTCACTCATCTTTAAAGCCGCTAAAAATGCCTCCTGAGGAACCTCAACATTTCCTATCTGCCTCATACGTTTCTTTCCTCTCTTTTGTCTGTCAAGTAACTTGCGCTTTCTACTTACATCACCGCCATAGCATTTCGCTGTAACATCTTTCCGTAGTGCGCTCACAGTCTCCCGAGCTATAACCTTACCCCCTATTGCAGCCTGTATTGCAATCTTAAATAATTGGCGAGGAACTAAATTTTTTAATCTTAAGCATAATACTCTCCCTCTTGCCTCAGCATGGCTCCGATGCACAATCATTGATAATGCATCAACACTTTCTCCATTTATGAGAATAGATAGTTTCACGAGGTCACTTTCTAGATAACTATCAATTTGATAATCAAAACTTGCATAACCGCGAGAGACTGATTTTAGACGATCGTAAAAATCAAAAACAACTTCGTTTAAAGGTAGCCTGTAAACAAGCATTGCACGGGTCCCTGCATATGTGAGCTCTACCTGCTCACCGCGTTTCTCCTGACAGAGGGCTAATACTGGACCAAGGTAATCGTCAGGAACCAAAATAGTTGCATTGATCCATGGCTCCTCAACACTTTTTATGCGTGTTGGATCAGGCATATCTGCAGGATTATGCAACTCCAAAGCTTCACCTGTTGTGAGTGTAATTTTATAAATGACTGATGGTGCTGTCGCTACAAGTTCTAAACTAAATTCTCTTTCTAAACGCTCTTGCACTATCTCTAAATGCAAAAGTCCTAAGAAACCGCAGCGAAAACCAAATCCAAGAGCTGGGGATGATTCAGCATCATATACGAAGCTGGAATCGTTAAGCCTAAGCTTAGAAAGGCTTTCTCTTAAACGGTCATAGTCAGCATTGTCAGTGGGAAATAATCCGCAAAAAACAACTGGCTGAGTTGGTTGAAAACCAGGCAACGCCTCTGCTACGGGAGCCTTATCATCTGTAATGGTGTCGCCTACTTCACAATCCGCGACATCCTTAATACTTGCAGTTATATAACCAATTTCTCCAGGTCCTAAGGATTGAACATCTTCTATTTTTGGAGTGAATACCCCTACTCTTTCTACATTGTGCCTGACGCCTGAAGCCATCATGCGAACGACCATGCCTTTTTTAATTTCACCATCAATAATACGAACTAAAATAATTACCCCTAAATATGGATCATACCAACTATCTAATAACATAGCCTTCAAGGGAGAATTTTTATTGCCACTTGGAGCGGGTAATTGTTTTACAAGTGCCTCCAGAACGGCCTTTATTCCCTCACCTGTTTTTGCTGATACTGTCAGGGCATTACTCCCATCAATACCAATCACGTCTTCAATCTGCTTAATTATTCGATCAGGTTCTGCTGAAGGTAGGTCAATCTTATTTAAAACCGGTATTAACTCATGATCGGCCTCAATAGCCAAATATGTATTAGCTAATGTCTGTGCTTCAACTCCTTGAGTTGCATCGACTACCAATAGTGACCCTTCACATGCAGCAAGTGAACGACTAACTTCATAGGCAAAATCAACATGACCAGGGGTATCTAATAGATTGAGAATATAGTTATCACCATTTTTTGATCTATATTTTAGTCGAACTGTTTGTGCCTTAATCGTAATACCACGCTCACGCTCAAGATCCATAGAATCGAGAACCTGTTCGCGCATCTCACGATCATCCAGTCCACCACATTCTTGGATTAGCCTATCTGCCAAAGTAGATTTCCCATGATCAATATGGGCTACAATTGAGAAGTTTCTAATATTTGAAATATCTGACATTGAGACTAAATAACAAATTTGGCCCGCACATCAAAGCTTAAGTATTTACTCTTTAAATCACGGATTCTATATGACATAGCAAGTTAACTCCTTAGAACACCACCAACCTGTTTCGTTACCTTATCAACAATTTGGCTGGAAACCGAGTCAATCTCTTCATCTGTTAGAGTGGTATCAGTTGGTTGGAGTTGGACCGCGATAGCAATAGATTTTTTCCCAGTCTCTATTCCCTTGCCAACATAAATATCAAAAATACTTACACCTGAGATCAATTTCTTTTCTGCTGACCATACTGTTCGTATTAGATCATTAGCTAATACATCCTCATCAACAATAAAAGCAAAGTCTCTTTCAACTGGTTGCAGATCAGAAGCATTTAACGGAGGCCTAGTAGTTTTACTTATTGATTTTGGGACAGGTATTTTATCTATAAAACACTCAAATCCAACACATGGAGAATTCAAGTCTAAAATAGATAATATCTCTGGATGAATTTCACCGAACCATCCTAAAACAGTTTTACCAAGCCTAAACTCTCCTGATCTTCCAGGATGGTACCATTTTGGAGCCGTATCATATATCTGAAGCTTATCAACAGGCGTATTAGCAGCCTCCAAAGCAACTAAAATATCAGCCTTGGCATCAAAAATATCTACCTGTCTAATTTCTTCATGCCAGTTTCTACCCTCAAAGCAACCCACACGCGCCCCTGTAGCCATATCTCTCTGATCTTCTGGCAGATTCCCTTCAAATTGCGGTCCTATCTCAAAAATACCAATATCTCCATGACCACGATCAATATTTCGTGAAAGTGCATGAATCAAATTAGGCAATAGTGATGGTCGCATCGTATCTAGTTCAGAGCTAATAGGATTACTCAGGACTAATGCATCTTTAGAAGTAAATCTATGTGCTAACTGACCAGACATAAAAGAGTAAGTTACAGCCTCCATAAGCCCCCTTGTAGCTAGAGACCTACGAATGCAACCAGCTCTGCGGTCTTTAATAGGAAGAATAGTATTATTTTTAAGGTTAGTTTCTGTTATTGAAACTGCAGGGATTTTATCATAACCGTATATTCTAAGAACTTCCTCAACTAGATCAGCGTCACCAACAATATCCCCTCTCCAAGAAGGGGGCACCACAACAGCCGTCTCTCCACTTCCTTCATATTTACAACCTAGATCTTCTAAAATTTCTTTAATTTTACTTTCTGGTATTGAGACTCCGCCCAACTCTTTTACTTTTGATGAATTAAAATTAATTTTTGTCTGCCATATAGGAATTGAACCAGTTACTGATACGTGACTTGGCTCACCCCCACACAAATCAATTAACATCTTAGTTGCCAGCTCCATACCATTTTCTGCAAAAGCTGGATCAACGCCCCTTTCAAACCTATATCTAGCATCACTATCAATACCGAGTTTGCGTCCTGTAGATGCTGTGCGAACTGGATCAAATAAAGCAACTTCTAAAAAAACATTAACCGTCTCTTCTGTACAAGCAGTGCGCTCTCCACCAATAACCCCAGCCAAACTTACTACGCCTTCAGAATCAGAAATAACTGTCATTTGATTATCTAAAATATAACTCTTATCGTTAAGTGCTTTAAAAGAAGTATCCCCAGAATCTAATTTTACTTGTAAGTTATTGCCCTTTATTCGGTCAGCATCAAAAGCGTGAACAGGCCTATTGCAGTCAAAGGTTAAATAATTGGTTATATCAACAACTGCAGATATTGGCCTTAAACCAATTGCCTCTAAGCGTTCCTGCAACCATGAAGGGCTCTCAACATTCCTTACTCCTTTTATATAACGACTAAGAAACAATGAGCATATAGCTTCTTCAGAAGAGGGGCATTGCAGGTCGACACTAATTGGACTTTTAAAATTACCATTAATCTTTTCTATTTCAGGCAGTTTAATTTTGCCTATACCCGATGCGGCTAGATCCTTTGCAATTCCCAATACTCCAAGACAATCAGCACGATTTGGGGTTATGGCAATATCAATTATTGCATCTTTTTTATTTGCAAAATCCGAGAAAGATAAACCGACAGGAGCATCATCTGGAAGCTCAATAATTCCTTCATGGTCTGCGGATATCCCCATCTCTAACTCAGAGCAAAGCATTCCATTGCTCTCAACACCTCGAATCTTTGTCTTTTTTAACCTTAAGCCAGTGCCAGGAATAGTAAGTCCCGAATGCGCAAAAACACCCTTCATTCCCGCACGAGCATTTGGAGCTCCACATACAACCTGAATGATTGATTCACCTGTATTGACTTTACATAATTTCAAACGGTCTGCATTTGGATGCTGGATAGCTTCTTCTATATATGCAACGATAAATGGTGCAAGCTCAGAGCCCTGATCTTTTATAGACTCAACCTCTAAACCAATAGAAGTAAGCCTTTCACCTATCAAACTAAGATCCTCATCAGTATCAAGATACTCTTTAAGCCAAGAAAGAGTGAACCTCATCGACTTAACCCCGATATTAAAGAAGGGACATCAAGGGGCATAAATCCATAATGCTTAAGCCATCGCATATCGCTATCAAAAAAGGCTCGTAGATCTGGTATGCCGTA
>DBHM01000018.1:15416-34918 GCA_002296185.1 Alphaproteobacteria bacterium UBA828
CCCACTCCTTTTAAAACTAAAGGATTAACCATTCCGCATCCGAGTATTTCCATCCAATCCTTACCCCCACCGAGTATCAATTGTCCTTTTTCTCTGGAGCATCCAATATCCATTTCGGCTGATGGTTCAGTAAAAGGAAAATAGCTTGGTCTAAAGCGTACCTGAAGATCCTCTACTTCAAAATATGCATTAACAAAATCTTTTAAGCAGCCCTTTAGATGGCCCATGTGAGTACTATTATCCACCACCAGGCCCTCAATTTGATGAAACATAGGGGTATGAGTTATATCATAATCCCTTCTATAGGTGCGGCCTGGTGCTATAATCCTATGAGGAGGTTTTTCTGCAATCATAGTCCTAATCTGAACAGGAGATGTGTGTGTACGAAGAAGTTTTCTCTCTCCCTCATCACCATCAGGAAGATAAAAGGTATCATGCATCTGCCGTGCGGGATGTTCTGGAGGAATATTAAGCGCTGTGAAATTATAAAAATCTTCCTCGATTTCTGGCCCTGATCTGATCTCAAACCCCATAGACCCAAAAATTGCCATCATCTCATCAATTACCTGAGCTATTGGGTGTACACTACCCCTAAAAAAAGGCCTTGCGGGTAGGGTTACATCCACTTTCTCCTCTTTGAGACGTTGATTTAAAATCTCTGCCTCAAACTCTTTTTTTCGGACCTCAATTAATGAAGTAATTTCATTTTTTAAGTTATTTAGCGCTGTACCAGAATCTCTACGTTCTGACTCTTCTAGTTTTCCAAGTCCCTTCATCAACTCAGTCAGGCTGCCCTTTTTACCTAGTGCACCAACGCGTAATTCTTCAAGATTCTCAAGGTTGGGAGAGTCCTTTATTTGAATTATAAGAGCGTCACGCAAAACTTTAAGTTCATGCTGCAACGGGGAGCTCCTCTGAGAAAGTTATCCGCTTAAGGGCAAACACACCCGAAATGCGGGTTAGATCAAATTAAACATTCTCGCTTAGCGCTGCATGTGCCTGGTCAACAATTGCTTTAAACGCTGCAGGTTCTCGAACAGCTAGATCTGCTAACACCTTCCTGTCAAGAGGGACACCAGCTTCACTAAGACCGTGTATAAGCTGAGAATATGACATACCATGCTGTCTCGCAGCGGCATTAATACGTTGAATCCATAATGCCCTGAAGTTTCTCTTCCTCTGGCGCCGGTCACGATAGGCATATTCCATGCCTTTTTCGACCCTTTGAATTGCAGTTCTGTAATTTGTTCGGGCACGGCCACGATAGCCCCGGGCTAATTTAATAACCTTCTTGTGTTTTGCATGCGCGGTTGTACCTCTTTTCACTCTAGCCATAGTGATTTCTCCTACAAATAAGGCATCCAGCCCCGGACGAGCTGTGCATCACAATCACGCATTACAGAAGAGCCTAGCTGGTTACGTTTACGCTTTTTTGGCTGTTTAGATAGGTTGTGGCGGTGATTCGCGTGTCTTCGACGAATTCTTCCAGTTCCTGTCAGCGCAAAACGTTTTTTAGCACTGCTTTTTGTTTTCATCTTAGGCATTTTAAATCTTTCATTTTAGTTTCAAGAAATCGGGTGATTGGGCATGCCTATAGCCTCGTCACCAATACTTTGAGCAGTTTCTACTCGGTTGATGGCCTAATTGCAAGAGCTGTTAGGCCCTATCTAATAAATATGTCAGCTTTATCGTGGACTTATCACCATAATCATTTGGCGACCTTCGGTCTTAGGCATAAGCTCAACTTTTCCTACTTCTTCCAGATCAGTCTGGACTCTTACTAAAACTTGAGCTCCCAAATCTTGATGAACCATCTCTCTACCACGGAACCGCATAGTTATCTTTACTTTATCACCATCTTCAAGAAATCTTCTGATACTCCGAAGCTTTACCTGATAATCCGCCTCGTTAATTCCAGGACGAAATTTCATTTCCTTAACATCGATGACTTTTTGGTTCTTTCTAGCTAGAGCTGCTTTTTTTTGAGCTTGATATTTATATTTTCCATAATCAAGAATCTTGCAAACAGGTGGATCTGCATGAGGGGAAATTTCAACTAAATCAAGCCCGGCTTCCTCAGCAAGTTGAAGAGCACGTTCCACAGCAACCAGACCTAACTGCCCTCCAGCGTTATCAATAAGACGGACCTTATCAACTTCTATGCCTTCGTTGACGCGAGGACCCTCGCGTGACGGCGGCGCTAATGTAGTATCTCTGTTTATTCTTCAAACCCTCCTAAAAAGTTAAACTGTTTAAATTATGGCTAAGCTGAGCCTATAATATTCTAATCCTGCCGTTTAAATCCTTTTCTGTCCAGCAAGTGGTCCAGATGCCTCCTTTTGAAGCCTATCTAGAGCTTCATCAAGTGCAACAAATTCTTGCTCCTTAGTCCCGAATCTCCTGATCGCAACAGTCTGATTCTCCGACTCACGTTTACCTACTGCTAAAATATAAGGAATTTTAGCCATACTATGCTCTCTGACTTTATATCCAATCTTTTCATTTCTTAAATCCACCTCTGCCCGAAGTCCTGATTTTCTTAATACGTCTAAGACCTCAAGAGCATATACATCACTCTCATTTGTTATTGTTGCAACTATGATTTGTAATGGCGCTAACCAAAGTGGCAATTTTCCCCCATAATGTTCAATTAAAATCCCTGTGAAGCGCTCTAATGAACCAAAAAGGGCTCTATGAAGCATAACAGGCCTATGTTTGAGGCCATCCTCTCCAATATAATTAGCGTCTAATCTTTCTGGAAGATTTAAGTCAACCTGCAAAGTACCACATTGCCATTCTCGACCAATAGCATCCTTCAATACAAATTCAAGTTTAGGACCATAAAAAGCACCTTCGCCCGGATTAACAGAATAATCAAGGCCCATACTATCTAAGGCACCCCTCAAAGCTGCCTCAAGAATATCCCAAACATCATCTGATCCAATTCTTACCTCAGGCCTATCTGCAAATTTTATCTCTACTTCATTAAATCCAAAATCAGCATATATATTCAAAACTAGTTCAATAACTTCTCGACATTCTTCTTCTACTTGATATTCCGTGCAAAATATATGCGCATCATCCTGAGTAAAAGCTCTTACACGAAGCAAACCATGAAGAGCTCCGGAAGGCTCATATCTATGGACTTTCCCAAACTCTGATATACGCATTGGAAGCTCTCTATAACTCCTTAAATCATGTCTAAAAACCTGGACTCCACCCGGACAATTCATTGGCTTAATTACAAAGCATCTCTCGTCTTCTGTACTTGAGGTAAACATATGCTCCCTGAATGTTTCCCAATGCCCAGATGCTTCCCACATTGATCTATCCATTATTTCCGGTGTACTTATTTCTACGTAACCAGCAAGCTCTTGCCTTGCTCTCATGTAGCTAATTAGAGATTGGAATAATTTCCAACCTTTGGGATGCCAAAAAACAGCTCCTGGAGCATCTTCTTGGAAATGGAACAAATCCATTTCTTTGCCCAACTTTCTATGATCACGTTTTTCTGCCTCTTCGAGCCTACTTATATATGCCTTAAGATCTTTACTGGAAGACCAAGCAGTACCATAGATTCTCTGAAGCATTTCATTTTTGGAATCACCCCTCCAGTACGCCCCCGCAACCTTCATAAGTTTAAATGCACCAATCTTTCCAGTTGACGATAAATGTGGACCTCGGCATAGGTCCACAAAACTTCCTTGTCTATATAGTGTAATTTCCTCTCCCTCGGGAATAGAATCAATAATTTCCGCTTTATAGTGCTCTCCAATATTTCTGAAGAATTCTATAGCCTCCCCTCGATCCCAAATTTCTCTTGATATCACCTCATCTCTTTTAACGATTTCTAACATACGTTTTTCAATTTCTTCCAGATCCTCGATGCTAAAAGGTACTTCCCGTGCAAAATCATAATAAAAACCATTTTCTATTGGCGGTCCTATTGTTACTTGAGTCTCTGGCCATAACTCCTTGACTGCCTCTGCCAAGATATGTGCGGCGTCATGCCTTATAACGTATAGTGCCTCTTCATCTTTAGCGGTAATTAATCTAATCTCAGCATCGTGCTCTATAGTGATTGATAGATCACGCAGCGTACCATCAACCTCTATAAGAAGTGCTGACTTTGCCAGCCCAGGACCAATATCAGATGCTATATCTGCACCGGTTATCCCAGTTTCATAATGGCGCGAAGAACCATCGGGAAGCTTAAATGTTGGCATGAAGGCTTAAACCCCTCTAACTATTATATGTTTAGAGTTTTTCAAAAAACGTGGCGCACTCTAGCTCGCATTAACATCAAGTCAAGCGAACATAATGTCATATTTTGAAGCTTTATCTCAATAGTATTTCACGCCTAACCTTACATACCTCTAGGAATTTAAGGTTATCTTCTTTTAAAAATTTGACTTTAGGTCCTCTTGGAAGGGTAATAGATGGATCAGAGTCCTTAGAAAACAACACTAAAGAGGGACATCCAGAAGAAGCAATTATGTGCATAGGACCAGTATCGTTGCCAACTGCACCAATAGCATTACGAGCCAGTGATGCGATATCAGCAATTTCTGTCTTGCCACAAAGATTCAAAGCGTCTGGGCAAGCAGATGAAATCAGTTTCGTAATATTATATTCAGATTGTGAGCCTATAAGCACTGGAGTAATACCCTCACCCAACAGTATATTAGCAAATTCTGCGTATTTCTCTGGAGGCCAACGCTTTTCCTTTCTATGAACAGATCCACCTGAAACTAGAAGAAAAAACTTTGATGGTATCTCAAACTTTTTCTTCAATGGCTCTAACCAAGAAATATCCGGTGCAAAGACCTGTGTTATACCAACTAACTTAAGTTGTTCCGCTTGCCTTTCAATTGTATGCATTTTATCTCTATTGGGATTGATATGAGGATGTGAAGCTGCTCTTACAATCCCCGACCATTCTGGCTTGGGATTTTTAAAAAGACTAAAATAACTACTTGAGCGCTTTGATGTCTGGAGATCATAAACCCTACTATAATTATCCTTTAATAAATTACTTCGCAATTTAATTAGCCCACTTATATTCCAGGGCTTTGGGCGCGAATCAATTAATATACTATCAAACCAACCGCACATTTTCCCAAGATTGGCAAAATCTAAAGTAGTTAACAAAACTATTTTTTGTTCAGTGTGGTGCATTCTAATAGTCTTGAAAGGGCCCGTAGATAAAATAAAGTCACCTAGCGCTCCATGTTTAATTACTAAAATTGGGCCCATGCCTAAATTATCAGACACGCTTACATTCCTGTAATGTATCTATAGAAATATACATCTCAACTTCCCTCATGCTTCCAGAACTTTTTCATAAACAGATAAAGTAGAATTGCACATTTTTATTAGACTAAAATTTTCACTTACATGTTGTATTGCTCTGACAGATAATAAATCTCTGGCTGATTCTGAAATTGAAAGTGCCTGATTTAAAGAATTCGCCAATGCCCTATAGTCACCAGGATCAAAAAGCCACCCCGTCTCACCATCTAAAACAGTTTCCTGAGTACCGCCATGATTTGAGCCTACTACTGGCCTACCCATTGCCTCAGCTTCCATTAGCACACGCCCAAATGCTTCTGGACGTGATGACGCGGATACTACAACGTCTGCTAACATGTATGCTGCGGGCATATCTGAGCATGGACCTACCATCCGAACTACTGAACCCAAACCCTGGTGTGTTATATAACTTTGTAAATCCCGCGAATAACTACTATTCGTACTTCCCTCTCCTACGAAGATACAACATAAGTCTTTTTTTCCTAAATAGGCTATAGCGTCTATTAATATTTCATGACCCTTCCACCTTGTAAGGCGACCAGGCAGCATAATCACCGGAACCCCATCAGGAATACGCCACCGCTCTGCTAAATTTACAATACGAGCACCAGTGACTGCACCAGGACTAAATATATCTAAATCAACACCTCTAGGAATAACACTTATACGCTCAGGAGAAGTTCCATATACGCTCTTGATGTGCTGGGCAGTAAATTGAGAATTTGCTATAACAACCTCACCTTTTGTTATTATTGAATTATAGAATCTTTTCATTTTTGTTTTAGTTCCATAAATTCCCTGTACTGTAGTAACGAAGTGAACACCTGATTTCTTTGCTGCGAAGCAAGCACTCCAAGCAGGCGCCCTTGAACGTGCATGAATTATATCGGCTTGAACTTCTCTAGCAATTTTCACTAGCCTAGGAACATTGGCGGCAATAACTAACGGGTTTTTACTGGCTACAGGCATTGTTATATGCTGAACTTTAGCTCTTTTCAGTTGGGTGATTAGCGGCCCCCCCTCTGAAACGACCACTGACCCCCATCCAGCATCTGACAAAGCGTTTGCTATATCAATAGTACCACGCTCTGTACCACCACTTGAGTTTAATCTTGGTACCACTTGTAGAACAACTGGCATAGTTTCACCTAAAAATTCCTGTTAAAACTTTATTTCTGAAATTTAACGTTTAATGTAAATTATAATCTGTGAATATCCTAAAAAACCCTAGTAGACAGTATGGTTATATAAATGAGCAATACAAAATCATATGAATTAATAGAACCCGATAGACTCTATATTAATGATTCTGAAACTATCGCCTATCACCATCTAAAAGGAAAGAGTCCAACAGTCATATTTCTTGGAGGCCTAATGTCAGATATGACTGGCACAAAGGCCTTAGCTATTGAAAAACATTGCGATGCCCTAGGAAGATCTTTCATACGCTTTGATTATAGTGGGCATGGACAATCAAGTGGAGAATTTACTGATGGCAATATCAGTAAGTGGCAAAAAGATACATTATTTATTATTGATAAAATAGTGACTGGACCTGTTGTGCTTGTGGGATCAAGTATGGGCGGTTGGCAGATGCTATTAGCATCAGTTAACCGGCCAGAAAGAGTCCGTGGTCTGGTTGGCATCGCTGCGGCACCAGATTTCACAGAAGAACTAATATGGATGAATTTTCCCCAGGATATAAAAGAAAAAATAATAACTGATGGTCAGATAATAGTTCCTTCAAATTATGGTGATGAGGGTTATCCCATTACATATGATTTAATAGAAGACGGACGAAAACAACTTTTGCTAAAAAATAAAATTTCATTTTCAGGGCCTGTGAGACTTTTACATGGTATGAATGATAATGATGTACCGTGGCAAACTGCACTCAGAATTACAGAGTGCTTACAATCCAATGATGTGGTAACATCATTAATAAAAAATGGCGATCACCGACTTAGTTCAGAAAGAGATCTGGAGCGCTTAATGTCAATAATTGACGAAATATGCTATATCATTGAAGATTCAAAATGATTAGGAATATTAAAATTTTAAGGGTCTGTATTTATAGTTTTTGTGTCTTTGTTATCATCAGCTTGGCCACACCTGCTTCAACGACAGAGCTTAGGGAAAAATTAATTGACCTCAAGAGTGCCTCCCCAGGGTTGGCAATCCTTGATTTATCAATACCCACAGAATCATTAGATTTAAAAAATATATATTTTCAGGATATTAAAGGTGAAAAATTTACACTAAAAGACTTCGAAGAGCCAATTTTGGCGCTTCATTTTTGGGCCACCTGGTGTGCCCCGTGTAGATCAGAACTACCTACTCTAGACATACTACAAGGCGCTTTAGAGCATGATAAATTTAAAGTGATTACAATTTCTATAGATGTAGGTAGTAGTAAAAAAATTATAGAATTTTATGAAAATTCAAATATTAATAACCTTACATTATTTAGAGATGATGATATGTCAGCATCTCGCCAGTTAAGAATTAATGGGATACCAACAACGATACTTGTTGGCCCAAAAAATAAAGAAATTGCAAGAGTGATTGGTGATCGTGACTGGTCAAAGCCAGATGTTATTAAACTATTTCATGACCTAATTAATTAACAGAGTATCTTGTAGTAACTTTTTAATACGTAATGTTGAAAAGTAGAGCTATATGGACGGCCTGACAACTATATCTATAATTAGTGCATTTGCTGGAGGAATTGTCTCCTTTTTGTCACCTTGCGTCCTGCCTTTAGTTCCTGGTTATGTAGCCTATGTAGCCGGAGGCACATTAGAAGACCTTACAAAGAACGCCAACTCTTCTCGAAAACGTCTTGCAGCTTTAAGCCTTAGTGCATCGTTCGTAATTGGTTTTACATTAGTCTTTGTTGGACTGGGGGCTAGTGCCAGTGCAGTTGGAGATTTTCTCCTGAAGTATAAGACAGAGTTTGAATACACTTCAGGTGCCATAATTATAGTGTTTGGCCTTTATATGACTGGCTTTCTGAAAATCTCATTTCTTTCGAAGGAGTTTCGATTTATTAGTAGAATTAGAGGTGGACATCCTCTCAGCGCTATCCTCCTTGGGATGGCTTTTGCCTTCGGGTGGACTCCGTGTATAGGCCCAATATTAGGGAGTATACTTACCCTAAGCGCCACATCTGGTACTGTTGCATCAGGAAGTATATTACTAGCTATGTATTCGCTTGGCCTCGGTATTCCTTTCCTAATAGCCGCTGGTTTTACAGGATTTTTTATGCAGAGGATACAAATATTAAAAAAATTAAGTAAACCATTTCAATTCTTTGCAGGGTGTATAATGGTAATCATGGGTATAGCTATGGTTACAGGATACTTAGCGACATTAGGATTCTTTTTAATTGAAATCTTTCCTGGGCTAAGCTCTATAGGATAAAAATTAAATGCTGAGTTACTAGGAATCGTTATAGACTCTGTTAGAGTAGAATTACCTAAACATCAGAGTCTGGTATAGAGTTATTATCTAATATACTCATCATATCTTCTACGTTCACAAATTTTGCGCGAGGGGCATCACCAACAGCTGCATCTTCTTCGGCCTGTTGGATTTTATTCCATGCGCTATAATTTACAGCTCTGCAACCGCGTTCGGAGAGCAATAAATTAATAGCTGCCCGTCCTGGTTTATTCTTACCTACCCCGATATCCTTTAACATCAAATCAACTGTCTCACGTGCATCTATCTTGTTTGTTCCAATTACTCCAGATGGGCCCCGCTTGACCCACCCTGCAACATAAAGACCTGTGGCGACTCTTCCCGAGTCATTTGGAATGACCCCTCTTTCATCGTCAAAAGGGGCTCCAGGTAAAGGTTCAGACCTATAACCTGTAGCTGCTATTACTGCACCACACTCAATATCAAATTTTTTTCCAGTCCCAGTTGCTTTTCCATTTTCTATTTTTGTATGCTCAAATATAACTCTTTCAACTTTATTATTCCCTATAATTTCTAAAGGTTGTGCACAAAAAATAAAGTGTAACCTTTTAGGTTTCTCCCCAGGGCTTCTCCTTGAAAAATCTCGAAGTGTTTCAATATTTTTTTCTCTTATTCTACGATCCCGATCACTCATTTCAGCCTCAACAATATCAGGTAATGAACCAGCATCAACACGAGGTTCAGCCTGTTCTAATTGACCCATTTCACGAAGCTCTACATTAGTAAATTTGGCCTCAGCAGCACTCCGTCTAGCAACTAAATAAATATCCTGGATAGGAGCTGAGTGAATCACTTTAGATGCATGCGTTGCAAGATCTGTATTAGACATTTCAGATGGCGTTTTAAGTAAAACTCTTGCAACATCAATAGCTACATTTCCAGCACCGATAATTACTACAGAATCTGTATTGAGATTAGGATTTAGATTTGCTGATTCTGGGTGTGAGTTGTACCAGTTTACGAAACTTGCTGAACCAAAAACTCCTGGAAGATTTGAGCCAGCTAAAGTAAGAGGTCTATCCTTACCTGCCCCAATAGCTATTACCGCAGCATCGTAATTCTTAAGTAACTCATCAATTGAAATATCTGTCCCAACTTGAATATTTCCAAAGTATTGAACAGCTTTGTTTTGTGCCGTCTTACTGAATGCCCTCCAAACTCCACGAGTTTTTTCATGGTCTGGAGCAACACCAAAACGTATAAGGCCAAAAGGACATGGAAACTGTTCAAAAATGTCAATCTCACAATTTTCAGTCGACTTCAAAATATTATCAGCAGTATAAAAACCCGCCGGACCAGAGCCAACTATAGCAACTTTTATTTTTTCTTCATTAGAACAAAAATCAATAAAGTCAGCCACTTATACCCCCCCCTGAGTCTTTAATTTTGCTCTGAAACTATTATCTTTCAAATATTAAGATATTTATATTTAACACTTAGTAACATTACATACTGTTGGGTTGCCTTTCACTAAACTATCTATCTAGTATTGCGCTAAGCCCCTCACGATAGCTTGGGTACAACAGATCTACTGATAATTCTTCACGAATACGTTTATTATCTATACGCCTATTATCTTTATAGAAACTTTTTGCCATAGGTGATAACTGAGCTTCACTTAGTGAAATTAATGGCGGAACTTTGACACCCATCAACTTACATGCGTACTCTACAACATCAGCACCAGGTGCAGCTTCATTATCACAAACATTGTAAACACGACCTGGGTGTGGATTATTTATTGAAGCTAATAGAATCTGCGCTATATCTTCAACATGAATTCTTGAGAATGCGTGACCAGGCATATTAATTCTGCGAGCTTTTTTGTTTTTTATACTTTCAATTGCAGACCTATCCGGACCGTATATTCCCGCTAGTCGAAAAATTTGTACAGGTAAGTTATAGTTGTGAAATAATTTTAACCAATCATTCTCTGCAATAACCCTCCTGCGGCCTCTCTCGTTTGTTGGATTACATTCTGACTCTTCATTGACAATTTTCCCTTCTGTATTTCCATATACTCCTGTCGTAGACAAATAGCCTATCCATTCAACACAAGGTGCAGAAATAATATCTTTCACGTGTGCAAATAAAACAGGATCACCATTAATTCCCGGCGGAATTGAGACTAAAATATGAGTTACGGAAGATAATATTGAACTTGCATTCTTTAGTGTTTGATCAGAGCTAAAAGGCAAAATTTTTGTAATAGTAGTATTATCTATACTT
Organism: Alphaproteobacteria bacterium UBA828; assembly: GCA_002296185.1. GTDB lineage: Bacteria > Pseudomonadota > Alphaproteobacteria > UBA828 > UBA828 > UBA828. The sequence continues at coordinate 26,442 of DBHM01000018.1, forward strand.
CCTGGAATTCTTTTAGTTCCTTGTACATTCCATTGATCACTATCTAAAATAGTTGATAGTGCATTAGCTGAATAACCAAATCCAAAACAGAAAAGATTTTTCGACACAGTATTAAACTCCAATAAACAAACTATTAATCTATTCTATTATTAAATGATCGAATTTATATTTTTTCTTGTTCAAGAGATACCCATTCTTCGATAACCTGGGAATCTTTTTCATTTGGCAGCATTTTTGCCCGTATCTTTATAGCTTTATCTAAATCAAGTCGTCCTAAAGCCCAAACAGACATTGCCCTAACCAATGATGAATCATCCCTTAAAAGGTCAGTAACTAGGTCAATTAGATCGTTATCTCCGCTGTTTCCAGCTGCAATAAGTACATTTCTTATAAAACGGTTTCTACCAATTCTTTTTATTGGACTTCCAGAAAAAGTTTTTCGAAAAGACTTATCATCATATTTCAATAGATCGGAAATACATGGAAGTAATGTTTCTGGCCTTGGAATAAATGCATCTTCAGTAGTTATACCGGAAAACTTGTTCCAAGGACAAACGGCTAAACAATCATCACACCCATAAATCCTATTTGCCATTGCTACTCTATATTTACTGGATATATGACCTTTGTGCTCTATAGTTAAATAAGATATACACTTCCGTGCATCTATTTTTCCCGACTTTTCAATGGCTCCTGTTGGACACGAATCAACGCAACTCACACAACGCCCGCAACTATCTTCTATTGGCTTACTGGGGGGGAGGACTAAAGTAGTAAAAATTTCTCCTAGAAATAACCACGAACCAAACTCACGAGAAACTAAATTAGTATGTCGCCCTTGCCAGCCGATTCCCGCTCTCTCTGCAAGAGGTTTTTCCATCACAGGGGCTGTATCGACAAAAACTTTTACCTCTACAGAGTACTCAGCGACTATCCACCTTGCTAAAGATTTTAACCTCTTTTTTATCACATCATGGTAATCTCTACCTTTTGCATACGAAGCGATTATCCCTCTATTATAAAACTCTAAGCCCTCAAGGGGATCGTCGTTTGGAGCATAGCTCATCCCAAGCACAATAATACTACGGACATCTGGCCATAAGATACTTGGGGATGCACGTTGTTTTTTCCTTCTTTCCATCCAATCCATGTCACCGTGTCTTCCCTCTTGAATGAATTGGTCGAGAGACTCCCGCTTATGACTAGGAATATCTACGGAACTAACTCCAAAAGCGTCAAAACCGAGCCTACGAGCTTCTGCTTCTATGGATTCCAAAGTATTATCACCTTCAGCGTCCGCCGAAGAGGTTGCTTTTATTTTAAAAGTCGAGGTCAGCATAGTTTTTTGGTGGAGGAAATCCTGCAATATAATCACTTAAAATACCACGAAAACTTGGACGAGATTTAACTCTGGCATACCATTCTTTGGCACCCTTGCATAAATCCCAGGGAACATCACCCAGATAATCTATAACACTTAACTGAGAAGCGGCAGCGATATCTGCTAATGAAAATTCATCCCCTGCAAGCCAACGACGTCTATCAACTAAATAGGCTATATAATCAAGGTGGGTGCGAATATTAGACAAACCAGCCCGCATTGCTACTGAATCAGGCTCACCTCGTTCTAAAAAACGCTTTACAAATTTCTCGCCATGAATATGCCTTGTGACCTCATCCTCGAACTTTAAGACAAACCAGCAAGTTAATCGTCTAACCTCAGATCGAATTAGTGGAGTTGGTCCATATAAACTCGGTGCGTTATAAACCTCCTCTAAGTATTCACATATTGGCATACACTCTGACACCACGTCACCATTGGGCTCACTTAATACAGGAACATTACCTGCTGGATTGATGGCTATGAAGGATTCACGCCGTTCCCAAACTTTTTCCAAAATAAGTTCATATTCCAGATTTTTTTCTGCTAATGCCACCCGCGTTATACGGCAAGCCGGTGAAAGCCAGATATGATACAAAGTTCGCATAATGATTATTGTAGCCCAACCAAATACCTGCGGGAAACAAAGATTAACAGAAAAAGCTAAAATCTAGTTTTTTTCTTTATTGTTACCTCTTTTATTCGACGACTGGGCAACCAAGGCTGAAAGCCTGCGACTGAATGCAGGTGGATCACTTGGAGCACCACCCTCTAAAATTTTTGCTTGGTCAAGCAACAGATGAGACGCATCACTTAAAATGCCCGAAGAGCTATCCTCTCCTAATAACTCAACAAGATACTTGATCATCTCGTGCTTAACATTTATTTCAAGCACTCTCTGTTGCTCTGGAAGATCCTGTTTATGTGCCTGGAGTAATCTCTGAAGATGAATATCAACATCACCCTCATCAGCAACTAAACATACAGGGCTATCAGTTAATCTTTCAGATATTCTTACATCCTTAACTGAATCTCCAAGATTTATTTTTATAACTGCTATCAATTTTGCAGTTCCATCATCAATATTATCTTCTTTGGAAGACTCATTATCTTCTTCCGTAGATAAGGCCTCCAAATCCAACCCACCCTGGGTTACAGATTTAAAAGGCTTGTCCATCCACTCCCCGACAGAGGGAAGCCAAAACTGGTCTACCGGATCCGTCATAAGTAAAACTTCTATATCCCTAGCTCTAAAACCCTCTAAGTGGGGACTATTGAGAACAGAATATTGATCATCTCCAGATAAATAATATATGGCCGACTGTTCCTTTGGCATACGATTTATATATTCTTCTAATGAAATCCATTTTGTTACATCCTTTGTAGACTTGAACCTCGATAGTTTAAGAATCTCATCTTTATGTTTTGTATCTTCATAAATACCTTCTTTTAAGACTGCACCAAAATTTTCCCAGAACTTTTCATAAACTTCCAAGTCTTTTGAAGAGCCCTTCAATTCACTAAGAACTCTTTTTGTTAACCCACTATTTATTTTTGCTAGGATCGGATTATGCTGAAGTGTCTCACGGCTAATGTTTAACGCTAAATCAGAGGAATCCACCACACCTCTCAAAAACCTGAGCCATGCAGGCAAAAGGCCCTCACATTCATCGGTTATAAAGACTTTTTTCGCATATAGTTTAACCTTATGTTGTCTTGTCACCTCAAAAAGATCGAAGGGTTTAGAATCAGGAATAAATAGTAGGGCAGTATAATCAATAGCGCCCTCAGCATGCATATGTATAAATTTCCAAGGATCACTTGGATCACTAGTTAGATGCTTGTAAAAATCATTATATTTTTCAACGCTCAGGTCTGCTTTAGACCGTGCCCAAATAGCTGAAGAATCGTTTAAAACCCTCTCACCTGATCCAGGTTCTTTTAAATGTATTGGTATATCAATATGATCTGAGTAAGTTGTAACAATTCCTGCTATTCTACTCTCATCAAGAAATTCTATTGCATCTTCACGTAAAAATAAAACTACCTCAGCCCCTCGTAATGCCTCTTCATCAGATTGAATGGTGAAACTCCCCCTACCTTCTGATATCCAACGCCAACCTTCAGAGTCACCAGCTCTTCTGGTTCGAAATTCTACTTTATTTGCAACCATAAATACTGAGTAAAAACCAACTCCAAATTGGCCGATTAATTGCGTATCATCACTACCAGTATCTTTTAGGCTAGCTATAAATGATTCCGTTCCAGATTTAGCTATTGTTCCTAGGTTACTAACTAATTCATCTCGATTCATACCAATGCCGGAGTCACTTATAGTAAGAGTTTTTGCTGACTTATTTATAGATATCGTAATCCCGAGATTCGTATTATCCTCCATGAGTGAAGAATCAGTAAGAGCTTTGTAACGAAGCTTATCACATGAGTCTGAGGCGTTTGATATTAGCTCACGGAGAAATATTTCTTTATCACGGTAAAGACTATTAATCATGAGGTCTAATAACTTTCCAACCTCAGCCTCAAAAGTATAATCGTTATTAACCTCACCACCCTTAGGCGAGTTTAACTCATCTCCATCATTCTGAGCCATTCCACTTACCTCTAATTTTATGCTATATCATTCATTACTAACACTTCGGGCAATATAAGGGCCTATTAGAATCCTTCAAGTCGTTGGATGATTGAAAAAATCAATGTAGGTAATAAAAGGACTATAATTGTGCAACAAAATTCCACAAATAGACCCTGTAGTATACTTGCTGTTCTAGGTCCCACAAATACTGGTAAGACACACTATGCTATTGAGAGGATGCTTAGTCATAAAAGTGGCACGATTGGCCTCCCCCTTAGACTCCTCGCTAGAGAAGTATATGAAAAAATTATTAAAGTTAGAGGAATTAACTCCTGTGCATTAATTACAGGTGAGGAAAAAGTAATTCCCAATGACCCAAAATATTTTGTTTGTACGGTTGAAGCCATGCCACTCACAAACTCTGTAGAATGCTTGGTAGTTGATGAAATTCAACTAGCCGCTGATCCACATCGTGGCCACATCTTCACTGACCGTATCATTAATTCTCGTGGAATATCAGAGACAATATTTCTTGGGTCAGATACTGCCCGTTCTATTCTTAAAAAGCTTGTCCCGGAATCTAAAATTATCACTCGAAAAAGATTTTCTAAACTTACCTATAGCGGGCAAAAGAGACTGACCCGGCTACCACCCAAAAGTGCAGTTATAGCTTTTTCAACACAAACTGTTTATGAGCAAGCCGAGGCTATGCGGGCACACAGAGGAGGATGCGCGGTAGTTCTTGGAGCATTAAGTCCCCGTACTCGTAATGCCCAAATTGAACTTTATCAATCTGGCGACGTTGATTATATGGTAGCGACTGATGCAATCGGTATGGGATTAAATATGGACTTAGATCACGTAGCATTTTCCTCTAATTCTAAATTTGACGGGAGTAAGACAAGAAAACTTTTTAGTTCAGAAATCGCGCAAATTGCTGGACGGGCGGGCCGGCATACTGCTAATGGTACATTTGGTATAACCAATGATATTCAGGCTTTTTCAGAAGGAATTATATCTGCTGTAGAACAACATAAATTTCAGAAAATAGAGAAAATTTTTTGGCGAAACTCACAGCTTGATATGAGTTCAGTTAAAGAACTTTTATATTCACTAGAAAAAAAACCTCCCTTACGATTTCTTAAACGAAAAGGAGATGCTGAAGACCATCAAACACTGCAAACTCTAGCTCGAGACAAAAAAATAAGAAGCCTGCTGTCAACCGAATCATCAGTAAAACTGTTATGGGAAGCTTGCCAGGTACCTGACTACACTAAAACATTAACAGAAAATCACGTAGCATTAATTTCTCGTATTTTTAGAAATTTACATAATCGAGGCAGTCTACCAAATTCCTGGATTAGAGGACTCGTAACACCCCTCGACAGAATAGATGGGGATATAGATACCCTGACAGCAAGACTTAGTCATGTGAGAACTTGGACTTATGTGGCTCATAGACGTGAGTGGACAGATGACCCTCAATACTGGAGAGATATAACTCGCTCTATAGAAGATCGTATTTCTGATACTTTACATAACAGACTTACTCAACGTTTTGTTGAGAAAAGGATAAGTATTTTAGCCAAAAAATTTGGTAAGAATAAAGACCCAGTCGCATCAATCGATCGCCTTGGAAATGTACTTATAGAAGGACAGTCTGTTGGAAAAATGTCTGGATTCTCTCTTATTCTAGATGAGGAAACTACAGATAAGAGAGAATTAGCTCGTGTAGTAAATCAAATTCTTCCAGCAGAAATTAAGCGCCGCACAAGACAACTTGTGGAGTCAAAAGATAACCTTTTCACTCTAGGTATATATAATAAAAAAGAAAAATTAGGTGTTATTTATTGGCAAGATGCGCCTATAGGACGCGTTACTCGAGGGCAAAGCCCAATAAAACCAGATATAAAACTCTTTGATAGTGGCTCGATACAAATTGAACTACGTCAAAAAATCACTAACCGACTTAAGATCTGGTTAAATAATTATATCCAAGAAACTCTTCCATATTCAGATGTAAATAACAGTAAATCTCTTAAAGGTATTGTCGGAGGCGTTGCTTATCACGTGGTTGAAAGTTTTGGCTTTGCTCCGAGAAAAAAAATAGGTGATATTCTTAACGAACTAAATAGACAAGATCGCAATCAACTCTGGGAATATGGTATTCGAGTTGGCTATTTTGGAGCTTATGTTCCTGCGGCACTAAAACCTAAATCAAGGATGTTAAATAGTTTGCTCTGGCAAATCTATAATGATAGTCAAATAAATGCGTTCCCCTATGATGCCAGTGCTTTTTCTATACCTATAGCTGAAGATTTATCAGGTTCTTATCTTAATTCCATAGGATTCCAATTGCTTGGGCCAAGAGCAATAAGAATTGATATAGCTGAACGTATAGTGCGTGAAATTTATAATAAAATAAAGAAAGAGCCTGCTTCTATTGATAAGAAAATAAGAAGCTTAATGGGCTGTAGTGAAGAAGAATGTAGAGAAATAATGCTTTCATTAGGCTACAAAGAGCTAACTAGTTCTGGAGTAAATAAAGTATTATATGAAAAACTACCCCGAAAAAAATCACCCACTAAACCTATGATTAAAAAAAATCAATATTCACCTTTTGCACCATTAGAAATTTATGGTCCTAGCCATGATATCAGAAGAAAAAAAGTCTAAAAATGATAAAATGCTCAATCTTAACCGCTTAGATATATGGTTATGGCATTCAAGATTCTCCCGAACTCGTGTAAATTCTCAGAAGATTTGCAAAAAAGGACAAATCAGGGTAAACGGTAAAAGGGTGATGAAGGCCCATAAGTTAATCAAAAAAGGGGATATAGTAACCCTCCCTTTGGGTTCAGAAATTGTAGTATTGCGTATCATCTCAATACCTGAAAAGCGCCTCTGCGCCTCATCGGCAATAAAGCCATATGAATTAATTACTGAATGAGTAATAGTATAGTTTTATTTTATGAAATAATAGAAACAGAAAACCAAACTTATTGCACCTCTTCTTGAGATAAATATCTCCAAATGGTAGGCATGTCTTAATGTTGAAAAAACTTAAATCAATTTTTCTGAGCTCAAAAGCTAGCGACGATAATACTCTTACTAAACCAAAACGACTGCAATTGTCGGCAGCTGCTTTACTTGTAGAAGCCGCCCTAATGGATGAAAATTTCGATGAAAAAGAGAGGTCGGCAATAATATCAGCACTTATGAGACATTTTGAATTAGATAAAAAAGAAGCTGAAGAGCTAGTGGCAAAGGCTGAAGAGCTTCAGTCAAAGGCGACTGATCTTCACTCCTTTACCCGCTCAGTAAATGATTCGTTGCCACCTAACGAACGACAAGAAATAATTCAAATGTTGTGGAAGGTAGTTTATGCAGATGGATCTCTTGATCAATATGAAGCCGCTTTAATTAGAAAACTTAGCGGCTTGCTTCACGTGCGCGGCTCCGAAAGTGCAGATGCCAGGAAAAAAGCACTCAATGAAATCTAATAAAAGCTTAATAATGAATTTACAGAAAAAAGAAATTTACGGACTGAGTGCAATAAATAATCAAACTCACTTCTTTAATTCTTGTGACCTAAGTGTTAAATCCTACAAATCAAATAAATTTGCGAGGCTGTAATGGCTTACATGGTAACAGAAGCGTGTATTCGCTGTAAATTTCAGGATTGCGTTGAAGTCTGCCCAGTAGACTGTTTCTACGAAGGAAAAAATATGCTGGTTATTCATCCAGATGAATGTATAGATTGCGGAGTTTGTGAGCCCGAATGCCCAGTAGAGGCTATTATCCCAGATACGGGAGGTGATGAGGAATCAGTTAAATGGCTTGAAGTAAATCGCAAGTTTGCAGAGACTTGGCCAAATATAACCGTAAAAGGAGAAGTTCCAGATGATGCTGAGAACTATCGTGAAGAAGGTGAAAAGTTTGACAAGTATTTCTCTGAAGAGGCAGGAGATTCTTAATATTAGATCAAAAAGAGAACATATGTGAACAAAATAGGGTGATAAGGATTCGTTTTAGCAAATATACACTTTTTGTGATATGATTTTATCCGTACTGGTTCGCGGGCACCCATCGGCGCCCGTTTTTGTTTGTGATTTAAATTTAGCAGCCAAAAATAGTAACATGCAGAAAACTCGGGCCGGCTTAACTTACTTTACCGTGGCAAAATTAAATAAAAATTAATATATCAAACTTAAAAAACATAGAAAACGAGATGTGAGTAATGCCAACATCAACCAAAAGAAAATCGACCTCTAAGCCAAAGAAATCCCCTGCCAGAAAAAAACCGAGTAAAGTGACACCTGCTAAAACAAGAACAAAGTCATCGCTTAAAGCTAAGACTGCAACTAAAGCTAGTAAGGCTAAGGTGAAGACCAAAACTAAAGCTACCAAGGCTAAGACCGCAACTAAAGCTACTAATGCTAAGGCTAAGTCCAAAACAAAAGCTACTAAGCCCAAGACCGCAACTAAAGCTACTAAGGCTAAGGC
>DBHM01000019.1 GCA_002296185.1 Alphaproteobacteria bacterium UBA828
AAAAGGGTGCGTTAACTTGTGTGCTAAATTTATAAATCTTGTCTATCTCTCCGGTTAACCCTATAAATTCTTCATCAAAATTATCTAGATACGTTCTCAAGTTTTCAGGGCTGTCCCTGTCAGGATCTATTGAAACTAGATAGAAATTTATTTTGTCAGCTTTATCCATTAAACCCTCTTTAACTTCAGAGAGTTGTTTCATGGTGAGAGGGCAGATGTCAGGACAAAAGGTAAATCCAAAAAAAAGAATATTCCATTGCCCTTTAAAGTCATCAATAGCAAAGTCCATGTTTTGATCACTGATTAAATGAAAGCCTGATAATTGTCTGGAAGGATCAATAAAGTATGCACCTAAATCTTTGTATTCTTGTTCGGTTAGCTCTCTGGCGGTATTCATTCTGGAAATGAACAAAGACAATACAATTGCCATAAAAGCGAGGCAGCTTAGGACCGTCCAAAATATTCCCTTATTCATAAATACAAAAAATGATCTATAAGCATGGCCACAAATAGGAGAGCTAGATAAATTAATGAATAAGCAAACGTGGGCATGGCGTAGGAGTTGGTTGTATCTCTATACAGCTTTATTGAGTAATAAAGAAAAATGGATCCTAAAATAACTGCCGAAATTAAGTATATTTCATTAAACATCCTGACGGCGTAAGGAAGCATTGTGCAAACGAATAGCAGCACTGTGTACAAAAGAATATGTTGTTTTGTGAAATCAACACCCTTTTGTACTGGAAGCATCGGAACTGATGCTTCTGCATAATCTTCAACCCTATGTACGGCTAAAGCCCAAAAGTGTGGAGGCGTCCAAACCATGACAATTAACACCAATAAAAGTGCATTTGGCTCTATCGTGTTAGATACAGCCGTCCAGCCCAGAAGTGGTGGCATTGCACCTGCCAACCCCCCTATGACTATATTCTGGCTGGTCATAAACTTTAAATATTTTGTATAGATAAAACCATAAAAAATAAAAGTTAAAGTTGTTAACACCCAGGTCAAGGGGTTAGCAAAATACAAAAGCATCCAAGAGCCTAGCGTATAGAGAATAATAGAAAATATAGTAGCTTGTTTGTTGCTTATTTCGCCCACTACAATCGGTCTAGAGGCAGTTCTTTCCATTTTAGCGTCTATCTGTTGATCGAATATATGGTTTATTACTGCGGAAGAAGCGGCTAAAAAACTTACTCCCAAAAGACCAAAAATAAAAACTTCTATAGGGGGTTTAAAATCAGATGCTATAAGCATTCCGCTTATACATGAGACGAAAAGCAATGCCTGCACCCCCGGCTTAGTAAGCTCTAGATATCCTCTCCATGAAGAAATAACTTGTTGCATCATTTATTCTCTAAATCTCAATACACCTAAATAGGTTATAAGTAATAGCCCGCCTAAATTGTGACCTACCGCCACCAATAAAGGAAGCGCAAAAACTACATTAGATATTCCCAAAAGAACCTGCAAAGTTAATATTAATAGGAGACAAACCGCCAAATTATTCTTTTGTTGGCTTATAAAATGATATGAAAGGAACAATAAATATAAGGTTACTATCAACGCTCCAAACCGGTGAGATAAATGAATGGCCAATCTAGATTCGTGATCCAATAATCCACCTAGATAGTTTGGCCCTACGCTTTGAAAGAAATTAAAGCCTTCTTTAAAGTTCGCTTCCGGTAATAGCTGGCCTTGGCACAAAGGAAAATCTGTGCAGGAATAAGACGCGTAATTAGTACTGGTCCAAGCGCCTAGAAAAATTTGAATAGCAACTAAAACCAATCCTAAATTTAATAGGCTCTTGGTTTGCGATGAAAAGTTCCATTGCTCTTGGTTTAAAGCTGAAGAATCCTTGCTCTTAAAATACAACAACCAAACCAACCCTGTGGTGAGGAAACCTGCCATTAAGTGTGTTGTTACAATTTGAGGAAGCAATTTAAGGCTAACAGTTAAATAACCAAAAGCTCCCTGTAAGATAACCCAAATCACTAAAAATAGAGACAGATTCCTTATATTGGGAGCAACTTCCTTGTACCTTAGAGTTAAGGCATAAATACAAACAATAAAAAAACCTAAAGCAGCAGCGAAATAACGATGCACTACTTCTGGAATAGCTTTGGCCACCTCGTAAGGTGTTTCAGGAAATTTTGCATTAGCAATCTCAATTTCTTCAGGGCTCACTGGAATGGTTGCAAACCCATAGCATCCTGGCCAATCTGGACAACCCAAACCAGCGTCTGCAAGCCTAGTCCATGCCCCCAAACCAACTACTATTATTCCCAAAATTCCGGACAAAAAAGAGAGCGCTTTAATTCTTTCCATGTCTATCCAATTTTAGAATTTTGCAACAGTTTCTTTATATCTTGTAAAAGCTCCCCGCTTGGGAGAGACGAATCATACAGGAGTATTCCATTCCCCAAAGGATCCATAAGCAAGTATGGTGAATCTTTAAGTCTCTCTATAACATTGCTTGGAGTGTTCTCTAATTCTATTGTTCCTATGTTCAATAAAGGATATTCATTCTTTATTTTACTTGCAGAAGTTGGTGATAATTGATTAGAGCCTACTGATATTAAATATCTAACTATTCTAGAACTATCTTTGGCCAGCCTTATGTTGATTTGTCTTGAAGAGTAAAGAGTTTTCCAACAATTCTCTGAACAGTCTCCTTGAACAAATTGAACGATAGTCCACTTTCCAGGAAATTCATTAGTCAACGGCCCAGTGTCTACTTTCAACTCTAAGTTGTTTAATTGGATTGACTGCTCTAAAAGAGTCCCCTTATTAACAGAGCCTTCTGGAGAATAACCCCCGTAATAAAATGCAGAGCTAGTCATTAAGACCAAGATGGGTGTTAAAAATATAATTGAAGCAATTAATCTTCCGTAATTTTTTTTGCTAATACTCATTTTTCTTTCCTATAACCAAAATAAATGTAAGATCCTACAAGCACCAAAGCTAGCCCAAACCACTGAACTGCATACCCATAATGCCTAGAAGGCTTAAATTCTGCTGGCAACCAAATTGGTTCATAAGCCCCCGGAGATCCAGCAGAAAGCTGAATAACAACATCCTTCACACCTTCTCCTAAATCTAAAACTGTTCCTTTGTAATCAAGCTGTTGAACTGTCTTAGGCCAGCCCGATGCTTGGGCTTCATTAAGCAAACTTAAACCAAACCTTCTAAACGGAGAGTAAATACCTTCTATGGATACTCTAGAGTTCTTTAAAATTTCCTGATTATTAAAGGTTTCTTTAGAGACCCAACCCCTATTAACTATATAGATATTGTTATTTAAGGACTCAAAAACAGAAAAGACTTCATAGCCAGCCTCTTGCTTGTAAAGCCTATTATCAAGAAGGTAAGATTCTTCTCCAAACTTTCCCTCTAGGAATATGGATCTATAAACAGCATTATCAAAACTCATTGATAAGGCTTCCTCTTCAGTCATTACAGGCAGGGATTTGTTTAAATTATTTAAGCTCCAGATTTCTTGCTTATCCAAACCTCTAACTATTTGCCAAGAGCCCAAGAACAACAAGACAGGTAAAAAGAAAACCACAAAAATGGTCATCGCTCTGCCTGGTGTGAAGTTTCTCATATTATTTAAATACGTCGAAGTGTATAATTCTCAACTCTTAAAATGATCAAATATTTTATATTATTTCTAATAGTGGCCATGCTAGTTAGCCTCTTCAGAGGTGCTTTCTACCTTATAAAAGATGGCGGCTCCACTAAAAGAACGGTACACAGCTTGGGTGTAAGGGTTTCTATTGCCGTTGTACTTTTTATAACTCTTGTTTATGGTTTTCTTACCGGACAAATCGGACCAGGCACCTAAGCTACATTACGTAAACGAAAGCGACTAAGCACACCCACACCACATCAACGAAGTGCCAGTACCACGAGCCTGCCTCGAAACCAAAATGGTCGTCTGCAGTGAAATGTCCCTTTAAACTTCTCAAGAGCATTATGGTTAGTATTATTGCTCCTAAACAGACGTGGAATCCGTGGAAACCAGTCAACATAAAGAAAGTTGTTCCATAAATGCCTGTATTCAAGGTTAGGCCCATGTGTGCATAGGCTTCGTAATACTCTATGCCCTGAACAATTACAAACATATAACCCAATACAAGAGTAAGCCCTAACCAAATATTAAATTGCTTTCTATTTCCATTTTTTAAGGCTAAATGAGCAATGTGGACTGTCAGGCTAGAAGTTAACAAGAATATTGTGTTCCATAATGGCAACCATCCTAGAACTCCGGCTAAACCTCCGTTCGAATAGGCCGTACCCAATGACATGTCTTGTTCTGGGCCTGCGAAAACAGCCTGATCAGGCGTAATCATCAAAGGCCAACTTGCTTCAAATCCTGGCCATAAGATATTAGATATAGCTTTTTCTCCTTCCCCACCCAGCCAAGGAACAGCAAAATTCCTTATATAAGCAAGTGCGAAAAAGAAAGCGAAGAAAAACATAACTTCAGAAAATATGAACCACGCCATGCCATAGACGTAAGAGTCTTTAAGCATTGGATTATTTAATCCAGCATGGTTTTCTTGAATAACCTGGCGAAACCAGAAAAACATAACCGTCCACAACATTATGAAGAAAGCTACGAGTATGAGATAAGAATTAGAATCTGGGTTATCTAAATTAATGACTGTCTGAGCTGAACCTATAATAAATACAAGCATTGTTATTGCCATCATGAATGGCAATTTGCTTGATTCAGGAACGTAATACGGTTGATCTGACATTCTATTTCCTCACTATAATTTCGCTACGTCTCGGTTTATATCTATTTTGTCTGTTATATCAAATAAGGTATAGCCTAAGCTTAAAGAACCAATCTCCTTAGGGAGGTTCGGGTCAATAATAAACCTAACTGGTAATTCAATCCTCTCGCCTGCAGCGAGCAATTGCTGTTCAAAGCAAAAACATTCTGTCTTATGGAAATATTCTGCACCTCTACCAGGCGAAACGCTTGGAATAACTTGTCCTACCATTGGCTTGCTAGTTTTATTATGAAAAACAAACATGGCTTCATATTGGTTTCCAGTAAGTACTCTCATTTGGGACATCTCAGAATCGAATTCCCAAGGCATAGACTCGTTGTTATGAGTCATAAACTGCACTAGCAATTCTCTTTGTTCGGTTATAGCCTTGGACTCTTCGCTTAAAAAGCTAGGCCCAGATATCTTCCCATTTAATCCTGTTATTTCACAGAACACATCATATAAAGGAACTAGGACGAAACCGAAAGCAAACATGCCTATGGTTATGCCAATCAAGTTTTTTACTGTTTTTCTGATCTCCAAAACGTGCCTCTATTTAACTTCTGGTTGAACCGTAAAAGAGTGATAAGGGGGAGGCGAGCTTAGGGTCCACTCTAAACCTAAATCTCCCGCACCTTCCCAAACTTCTGGTTTAGCTTGTTTTCCTGATTTTATACATTTAATAACTATAAACAAAAATAGTAACTGGGTTATTCCAAACATGAAGGCTCCCATGCTTATCATCGCATTAAAGTCAGCGAATTGAAGTGCATAATCTGGATATCTTCTAGGCATACCTGCTAGACCTACAAAGTGCATAGGGAAAAAAGTTATGTTTACCGAGATAAAAGTTAGCCAAAAATGGAGCTTACCTAATGTTTCGTCATACATGTTTCCAGTCCATTTAGGCAACCAATAATAAGCACCCGCTATGATCCCAAACAAAGCGCCTGGCACTAAAACATAATGAAAGTGCGCTACTACAAAATAAGTGTCATGGTATTGAAAGTCTGCCGGGACTATTGCAAGCATTAATCCTGAAAAGCCGCCTATAGTGAATAATGTAACAAAGCCAATAGAAAACAACATTGGTGTTTCAAAAGTTAGGGAGCCTCTAAACATAGTGGCAACCCAATTAAACACCTTCACTCCTGTAGGTATTGCTATGAGCATAGTTGAATACATAAAGAACAACTCTCCTGCCAAAGGCATGCCCACAGTAAACATGTGATGAGCCCAAACAACGAAAGATAGAATTGCTATGGAGGCCATGGCATAGACCATTGAAGAATATCCAAAAACTGGTTTTCTAGAAAAAGTTTCAATTATGTGTGAAACAATTCCAAAGGCCGGAAGTATCATAATGTAAACCTCTGGGTGGCCGAAGAACCAAAAGACATGCTGGAATAAAACTGGATCTCCACCGCCAGCTGCATCAAAGAAACTTGTACCAAAATTTATATCCATCAACATCATCGTCACAACTCCTGCAAGGACTGGCATGACTGCTATCAATAAATAAGCTGTGATTAACCAACTCCAAACAAATAGGGGCATTTTCATAAGCGTCATACCGGGCGCTCTCATATTAAAGATTGTGGTTATGATGTTTATCGATCCTAAAATCGAAGAAACTCCCATGACGTGTACTGAAAATATAAAGTAGTTAACTGTTGATGGTGCATAAGTTGTGGACAACGGAGCGTAGAACGTCCAACCGAAATTTGGCCCTCCTTCTGGCATAAAAAGAGTAGATATCAATATTCCAAATGCCATGGGTAAAAGCCAGAAGCTTAGGTTATTAAGTCTCGGAAGCGCCATATCTGGTGCGCCAATTTGCATAGGTATCATCCAGTTAGCAAGTCCAACAAACGCTGGCATAATGACTCCAAACACCATAATCAATCCGTGGTTTGTGGTCATCTGATTAAAGAACTCGGGTTGTACGATCTGCAAACCAGGCTGAAAGAGCTCAGCTCTTATAACCATCGCCATGCCGCCTCCAATGAAGAGCATGATAAAGCTAAACCACAAATAAAGGGTTCCTATATCCTTGTGGTTTGTAGTAAATAACCATCTTGAGAGACCTTTCGCAGGCCCATGATGTCCGTCGTGATCGTGCGTTTCAACTACTGTACTCATTTAACTTATCCTTACTTATAAATTTATTCTTTTCTTGTACTCAACAATATCTTTAGGGGTAACTATGACTCCATCACCGTTTTCTCCATTCGACCAAGCTTGTCTTGTGTAGGTAATTACTGCAGCTATATCAACCTCACTATAGGAATCTCCGAAAGCTGCCATCGCAGAACCCTGAACCCCTTCCATCAGAATTTCTATGTGTTTCGCGCTATCGTTTAAAGCAACTTCGCTGCCTTCTAGAGCGGGAAATACAGGGGGTATTCCTTTTCCGTTGGCCTGGTGGCAAGCCACGCAATTAGTTGCATAAAAACTTTCTCCCCTTTCCATCAATTCTTCTTTAGTCCATTCTTTT
>DBHM01000007.1 GCA_002296185.1 Alphaproteobacteria bacterium UBA828
AAGCGTAGGAATATACGTTTCAAATGCTATGAATTCACAAAATGAGCAACCCTAAAACTGATAACCTAAAGGTCGAAGGTAGTCTTTTAGGCTACCGCAGACTCAGGTTTAACTTTCATTTTATTGAGATACATAACAACAAAAACTTTGTTATTTTGTATAAATGCTAGAAGGTTAGTGTAAGTTTGATTGGGGGACAAAGTTACTCCTTTATTCTAACTTTGTCCCCCAATCATAATATTCATTATCTTTAGTTGAAATCTCCAGCCTCAGCTCTTTGTCCTAAAACTCCACCAATTGTTTCATCATCAACAATAGCTGTAACTTTAATATCTATTAACCCATTCCAATCTAGTGCCCAACTAGCAAGTGCTGCAGAATTATCTGTTTCACAGATAGCAAAGCCACCTGTACCATCAATATTGTGATATCGGGAAAGCATTTGAATACCTTCAGGAGGCATTCCACCGGTTGCCATGAATTTCTTAATTGTTGCGTTTCGAGCCTGGGGACTGTGTGTCCACGCTAAAGTAAAAAGCATCATTAATTCTCCAAGTTTTAAGTTTAAAGTAATTCTATAACTAAATACCAGTGTTTTATTAAATTGTCTTAATCTTTTAAGTTTTGATGCACATATGCATATAAGAATAACACATCTCGCCTTAATGGCCGTCTCGGTTTTCATTCAAACCAATCATAGGCAATACGCCCCTACAATGGCTACAGATCTTTAGAAATTAGTATACCCCCAGTTTGAGGCTCCACTACTCCGGTAGTAGTCGGATAACTCAGCGGCAGACCGGCTGCAGACCTCACCGCAAGCCACCCGAACGCCTGCGCCTCAATTGCATCCCCGTCCCAACCAACAAATTCAGCGATCAAAACTTCTGAATTAAGCTGGCTTCTTAATCCTGACAAAATTGTTAGGTTCTTCCTTCCCCCACCACACACAACCCAAGATAGGGGGGAAGAAGGCATAATATCGACACTCTTTACTATAGACTGAATAGTAAATTGAGCCAGAGTAGCAGCTCCATCAAAGTCACCTAAATCTTTTACTTCTGAAAGTTCAAAGTAGTCTCTATCAAGACTTTTAGGAGGAACTCTTAGAAAGTAAGGATCAGAAAGAAGTTTTAACAAAATATCTTGATCAACCTCTCCCATAGCAGAAAACTTTCCATCTTCGTCAAAATTGTAACCAAGTTTAGAATTTACCCAATCGTCTAAAAGAGCACACCCTGGACCTATATCAAAGGCTAAAAAATCTTCTATTTTTAAATCACTAAAACTAAAATTGCTCCCCATCCATGTCACATTACTTACACCACCAATATTTAAGACTGCGATCGGTTTTGACATATCCGCAGATAAAGCAGCGTGAAAAGCTGGAGTTAGAGGGGCACCTTGCCCTCCAGCCTTCAAGTCTGCATCACGGAAATTATGAACAACATTTATCCCAATACTTGAGGCTAGTTTTTGAGCATTACCAATTTGTATTGATTTTGCCTTAATGGGATCATGGTTTATGGTGTGCCCATGAAAACCTACTACATATATGTCAGATTCTTTAAGTTCATAATCGGCTA
Organism: Alphaproteobacteria bacterium UBA828; assembly: GCA_002296185.1. GTDB lineage: Bacteria > Pseudomonadota > Alphaproteobacteria > UBA828 > UBA828 > UBA828. Next base: position 1,587 of record DBHM01000007.1, read on the forward strand.
ATAAATCTTGCACTGCCAAAATATGTGCTTCTGTGATCAATTCTGAAGCAGCAGAAATGCTACCCAAGTCTTCACCCTCTGATTCACATGCTTTCTTAATTTTCTCACGAATATAAGGGTCATAAGACCTATTGATAAAACCATGGAATTCTATTTTGGTAGAACCATCTGTACGAATAAGAGCAGCATCAACCCCATCCCTTGAAGTGCCGCTCATTAGCCCTACTGACCAAACTTCTCTCATAGCCGCACCAAATTTAATATAAAGACTGCCAAAAAGTGTCCTCCCAAATAATCTTATAATAATAATTATTATTTAAAGCCGCGTTGTCCAGGTTTATGAGTTATGCTACATGAGCTGTAGTTTAACAATATAACGCCAGACTATTACTGGTATAAAGTCGGTAAATCGCTATGGGCACTTACAGCTCGGAATTTTTGCATGTTCTATCCGAACGTGGCTATATACATCAGTGCACAAACACTGAGGGGCTTGATAAACTCGCCTTAAAGGAAAATATTAACGCTTACATTGGATTCGATTGCACAGCGGAGAGTTTGCACGTCGGTTCTCTAGTGCAAATAATGATGCTTAGATGGTTACAAAAAACAGGACATAAACCTATAGTACTACTTGGGGGGGGGACAACTCAGATCGGAGACCCAAGTGGAAAAGATGAATCTCGAAAATTACTCACAAAGAAAACAATTGCCTCTAATAAAACGGGCATAAAAAAGTGTTTTGAGAACTTCTTATCTTTTGGAAACGGTTCAAACAAAGCTATTATTGTAGACAATGAAGACTGGCTAAGCTCACTTGAATATGTTCCATTTTTACGAGAAGTTGGTCGACACTTTTCTATTAATAGGATGCTTACGTTTGATAGTGTTAAATCTCGTTTAGATAGAGAACAACCACTAACATTTCTCGAATTTAATTATATGATTCTTCAGGCCTATGACTTTATGGAACTTAACCATCGCTTAGACTGCAAACTGCAAATGGGAGGATCGGATCAATGGGGAAATATTGTCAATGGTGTTGAGTTAATACGAAGGACTACCAGTGAAGAAACCTTTGGTATAACAACACCCTTGATCACACTCTCTTCAGGAGAAAAAATGGGCAAAACCGCTAATGGAGCAGTATGGATAAATAGCAATTTACTCTCACCCTATGAGTATTGGCAGTTCTGGAGAAATACAGCAGATAACGATGTAGGGCGTTTCTTGCGTTTATTTACTGAGTTACCACTTTCAGAGATAGTTAGGCTAGAGTCCCTTAAAAACTCAGAACTAAACGAAGCCAAAAAACTACTGGCAAATGAAGCTACTACGCTTTGCCACGGATTAAAGGCAGCTGAAGATGCAGCTAAATCAGCAAAAGAAACATTTGAGAAAAATGGATTCGGTAATGAACTACCCACTGTATCTATTTCGAAGCATAAACTCGAAAATGGAGTTCCACTGATTGAACTACTGGTTGATGATGAATATGGTTTAAACCTTGTTCAAAGTAAAAGTGAAGTCCGACGTCTAGTGCGAAATGGCGGAATAAAAGTTAATAACCAAACAGTAAAGGATGAGTCGAAGATTTTAAATAAATCAGATAGCACCCAAAATAAAATTATTAAGATCTCAGTAGGCAAAAAAAGACATGCCATAGTGAAGGAACAATAAATTTGACGATAACTCTTGAAGGAAGATATGCACTAGTCACCGGCGGAGGCAGGGGAATAGGACGGGCAACAGCCATTGATATGGCCAAGAATGGTGCAACTGTAGCCATAGCTGATTTAGACGAAGAAAAAGCAAACGAGACTAAAGACCTAATTACTGAAATAGGCGCATCTTCACTAGTTATAAAAGCAGATGTAAGTGAAGAGAAAGAAGTAGATTATCTAATAAAGCAAATCTCCATTCATTTTGAAGGAAAACTCGATATTCTAGTTGCAAATGCAGGAGTTCCAAATCACTGCGCTTTTTTAGAAATGTCTCTTCAAGAATGGGAGAGTATATTAAAAAATAACCTTACAAGTGCTTTTTTAACCGGCCAATCCGCTGCCAAAATTATGCGTTCTAGAAACTATGGTCGAATTGTCATGATAGGCTCTATATCTGGACAAAGAGGGAGCTTTGGTAGAGCAGCCTACGGAACATCCAAGGCAGGTATTATGCAACTTGTTCGAGTAATGGCTGTTGAACTTGCGCCACATGGGATAACTGTAAATGCTGTTGCACCAGGACCCATAGACACTGGTATTACAAAGTTTGGCCCCTCACAAGAGAGCTCATACTTATCTAGAATACCTGCAGGCAAATTTGGAGCAGCTGAAGATGTAGCAAATGCTGTTACCTTTCTAGTCGATGAGCGTGCTTCCTATATTACTGGAAGCATAATAAATGTTGATGGTGGCTTTGATTCTGCCGGTCTTATGTTCTCATACGAAGAACTAAAATCTTTTAAAAGTGATGAAAGAGATAAAACAAAAAGTGATTAGAAATACTTGGTAACTAATATATAAACAGCTTAATACCCTAAGTTTTGTTATCCCCATAAATTTTTGGAATCAATTACTCTTCAGGATTCCATGATTCGTAGTCCCCAGTTGCTCGCTTACGTTGGCCATCACCCAGAACATGGCCAGGGGGCAAATACGCTTTATCTGTGCCCGTGGGATTTGGTCGATGGGGCTTCTCCCAAGACCTTACCTTTGAGAGAATTTCTGTTGGGGGCAAAGTATCAGTATTATGCAACCAACCGAACCACCCTGGTGGCACACTAGTAGCTTCATCGTCACCGGCAAACAGGACCCACCGACGCTCTTTGTCGTGTTTTGCATGGCGACGATCTTTATAATATTTGTTTCCAAACTCATCCTGACCAACAAATTGACCATAAAGAATGGTAAAAATTTTCGTACCTAAGCTAGGCATTAATTTAACCCTTAAAATTAGTCGACTCACAAGGAAGCCTGATTATTCATATTATTAAGCTCTCGAGACCCGATTCTGCCAATCTTTTAACATTATTAATATAAATTTAAAAAAAACCCGAAAAAATAATTATAATATTAAGCCCCTACTTTAGCCAAAAATGAGCTTTATAAATCCAAAAATTACCCCTTTTTATTTATACAAAAAAATAAGTAAATAGCTCCAAGTCATTGAAAATACTTAGTGTGTAATGGCTCATTCTATTATCCACATGCCCACAGCTTATCCCCAGACCCATCCCACACTATCTGGTAGTTTGTCATATTTTTGTCACAAAATGTTGTTGCTAAGCTATTTTGTGAAGCGTATGTTGTGCCCCCTATATATCGGGGCTGCCGAAAGTTATACCCCCATATATCGCATTCATAAAGCTTATAAGGTCGTGAGATCGACTAAGTTAATGAGCCTAATAGTCTCTAGAACGCTGAGGAGCAAAAAATATGCGAATTAATCGATTCTTTACCAAAGAGGGAGATTCACCCTATGAAGGAGTAGATTTTCGCAAAACCTCAAGTGAGATTAGAAACCCCGACGGCTCAATAGTATTCCAACATCACGATATAGAAGTTCCATCATCTTGGTCTCAAGTAGCTTGTGACGTATTAGCCCAAAAATATTTCCGTAAAGCGGGCGTGCCCAAGAGACTAAGGGCCGTAAACGAACCGGATGTTCCAGGGTGGCTTTGGCGACGTATTCCCGACGAGGACGCTCTATCAAATCTTGAAAATACTGAAAAATTTGGAGGAGAAACCTCAGCAAAAGAAGTGTTCGATCGACTTTCCGGAACATGGACTTACTGGGGATGGAAGGCGGGTTATTTCGACTCAGAATCAGATGCACAAGCCTATTTTGATGAAATGCGCTATATGCTCTGCTTACAGATGTGTGCGCCTAACTCTCCTCAATGGTTTAACACTGGTCTTCATTGGGCCTACGGAATCGATGGGCCAGCTCAAGGACATCATTATGTGGATTTTGAGAGCGGAGAACTTGTCGCTTCTCAGGGAGCTTACGAACACCCACAACCTCATGCCTGTTTCATACAAAGTATCAGCGACGATTTAGTCAATTCTGGAGGAATAATGGACCTCTGGGTTCGAGAAGCGCGTCTTTTCAAATATGGGTCAGGAACAGGTACAAATTTCTCTAGCCTCAGGGCAGATGGTGAATCTTTATCAGGTGGCGGCAAATCTTCAGGTCTTATGAGTTTTCTAAAAATAGGTGATCGAGCTGCAGGAGCAATAAAATCAGGAGGAACAACTAGACGCGCAGCAAAAATGGTCATTGTTGATGTCGATCATCCAGACATTGAATCATATGTTAACTGGAAAGTCATAGAAGAACAAAAAGTTGCTGCACTTGTTGCCGGCTCACAACTTGCAAACAAACACCTAAATGAAGTTATGTCTGCATGTAATAACGGAACAGAGGATGATAGTCGTTTTGATCCAAAACAAAATATAAAACTAGCAGACGCAATTCGAGGAGCGCGCAAAGCATTACTGCCAGAAAGTTATGTTCAAAGAGTTATTCAATTTGCCAGACAAGGTTTTACATCTCTAGAGATACCAACTTATGATACAGATTGGCAGTCTGAGGCTTACATCACTGTTTCAGGACAAAACTCAAACAACTCTGTTCGCGTAACTAATAAATTCCTTGACTGCGTGATTGATGATGCAGAATGGGACCTAAAGCGTCGAACTGATGG
>DBHM01000013.1:0-84100 GCA_002296185.1 Alphaproteobacteria bacterium UBA828
AAAAAGATAATATCAAAACCTGTTATAAGATCAGTATTAGGATAATATGCTTTAAGTTCTTTTGTTGAATCTGGCCATCCGAGTGTTGAGAAAGGCCATAAGCCTGAACTAAACCATGTATCTAAGACATCTTGATCTCGTGATAAATCAACTTCCTTTCCATAATGAGTAAAAGCTAATGCTTGTGCATGATCCACATCTTTTGCAACGAATACATTCCCATCAGGGCCATACCAGGCCGGTATTTGGTGTCCCCACCAAAGTTGCCTGGAAATGCACCAAGGTTGAATATTACGCATCCACTCAAAATAAGTATTTTCCCATTGTTTAGGGATAAATTGTATTTTACCTGACTCCACTGCATTAATTGCTGGGCCCGCCAAAACCTCAGCATTCAAATACCACTGATCTGTTAACCAGGGTTCAATAATTACTCCAGATCTATCGCCAAAAGGAACAGCATGGGGATGAGGTTCAACTTTATATATTAAATCCAGGTCTTCTAATTGAGCTAATATAATTTTACGTGCTTCAAATCTTTCCAAACCAACATAAGCTTCAGGAACAGAGTTATTTAAATGAGCATGGGCATCAAATATATTTATCATATCAAGACCATGCCTTCTACCTATATCAAAATCATTAAAGTCATGGGCTGGGGTTATTTTTAGAGCTCCGGAACCTTGTTCTGGATCTGCATAATTATCACCTATTATAGGTATTAACCTATTAACCAAAGGAAGAATTACGTTTTTCCCAATGAGTTTGTTCCATCTTTCATCTTCTGGATTGACTGCTATGGCTGTATCACCAAGCATAGTTTCAGGCCGAGTAGTCGCGACTACTACATACTGACCATCAAGATTTTCAATCGGATATTTTATATGCCATATCTGAGCGTCATAAATTTCACGCTGCTCTACTTCTAAGTCAGAAATAGCAGTTAAAAGCTTAGGATCCCAGTTAACCAAACGCTTATCTTTGTATATTAAACCTTGCTCATAAAGATCAACAAAAACCTTAGTAACAGCTTCACTTAAGCCCTCATCCATTGTGAAACGTTCACGTGACCAATCAGCAGATGCCCCTAAACGTCGTAGTTGTTGAGATATAAGGCCACCAGATTCTTCTTTCCATTCCCATACTTTATTAATAAAATCATCTCTTCCCAATTCGTGTCTGGTAATACCTTCTTCAGATAGCTGTCTCTCAACCACCATCTGCGTAGCGATACCAGCATGATCCATCCCTGGTTGCCAAAGGGTGCTAGAGCCTTGTTTTCTATGAAAGCGAGTGAGAACATCCTGTAGTGTATTATTAAGAGCATGCCCCATATGCAGACTTCCGGTTACATTCGGTGGAGGCATCATTACACAATACAAATTAGAATCAGAATTAACCTGACCACTAAAGGTTTTGGCCTCTTCCCAGAGATTGTATCCTCTTTCCTCTATTTCGGAAGGTTTGTATGTTTTGTCTAAAATGATCTTACTCTCTTAAAATATTTTTTGGTTGTTTTTAAATATTACTTATTTTATTTACGATTATTATTAATTCTATCTATCTCCCTCTGAACAAGATTCTCCACAATCTCAGGAAGATTATCACTTAACCATTTACTTAGCATAGGCTTGAGTATTTCTATGATGTTTTTTTCTATTGTTATTTTATCTTCTGAACCCTTTGATATATTTCTCTGGTTTTCGATATCTAGCCTTTTAAGCGCCTTCATTGCCGTATCAGTAGCTAATATATTTAAGAGATCATCTGGTGAGAAATTATTGTTAACTTTTGAATTAATTCCGCTTTCCTCTGAATAATTTTTTACTTCATTAAGATCGACAATTTCTTTTGTAAGAATAAGAACATCATCATCAGAATTATTAATTTTATTGGTTTCTAAAAAGTTTTCTTTTTGTTTATTAGGGTTTATCTTAGATAGATCTTCATTGGGTATTTTTTCATGGTTATTGTTATCTTCATCTATGATTCGACGAATAGATGCAAGAATATCCTCCATTGATGATTCGTTTTCATGCTCTGGGGCAACCATTGCAATTCCCGTTTTTTATGACTTTCTAATAAAATAACAAAAAATATCTAGATATATGAATTAATCAAATTGTTTATTTAATTTCTGTTCCAAAGAGCTTTTTCTTTGCTCTAAGGTAATAAAAATTATCATCATAAAGTGGAGTAGAAAAATTTAGACTTGATGCGGTTAACATTCCTAATACACTCTTAAGTTGATAGCTTGATACAATAACATCAGCCCTAGCTCTAACAAGGTTTACTCTGGACGTATATAAATCTTTTTCTGCATCTAAAACATCTAAGGTTGTTTTTAAACCAACAAAAGATTCCTGTTTTACACCTTCGAGGCCTGCTTTCGCTGCTTTAACTTGTTGCTTTAGAGCCAGTAATTTTGATTCAGATGTAAGTAATTCCTCCCAGGCCCTTGATGTCTGATTTATTACATTTTTTCGTTTAAGTTCGAGATGCAATTCTTTTTCAGCAGCTCTTAGTTTACTCTGTCTTATTTGTGAGTGGATCATTCCCTTCTGATATAGGGGGATATTAACTATTGCAGTAAGTGAGGTTTGATCCTTTTTTTCAATTAGACTAGTTACATCATATTGAGAATTATATTTAGCCTCTAATGATACTTGAGGCAGTAAATCAGCAAGTGCCACATTTATATCTTCGCGTGCAGCTAATACTCTATAGTTTGCTTCTAGAATTGAGTGATTGTTTTTAAGAGCGATGTTGATAGCATCATGTTCGTTATTAGGTAATTTACTAGCAGGAATAGGCCAAGAAAGATTGGCCGGATTATCACCTATAATGTAGAAATAATCAGCCTCCGCAGAGATTAAAGCCCCTTCAGAAGCAACACGTTCTGCTTTTGCCGCATAAGCTCTTGCCTTAGATTGCAAAACTTCAGTTGCATTTATTAAACCAACTTCATATTTGTCTTTTGCAGCTTCATAATGTTGAGAAATATTCTTTTCATTAGTCCTGCTTAACCCCAGTTCATATTGCCAACGTAAAACTTGAATATATGCATTTATACCATCAAGAAATTGCTCTTTTTCTGTCACTTTAAGTGAGGCCCTTTGTGCCTGAACATTTAATTCAGCTGATCTAGTTTCTGCTAAAGTTTTTCCACCCCGGTAAATAGGTTCAGTAATTGCAATACTGTATGACTGGGGCTCAAGGGTACTTGTAGAAGTAAGAGTTGGTGAGGTAGATGAAAGCTTACTATCTGTTTCAGTGTCAGAGAATCCAGCACTCGCATCTATAGATATAACTGGCCTCCATCCTGATAAAGCTTGAGATACGCTCTCATCTACGTTTCGAAGATTTAAACGTGCAGATTGAATTGAAGGATTAGTCAAATAGATTTTTTCTAGTGCATTTTTAAGTGTATCGGCTTGAATCGAAGTAATACTTAATAGAAAAAAAATAGTAATAAAAAAAATCCCTTTACTTGGGCGCAACAAAAATATTTTAGATATAAAAATACTAGATATTCTATCTTTGTGCATGATAAATTCTCTGGTCAATCAAAATTGAATTTTTTTGGAATATAGAAGTGTCCAGGTAGATCCGGTGCTGTAGCATCAAATAATTCTCTTTCAGAGATATGACCGTGCCTTTTCTCAAATAATTTCGCCCTTCCACTAGTGCTCTTTTTACTAATGATAGAAACTAAGCGTCCTCCCTCATTTAACTGATTTAATAACATTTCTGGCAATCGTTCTACTGAACCATTCACTACTATAACATCATATGGTGCCTGACCCGAGTATCCCTCATCTAAAGGAGCTGTAATTAAGAAAATATTATCTGCATCTGACTTTTTAAAGTTAGATTCAGCTTTTTTAGCTAGATCACTATTTGATTCTAGCGCTACCACAGTTCCTGCGATCTCTCCTAAAACAACGGACGAATATCCACTACCACAACCAACATCAAGACAGATATCATCATTTCTAACGGAAGCACCCTGAATTAATCTTGCAAAAACCATAGACTCCATTAAATACCTACCAGGACTAATCTCCAAGCTATGGTCAATATATGCTAAATTCTCAAGATGTTTCGGCACAAATTGTTCTCGGGGTATTTTCCCTATAGCATCTATAATTCTCTGATCAGTAACACGGTTAGTTCTTATCTGGCTCTCTACCATGTTACGCCTACTAAGCGTATAATCTACACCGCTCAATTAAACCTCCTAGCCGATACTTACAATTTACGAACAGACTATTTTTTGAAAAATGTATATAATTTATTAATATAACCTGGTAAGCAACTTTGACAATCTATCACATGTCATTCATGTTGTTTTTCAAACTTATATTTTAGAAAATTCCTGTTATAGTTAAATTCTCAATACTAAACCTTAGAAAAAACATATAGAGGTTTTAAGGCCGGATGGCAGAGTGGTTATGCAGAGGACTGCAAATCCTTCTAGGCGAGTTCGATTCTCGCTCCGGCCTCCAATTCTAAATAGATGAACTCTAATAACCCCCAGAATTATTAATAATGATTATAAAATAGAATAATTAGGTGAAATTTAAGTCATATAAATGCTTCATCTAAACATATAAAATATAACACAAAAGACATTATTGCACTTAATATAATACTTTATTAATTTATTACAAATAATTGTTATATATAGTTTTATTTATATTTTATTATTTATAAATAAATTATATATATATCTTTTTATGATTTTATAAGGAACGAAGAGTTTGCCAGTTTGAAAGAGCCTGCTATATAGCTTGTAATAGTAGTTTGTAATCAGCAATTAATATAACTAATCCCCGGTAGCTCAGTTGGTAGAGCAGATGACTGTTAATCATCGGGTCGGCGGTTCGAGTCCGTCCCGGGGAGCCAACTGTTCTTATATAATCAATAACTTAGACTATTTTGAAATGGATGTAATAGTGCATGGGTATATAATAAACTTCATTTCGACTTCCCACCATTAATATATTGCTCTACTTCTATATCGATATTAACTTTGACAAAATGCTTTGATACCTTGCAAAGGACATCCATAAAATTATAAATTGTAAGTTATTTTTAAACCTTATGAAGATAGTTTTACACAAAATATAAATTTATTATGAGGGGGAGATATGTCAGAGGCTATAGCATATATAAATGATCAGTATGTTCCAGCTTCAGAAGCAAAAGTGTCTATTTTGGAGCCAACTTTTACTAAAAGCGATGTTGTGTATGATACTATTTCAGCGACTGACCGGTCTATCTTCAGGCTAGAAGATCATTTAGATCGTTTTGAAAACTCTTGCAAAGTTATGCAAATTACTCCTCCTTACACACGAAGTGAAATATCAACTATAGTTGCAAATTGTATTGATAGAACAGGTCTTGACGATACCTGCACTACCATTATGGGCACTCGCGGTCCCTATAAAGATATTTCCAGTAGGGATCCAAGAAATTGTTCTAACGGACTTATTGTACTTTCAGTCCCTTACTATTATGTTATCCCAAAAGAAAGAGCTAAAAATGGAATAAATCTTAGCATAGTCGAAAATAAGAGAGTTCCAGCAGAATCAGTAGACGCACGCGTTAAAAACTTCAACTGGATGGATCTAACACGAGGACTATTAGAATCTTACGATAAAGGTGGTGATAGTGCTCTCCTGTGCACACCAGATGGTAAATTATCAGAAGGACCAGGCTTCAACGTATGGCTTGCAAAAAATGGAACTCTCAAAACACCCAAAGGGAATCTCCTAGAAGGAATTACACGGCGGACAGTTTTTGAGCTTGCAGCAGAGATTGGTATTAAGACTATAGAAACAGATATATACCCTGATGAACTTAGAGAAGCTGATGAAGCCTTCACAACTACCACAGCTGGGGCACTTGCGTCTGTAGTTGAAATTGACAGTAAACCTCTTGGAAATGGAGCTCCAGGATTATTAACATCTCAACTCAGTGAATTATATTGGAAAAAAAGGAAAGATGGATGGTATGGAACTCATGTTGATGATTTATTAGAACAGTAAAATATTATATTTTACCAGTCCCTCTAATAGGGTAATCGTTATCAATTATCCATTTTAGACTATTAGGTAGGTCTGTAAGGTCAGTGCGTGCCACAGGTGAGTTAGATATATCTATAATCTGAATTAGTCCATCAGGCCTAATAACAAATAAAGCAGGCTCAGGAAACTTCGTATCTGTTTCTTCAGGTGACCTAGGATCTGAAATATAAAGTCCTAAAATATCCATTTCATGGGGTTTTAGGTTATAGCCTACATCAAAGCCCCATGAAAATTCCCTCATATCTGCATCTGCCTTTTCTTCACTATCAGAGGATATGGCTATTATCTTAATACCTAATTTATCAAAATCATGACGTAAATCTTCAACCTTGTTGAGGTATAACTTGCATAATGGACAATGCCTACCTCTATATACAACTATAAGCTGCCATTTACCTTCACCACCAATCTTTAAGCTACCCCCACCTACTCTTGGTAAAGTAATTTCAGGGAATGACGATCCAGATATTAGCTTTTGGTTTATCAATTTATTTTATCCATAAATTCACTATCTCCAAATTCACACTTATCATAAGATAAAAGAGAAGGTTTATAACCAGATATAAATAAAAACACAATTAATGTCTATGAGGTATTAAAAATGTCAAATGAAATATTTGAAAAAGGTTTGAAAATCCGCACTGAAGTTCTTGGTAAAGAGTATGTTGATAAAGCAATTAATTCAGCTAATGATTTTAATAGAGATTTCCAAGAATTTATGACTGAATATTGCTGGGGGGCTGTATGGGGGCGTGAAGGTTTAAGTAGAAAACAACGTAGTCTTAACAACTTATGCATGCTTGCTGCCCTTAATAGATCAGCGGAATTTGAAATGCACTTTAGAGGCGCATTAAGAAATGGATGCTCTATAGAAGAAATAAAAGAAACACTTTTGCAAATTGGAATATATTGTGGTGTCCCAGCAGCAGTAGAAGCATTTAGAATTGGAAAAAGGGTTCTGGATGAAATAGAATATTCAGAGAAAAATCAGGAGTCATGAATATGACTGAAAAAATAATAGGATTTATTGGTCTTGGGAATATGGGCGCACCAATGGCAAGTAATTTATCTAAAAATTCACACTCTCTTATTTGTTATGACACCATAGATACGAATAAGAAATCCCCTTCAAATGCAATAATTGCAGATTCCATTGAGCAAGTTGTAAAATCTGCAAGTATAGTTTTTCTATGTCTACCAGATGGTTCGGTAGTACTAGATGTAGTTGATAGAATCCTTAGCGTCCCCGACAGATGTGTTGAGATAGTTGTTGATAACACCACTGCTGGTGTCTCAGAAGCAAAAGAGGCATGGGAAAGGCTTAATAAAGAAAATATTAAGTATGCTGATGCACCTGTCTCTGGAGGAGTATCAGGTGCAAAAGCTGGTACTTTAGCAATGATGGTAGCAGCATCACAGGAACTATATACTGAGATTGAGCCCCTATTACTCTCAATGGCAAAAAATGCAAGAAATGTTGGAGATCAGCCCGGTCAAGGAATGGCTATGAAACTTTTAAACAATTTTTTATCTGGAATGGCTATGGCTGCAAGTAGTGAAGCTGTTGCATTTGGAGTAGCACAAGGATTAAAACCCGAAAAAGTTATTGAAATGGTAAACTTATCTACGGGAAGAAATACAACAACTGAAGATAAATTTCCAAAGAGAATATTAACCGAAACTTTTGATTCCGGTTTTGCAACAAATCTTATGGCAAAAGATTTAAAGCTATATGTAAAAAGTGCCAAGGATTCTTCTGCCCCTAGTTTTCTTAGTGAAAAATTACTTAGTGGTGTATGGTCAAAAATGTTAGATAAATGGCCTGACTCTGATTTTACAAAAATATACCCATTTATAAAAAAATATGGGAAATAGGATATTTTTGAAAAAATCTATGTGTGATTTATTTATAGATAATAAAAAAAATACTTCTCCAAGGTATTTTGTAACCCAATCTCATATTGGTGACTATATTAATTGGAGAGTAGTTAAAGAAGATTATAACTCCAGAGGAATGAAAGTATTTTCTTTTGTCTGTGGTTATCCCACACAACGCGCAGCCGTGTCTATAGCACATAAATTGTGCTTCTATCGTAAGTGATCAAAGTATTTCGAGAAGAATTAGATTAGAAGAAATCATCTAAGGTTAAAAAATAATAGGTAATACAATAACTATTAGATTGTTAGCTAAAATTTATTAATAATTTTAGTGTAGCTACTTATTTAATTTTCTATATTCTTCAAGATAATTTATTACATCATCAGACTTTACTATATCTGCATATCGCCGCCCAATATCTCTTAAATTATCGTTATGTGGTCGTTCGTCTGCATCACCTACACAATCTTCAGGAACTATAGTTTTATAGCCATTTGAAAAAGAATCTATTACCGAAGCTCTTATACAGCCACTAGTCATACAACCCATTACAATGACGGTATCACAACCGTTCTTCGTAAACAAAGTAGTAGCTGGAGTATTAAAGAAGATGGAAGGCGCACTTTTACAAAAAATAAAATCATAGTTTTTATCAGAAGTTCTCGGTTCCATTTGGGTGCATTCATGTCCATAGTAAAAGTCATCTCTTACAGGACCAATCTTCCAATAAGGCATATCTTTAAGAGAATGATAAGCAGTATAACAATTAGCTACAGGCACATTAGCTTTTCTTGCCGACTCAAGAACCCTTGCTGTATTACATATTGCTCTCTCAACTAGAGCAGAAGAGAAAGGACCATTAGGATCTGTAAATCCTATTTGAAAATCAACAACAGCGATACCAGGTTTTTCACCAAACCCTATTGTATGTGCATCATATCCAATATTTGAATACAAAGTATCAGTCATAAACCCTCCTATATGAATATAAAATATTATAAATAAAATTCTATTATAATAATCATGATCTTAGTTCATTGACGCTATCTTATATTAACCGTAAGTTGTTATAGCAACTTTTGGAAGTATAAATTTTAATAGGAGCTATTAAATGAGGCCACTTTCAGATCTGATAGTTTTAGACCTGACTCATATGCTCTCAGGTCCATTTGCTGGAATGGTTCTAGCTGACCTTGGCGCAAGGACAATCAAGATTGAGCCCCCAGAAAAAGGTGAGATGACCCGTGGATTATTAGCAAAAGATACTGCAAATTCTCTAAATGGTATGGGTGCTTATTTTTTAACACTTAATCGAAATAAAGAAAGCGTTTGTATAGATCTAAAAAACAATGAAGGAAAAAACCTTTTTTATGATCTTGCGCGTAAAGCAGATATTATAATATCTAATTTTTCACCAGGCGTTACTAAAAGGCTAGGAATTCATTTTGATGACCTAAAGTTAATCAATCCAAAGATAATCACATGCACTGTAACTGGTTTTGGGGAAGACGGACCAGCCTTTAATAGACCTGCATTTGACCAAGTAGCACAAGGTTATGGAGGCGGCATGTCAATTACAGGTCATCCAGACTCACCCCCCACAAGAGCAGGAATACCTATAGGAGATCTAGGTGGAGGTATGTTTGCTGCAATAGGAATACTAAGTGCGGTCAATGCACGAGCATTAACAGGTAAAGGCCAACATGTTGATATTTCAATGCAAGACTGTCAATTATCACTACTTAACTATATGGCAACTATGTATTTTCTATCTGGTGAAATACCAGGTCCGATAGGAAATTCTCATTTTGTTCACGTTCCTTATAATACCTTTCCTACACGAGATCGATGGTTAATTATTGCTGTAATAACTGATGATGCATGGTCTCGTTTTTTAGATGTAGTAGATATTAATGCCCTACGAAACGATTTATACGAGACTCAACCAGGTAGATTAAAAGCTAAAAAAGATATTGAGAATGAGCTAATTACCAAATTAAAAACACAAAAATGTGATTATTGGTTAACAAAACTTACAGAAGCTCGTATTCCCTGTGCTCCTGTTAATGATTTTGAACATGCATTAAACGATGAGCAGGCCCTTTCTAGAAACATGGTGGTAGATGTTGCCCACCCTGTTGAGGGCTCAGTTAAAATGCCAGGAAATCCAATTAAATTAAGTGATACAACTTCTGAAAACTTTTCTTCACCGCCACTTTTAGGTCAACAAACAAACGAAGTGCTTACAAACTTATTAAATTTAAGCCAGGACCAAATTAAAATCCTCAAAGAAAAAAATATTATAAACTAAATAAACCAACTTGGAGAGATATATGATGGAAAAAGTTATTGTTCATGAAGTTGGACTAAGAGATGGACTGCAAAATCAATCCAAACACGTACATACTGATTCTAAGTTGGAAATTCTTTCAGCCTTAATTGCTTCGGGCATAAAATCTATTGAAGTAACAAGTTTTGTATCTCCTAAAGCTGTACCACAAATGTCTGATGCTAAAGAATTATATCAGTCTCTACCAAAAAAACCCGGCCTTCATTTTGAAGCTCTTGTACCAAATTTGAAAGGATATGAACGCGCCACTGAAAGTGGAGCAAAAACTATTGCTTTAGTTCTCGCCTCTACAGATACAATGAATCGTAAAAACATTAATATGTCTTTAGACGAAGCTCTAAAAGTAAATCTTGATGTAATACGACGCGCTAATAACGAAGGAATTAGAGCACGTTGTTATATTTCAACCGCCCTTCATTGCCCATTTGAAAATTATGTCAATCCTATAGAGGTTTTGAAAATTGCTGATAAATTAGATACTGCTGGAGCTGATGAATTAGTTATTGCCGATACTACTGGTGGAGGTAACCCCCAACAGGTTGATGAATTATTTAAAGCTCTTGTTATTTCTCATGAACCAAAAAAACTTGCTGGTCATTTTCATGATACACGAGGAATGGGCTTACTATTAGCCTGGGTTGCGCTTCAACATGGAGTAAGGAAGTTTGATAGCTCTATAGGTGGATTAGGCGGATGTCCATTTGCTCCTGGCGCTACTGGGAATCTAGCTACAGAAGACCTTGTTTTTATGCTTAATCAAAGCGGATATGAAACAGGTATAGATATTGTTAAAGTTAGAAACGCAGTCAAAGTCGCACAAGGTTATGTTGATCAAAAACTTGGCGGTAATATTGTTGGGTGGTTAGATACTCAAAAAAGTTTATGAATAGTTAAATACATATATATATGTATAAAAATACTATTTTAAGGCTGCTCGCTCTTCTGCAGTACCAATTTCTATCAGGTCAATTGAGAAATTTAACTTAAACAGTCGGCAGATTTCTTCATAACAAACACCCACTCTAATTGTCTTAAAATCACGTAAGTCAATTATACTGCTAGAACGACCTTGGACATTATGATATTTTGAAATACCATAGTCTATTTCAATATCAGCAGCTTTTCTGACTGGCTCTTCAATATCTTCGAGTTTATACTTACTTCCTTGTAATGAAGTATTTGCCGATGAACCAAAAACTGGCGTATTACGTTCTAGACTTTGTTTTGTCATTTCATTGTGAAGATCACCAGCATTCATTAACATATCTATTGTGCCTGACTTAGATGAGTTTTTTAGGACAAAAGAATCAACTTCTTTAAATATAGGATGCTCATGAAGAAATGGAGCTACGCTGGACATGGGGAGATTATTATCAATAGTTATGCACTTAACTATATCTCTTTCTCTTTGACCAACAATCTGTATCTCATTAAAAAGATCCCAGTTACTAAACATACCACTTGGTTTTTCAAAAGAACGGTTTTTTGCGGAAAAAATTCGTTTTATTGCAGATTCAGAATTACCAATAACAGCGTATGCTACATCAAGCGGTATTATTCCAACACCACCAGAATTAATAGTATCTAAAACTCGACTAGCATCCTTTACAATATTTAAATCATCCATTATTTAAACCTTCATCAATAAAAAATTAATTAATTTCTTCAGTAAAACAATTTGCAAATTCTAGCACTGGACTATGTTGATTGCTAAAGAAATGTTTTAAATAGTGAGATATTTTTTCAGCTGTCAATTGTGTATCTAATGGAGTTATAAGAGAACCTAGCTTCTGAATAATTGCAGACTCTGGCATTGGATTTGAAGGTGTGCCAAAACTATCCAAAACTTCAACCCTTCTTGTACTATTACCAATAGAATCTAACTCAACCCAGCTTCCAAAATGTTCCGGAAAGGCCTCATCTAAAGACTTGTCATTGTAGGCATGAACCTTGTCAGCAATCTTTAAAATATTATTATTACCCAAGTTACAACTCTCATATGCTGAATATTCTGTAGGACCGTAAATAATGCTAGCTCCCATTGTATAAGGTAGACTATATTGTGCAGCCATAACAGAATTTGGCCTCCTCATCATATGCTGAGATACCATTATAGAAGGCCCACCAACCCTTATCTCTTTTATTTCTGAGGGATTAATACTGAAATCATCAGTAACTTCACGGAGTGCATCTATAGTGGAATGAAATAGACGACAGCAAGGATAGGGCTTCATGCTAATTTTATGAATTTCGAGTTCATCATCAGAATTTTTTGTGAGTGCTTCTAATAACGGTTCAAAACCAAAGATATTGCATAATCCATAACGACCATCAAATGCTTGACTAGGGCCATCAATACCTAAACTGGCAAACTCAGCTGCAAGAATTCCATTATGGGCACCATAACCTGCGTGAAGACGCTTTACAGTTGTGCCTAAGGGGTCTTCAGAAAACTGCATAGACCCACCAGCCATTGAAAGCATCAAACCCCAGGCTCGAGTTAATTTTTCGGCATTTAAATTTAAGAGTAAACCTGCAGTTGATGTTGCTGCAAAGCCTCCAAATAAAGCAGTTGGATGAAAACCATGTTCTATAATTTTGTCGGCTCTAGTTGCCCTTCCAATACGTCCTATTGTTTCATAACCTAGAGCTATAGCATTTGCTATACTTCTACTACTAGATCCAGTAGTAGAACCAACGGCAAATGCAACTGATATTACAACAGCTCCAGGATGTGATACTGAGGTATCGTGAGTATCGTCAAGTTCCATTCCATGGGCTGCTGTGGCATTAATTAAAGCTGCTATAGATGGTACAGTGCTATATCCACCACCAAATACAGGGGAAATTCCAGATCCTTTTGTCCTGCTCCCCCATTCCTTTAACGATTTACTCCATGGCATGGTACCACCCCTGAGACAAACACCAAGATAGTCAAGTACAAGATGCTCTACCTGTATTATATCATTTTCAGATAAACCATTTTTGCTAACATTAATTAGATCATTAGCTAAGTGTAGGGTAAGGTCTTTATTATTTTTCTTTATTAAGTCATTATTCATTATTGCTGACCAGTTAATGTTTATAATTTTTGATACATATTAATATGGCATGGCTCTTGCAGTTATGTATATAGTAATAGTTACTTAGCGAGTGATTAGAGGAAACAGAAAATGAGCAAAATAAAAACAGATACTGTTAAATCTATAACTAGAGATTTTATTGGAAGAGATTTAGATCCAGGCCGGGAGCATCAGCTTTCTGAGAATTTATCCTTACTTATTAAATCTATAGATAAAGCTACAGAAAGATTACCGTTCGAATCAGAACCTATTGGTTTTACCTCGATCCTAGAGAAATATGCAGAGGAAAAATAACTATGAATTCGAAAGAAATTCTTAATAGAAATATCATATCACTCGTTGAATCTCTCAAATCAAGAGAAATTAAAGTTTCAGAGGTTACCGAGGCTTCAATAATAAGATCTGAGGAAATGCAAAAAAAATTAAATTGTTATATCTCCTTTGACTTTGATAAAGCCATGGATAAAGCAAAATCATTTGATAATGAAAAAAATAAAGAAGGAAAACTTTTTGGAATTCCCATGGCACATAAAGATATGTATTACCGAAAAGGAAGAGTATCAACTTGTGGATCAAAAATAAGAAAAAACTGGGTTGCTGATAAAACATCTACGGTGCTAAGTCGCTTAGATACGGAAGGAGCTCTAGATATTGGAACCTTAAACATGGCAGAATTCGCCACAGGCGCTACAGGACATAATGAACACTGGGGAAATTGCCGAAACCCATGGAACAATGAACACATTACAGGCGGATCATCCAGCGGAAGTGGCTCTTCAGTTGGAGCTAGAGCTGTTTTTGCTTCACTTGGGTCAGATACTGGTGGATCTGTTAGACTTCCAGCTGCAGCATGTGGAGTTGTTGGCCTAAAACCAACACATGGTTTGATAAGTAGATATGGAATTATGCCACTAAGTTATTCAATGGACACAGTTGGACCACTTACTCGTACAGTAAAAGATAATGCACGAATAACTGACGTTATATCTGGATATGATCAAGAAGACACTACGACCTCAAATAGACAACATAAAAACTTTGAAGAATTTTGTGGAAAAGATATATCAAATTTAAGAATTGGACTTCCAAATAGTTATTTTTTTGAAATAGCAACTAATGAAATTAAAGAGAAAATTAATGAGGTGATTAAGGTTTTTCAAGGTCTAAATGTTGAGATTGTTGAAGTAGACCTACCGGATATGCACTTAATAACAAACCTCTCAAATATAGTTTTTCCGACTGAAGCATGTGCTATACACTCAAAATGGCTTTCTGAAAGGTCTGACGAATATCAAATCCAAGTAAGAACAAGATATGAGCCAGGACTATATATTCCTGGACATAAATATATTCAGGCACTCGACATGAGACCATATCTATTAGATCAATTCATACAAAAATCTTTAAAAAATGTAGATGCGATGATCGTACCAGGTATGCCTTTTGCTGTACCCCGTATAGATGAAACTGATGTCGCTGCTGGCGAAAAAATGGCTGATACAATAGCATCGATTAGTTGGTGCACTAGACCTACTAACTATTTAGGAATTCCAGCATTATCTGTACCATGTGGATTTACAGAAAATGGTTTACCTACTGCCTTTCAGTTAACAGGAAGGCCTTTTTCAGAGGGTCTTTTGTATCAAATTGCACATGCCTATCAAACAGAAACTGTTTGGCATGAAAAATCACCCAGTTAAAAATACTATATTTTAGGAGCAGGTCTATGGAAGCAACAGAAAAAAGAAGAATTTTGGCAACCCAACTTAAATCCGGTGAATTTATACTCGGTGCTGGGGTTTACGATATGATTTCAGCAAAAGTTGCTGATAGAATAGGTTTTAAAGCCCTTTATATGACAGGATATGGTATAGCAGCATCCCATCTAGGATTACCTGACGCAGGCCTTGCATCCTATTCAGATGTTGTAGAAAGGGTTCGAAAAATAGCAAATGGAACTAAAACACCCCTTATATGCGATGCTGATACAGGATTTGGTGGTCTATTAAACGTCAAACATACTATTGAAGGGTTCGAAGATGCGGGTTGTTGCGCTATACAACTTGAAGATCAGGAAATACCAAAAAAATGCGGTCATACACCAGGCCGTAAAGTAGTCCCATTAGAAGATATGGTAGATAAGATTAAAGTCGCAGTAGATTCACGTAAGGATGAAAACTTATTAATAATTGCAAGAACCGACTCTAGAACTGATCTAGGTCTTGATGTTGCTATAAAGAGAGGAAAAGCCTTTCAAGAAGCAGGTGCTGACGTAGTATTTGTTGAAGCACCCGAATCAGAAGAAGAGATTGCTGAAATTGGTAATTCTTTTCCTGATACACCTCTTCTAGCAAATATGTCAGATTTTGGTAAAACACCAATTTTAGACAGTAAACATTTAGAGAGATTAGGATTTAATATATCAATTTTCCCTGGCTTAAGTTTTCTTACTGCAGCCGGAGCATTAGACTCAGCCTATAGGACTTTATTTAATGAAGGAACCTCAGACAATGTGTCAGTACCGAGGTTAACTCTACCTAATATGCATAAGTTAATGGGATTTGAAGATGTATGGGAATTTGAAAAAAAATACCAGAGAACTTCAAGGTAATAATAGAAAAAAATAGGCGGATCCTTACAGATACCGCCTATTATCTCAATTTTTGATATCTAGTTTTGTTATTCTCCCGCGGCTAGGGCCTTATGAGCTTCTTTACGACCCTTAAGTCTTCTACGTCCGAGTTCATTTAACTCTGGCGCAGTTGGAGGTTCCCTTCCCGTCTCATCTTTACAACGAGCACGGATTTCCTCTATTTCACCACCGCGATCAAATAGGGGAACCTCAGCTCTTTCAGAACGTAGCTTATCTCTAAGAGAATTAGTTTCTTGTTCGTTAACTGATAAATCTGAATTTAAGACAACCCCGTACCTCTTAGCACCATCAAATGTTATAAGTCCACGGTCAACTTCGAGAGCTACAAGCGCTGGGTCACGTTCGAATGGATCGCCCCATCCACCTCCACCCCAAGTGCAGAAATGAAGTATATCGCCTTCTTCAACTTTAACATGATCACATTTGGCCGGCATCAATTCAGTTGTACCGTCTACACGTTCAAGGATCTTTGTACTCCTAGCACCAGGCCCACCACCATTGACACCCCAAGGATATGTAAGCCATCTATCATCATGGAGGGACATTTCGCCAGGTTCTAATGCTCTATATGAAATTTTTACACCGTTACCTCCTCTATGAAGGCCTGGGCCTCCTGAGTCTGGTATTGTCTCATACGTTTCAATACGTAGTGGGAAGTATGCTTCTAAAAACTCATTTGGAATATTAGTAAAAGATGGCCATAAAGAGTGACCATCAGGACCATCACCAACTGGGCGACCCGGTATACCACCAAATCCAATTTGATAAAGCTGATACCACTCTCCTTTTTTATCATAACCAGAATAAAAGAAGTGAGGACTATCTGAGAAACCTGCAGCTACCATAAAATCTGGGGCACGTTGCCCAAGTAACCCGCCCAAGACATCAAATGTTCTAGCCAACGCATGTGTGCGAGACGATAAAGCAGCTGGCTTTAATGGTTTCAACATACATCCGGGTGGTATTCTGACATCAATATATCTATAGAAACCGTCATTAAACATAATTTGGGGATCAAATATATTAATCATATAAACACCAACAAACATTTTGAACATTTCCTCATTTAAAAGGAAATTTATAGAGCTAGATGATTGTGGATCAGTACCTTCAAAATCAAAGATTAACTTGTCTCCTTCTCGCCACATTGTACAAGCCATAGTGTATGGACCACTACCTACTCCATCGTCACATATGTAGTCTTCAAAGTAGACTTTTTCATCCTCACCAACTGTTTCTCTAATTAGCTTGAGCATAGCTTTTCTATTTCTATCGAGAAGATGCTCGTATGCAGCCATTACTGTATCAACGCCAAAACGATCACAAAGCTCTACCACCCTTTTCTCTGCTAGACGAACACCTGCTACCAATGCGAAGAAATCACTTTTATTCCAGTGAGGCATCCTACACTGATGCAGAATTACTTTAAGAACATCTTCTTGCAATTCATCGTTCTGATAGATCTTAACAACAGGTATGACCACACCCTCTTCATAGATTTGATGAGCATCTGTAGGAAGGCTACCTGGTGTTTTACCTCCAACGTCAGTCATATGACCAAACATAGAGGCATAACCAACGTGGCGACCCTCGTAAAATATCGGTCTAAGAACCAACCAATCATTTGCATGGCTGATTGCTCCGGCACAGCTATATGGATCTGAAGTTAAAAATAGATCTCCTTCTTCAATAGTACCATCGTAATGTCTCTTAAAGCCGTGCATAAATGAACCAAACTGACCAACTACCATGTCACCTTCAGGGTCGGCGATCATTGGGAATTCATCGTGCTGTTCTCTTATACCTGGAGACATTGCAGTTCTATATAAAACCGCGTCCATCTCATACCGGGCATTTTTAAGAGCACTCTCAATTATATCTAGTGTAATTGGATCAAGATCCACTTTTTCAAATGGAGTCTCATCTGACTGAATTATTGTTGCTGGCATAGCGTCATTCCTTCCTTATGCACCGGTCGGCCGGATGATGATATTTCCAAATTTATCTACCTTACCGACATGGTCTGGCAGAATTACTGTAGTTGAATCCATCTCAGTAACAACTGCAGGTCCAGTTATACAGTTTCCTGCCTTTAATTTTGAACGATCATATAAACTTGCTTCTTGATCTTTTCCATCGACAAAGACTGTGCTTTTCTTAACTAAGGCCTCTGATGGATCATCGTTACCAACATCTAGAGTTCCTGCTTCAACTACAGTTTCAGGGCCCTGCACTATTGCTCTGATGGTAACAATCTCGTGTTCTACCTCTAGAGCAAATGTAAACAGCTGAGTGTGTTCTTCGTCAAATCTTTTAGCAAGATCTGCAAGACCACCTGAATTGAATTCTTCTTCTGAATATACAATTGGCAGGACAAGTCCTTGACCATGATACCTTAGATCTATTTCATATTGAACTGTTTGCTCGGATTCAGATATTCCTGCATCTGCTATTGCTACTCGTGCAGACGAAGCTAGTTCATTCATAACATTCTTAACTTCATTATCATCAGTTTCAGAATATTTACGGACTAAGCTTCGAGCTGTTTCATTAGTTAGCCTTGTTGTTGCATCACCATAAGCACACAAAACTCCAGGAGAAGGTGGAATGATAACAGGCCAAGAACTCATTAACTTTCCAAGTGCATTACCATGTAATGGACCCGCACCACCGAAAGCTATAAGAGCGAAGTCTCGGGGATCAAATCCTTGCTCGACAGAGACAAGTCGAAGAGCACCAAACATATTCTCATTTACTATATCTATAATTCCAGCTGCAGCTTCTTTAAGCCCCAGGTCAAGACCATCTGCGATAGACTGAACAGAACTTTGAGCAGCATTTACATCCATTTTCATATCCCCACCAACTAATTCATCGGGGAGAAAGCCTAAAACAACATTAGCGTCTGTCACAGTTGGCTGGTCACCACCTTTGCCATAAGCAGCAGGACCAGGATCTGCACCTGCGCTTTGGGGGCCAACCCTAAGGGCTTTTGTCAATTCTGGCACATGAGCAATGGAACCTCCACCAGCACCAACCGTTCGTACGTCGAGAGAGGAGGCACGGACAGTTACGTCGCCTACTGTAGTTTCACGTCTTCGACGAGCTACACCATCCTGAATAAGCGCAACATCAGTTGAAGTTCCACCCATATCTAGAGTGAGTAAATTTTCAAATCCTGCGTTCCTTGCAACCCACAGAGCACCAGAAACACCTCCTGCCGGTCCACTCATAAGAACATTGACAGGGGATGATTGAGCAGCTTCTACAGATGCTAACCCACCGTCTGAACGCAAGATGTGAAGATCCGCTTTGATTCCTCTTTTATTTAACTCTGAATCGAGATTAGACATGTATAGAGAAACCTTAGGGGAAATATATGAATTGGCTACAGTTGTAACTGCTCTTTCATACTCATACATTTCAGGAAGAACTTCAGATGAGATTGAAACAGGAACATTAGGTAGTAATTCCGCAGCAATCTCCCTAACTCTTTCTTCTGTTTTACCACTAACGTAAGCATTCATTAAACTTACTGTAAGGGCCTCAATTCCTCTTTCTTTTAAATATTGAATCTTTTCTTTAAGGTCTGCCTCATCTAAAGGCCTGACC
Organism: Alphaproteobacteria bacterium UBA828; assembly: GCA_002296185.1. Classification (GTDB taxonomy): domain Bacteria; phylum Pseudomonadota; class Alphaproteobacteria; order UBA828; family UBA828; genus UBA828. The sequence goes on from DBHM01000013.1 coordinate 19,670, forward strand.
ACTTCACCATTAGCACTCATACGTTCTTTTGCTTCAACCGTAAGCTCCAAAGGCGCTAAAGGTTCAGGTTTTGGCCATATAATCCATCCAGCTAAGAGACCAGGAACAAAAGACCTAGCTATTTGCAACACCTGACGATAACCTTCAGTTGTCACTAAACCAACATTTGCACCCTTTCCTTCTAGGACAGTATTGGTAGCAACAGTTGTACCATGCATCACATGTGTTATTGTACTTGGATCAACTCCAGCATCTTTACAAACTCTTTCTATTCCATTTAATACACCAATCGATGAATCAGCAGGCGTTGACGGCACCTTTGCACGATACGTCTTGCCTGACCCTTCATCTATCAATAAAAGATCTGTAAACGTGCCTCCCACGTCTACACCCAAACGATAAGCCATAGCTTTTTACTCCCTTAAGCAATACCTTAATGTTGCTACACTAAATTTATTCAATACTTTTCCTTTGTTGCCAATTTTTAGAAATATTGATGACACAAAGGGTAAATCTATTAGCTCTCCTTAATACCTATACTTGCACCTGAACGTCGCTTCTGGATAATAAATAGAGATAAAAAGCTTATCCCAATTACTAACAGTGAAAAAATTGTAGTCATAGTTCCAATCGCATACAGCGCTGGTGTGGATGCGGTGCCCGTAACAGACACTAGCTCTAAAGGAAGAGTATTATATTCTCCAGAAACTTGAGATGTCCGTGCATACTCATCGTAACTTAATGTAAAACCAAAGAGTGCAACGCCAACAAGACCAGGCAAAGTTATAGGAATAATAACTGATTTTAATGTTTGCCAAGTCGTGGCGCCCAAATCGCGTGCAGCCTCCTCAGTTCTAGGGTCAAACCTACTAAATATTGCGAGCATTATGAGCACCCCGAATGGTAATGTCCAAGTTAAATGCGCGCCTAATGCTCCCGACCACCATGCACTTTGCATTTCTAGGCTAGTGAACATACGACCTATTCCGAGAGAGATTAAGATGGATGGAGCAATTAAACTTGCAACTACAAGATAGAAAAAAAATGTATTTCCCCGAAATCCTTTACGAAAGGCAAGACCAGCAAGAAATGATATAGTCATAGTTAAAAACATTATTATTAATGCTAAAATAACTGACCGTCCCCAAGGCCAGCGAAAATCACCAATATAACTCGGGTTAAAAACATCAGCAAACCAGTGTACTGATGCACCTCGCATAGGAAAAGTTAGCCCCCCTGTCTCACCTTGAAACGAGAGTACACCCATTACAGCTATAGGGCCGTATAAAAATAGTAAAAATGCATAAAAAATAACCGTTCTAAAGTAGAACCAATTACTTCTTTTCATACGACCGACACTCATAACTGTTTCCTAACATCAACTAAGCGCATAATACCACCTACAATTAATAATAGCACTATGAGTAAAAAGAGTGAGTTTGCTGATGAATACGCAAAGTTGTAACTACCAATTTGGTTCGAAATTGATAGAGCTACTGTACCTACATTTGCTCCGGACAGGAGTCTTACAGCCGTAAAGTCTGAAAGAGTTAAACTCAATACGAAGATTGTACCTATTGCAATACCTGGTTTACATAGCGGAATTATGACATGTAACAAAATTTGCCAACCTTTAGCACCATTATCGCGAGCTGCCTCAATTAACGCCGGGTCAATTCTAGCCATAGTATTGAATAAAGGAGCTACCATAAATAGAGTGAAAACGTGAACATATGACAGTATCACTGCAAATTCAGAAAAGAGTAAAAACTCCAGTGGCTCGTCTGTAATACCAATGGACATAAGGACACGGTTAATTACACCCTCTTTACCAAGAAAAGGTATCCAGGCAATCATTCGGATAACACCAGAAGTCCAAAATGGAACAACACACAAAAGAAATAGCAGCATCTTTGCTTTAAGTGATAGGACATCAAATACTAGGTAATAAGCGATTATAAAACCAAGAACTGTTGTAGTTATCCATACTATAGCCGCTATACGTATAGTTTCTAAGTAATTATCTAGAGTTAAACCTGATGTAAAAAGCTTAACATAATTACGCACTGTAAAATCTGGTATTGTTAGAAAACCATTAAATTTCCAAAAGCTTGTTATTAAAATCACTATTATTGGCCCAATAAGAAAAAGCAGTAGAGCAATTCCTAAAGGTGTCATTTGTAAAGCAGTACTATAACGCTGTATTTTTTCAAATAAGTGGGCCATTAATAATCTCAAGCATATTATTTTTAATAATATTTATTTAAACGCGAATGTGCGGGGCCTAAACCCCGCACATAACGTTTAGTTACTTTTTTTAAGAAGCTACAAATTCATTCCACTTCTCTGTAAGGTATTCATTCTCTGCCATAACAGAATTCCAAACAGCTACACGACCCATTCTGTTCTTGTAGCTTCCTCCGTCACGAATGGCTCCAGCTTTTTCTAAAAGATTGCCAAATGGATCTCTTATTTCTGTAGCCGCAGCTTTACCTTCATACCAGAAATCCCATTCCTCTGGGGAAAGTTCTTTCTTTGTATTTTCTGGTGTAACTACATAATAACCCTGTTTGGCGAAGAAAGCGCCTGCAGGACCAGATAGATACCAATTTAAGTAATCGTAGGTAGCATCTAATTTTTTACCTTCAACGTGCTTTGGAATCATTAGTGCCAATGACCAAGATCTATATCCTTCTTTAAGATCCTGATAAACACAAGGAATACCTTTAGCTCGCACTGCAGTAACAGCAGGAGACCACATTGACTGTATTACAACTTCACCAGATAACATTAAGTTAACTGATTCATTAAACGTAGTCCAAAGAGCACGGAAATGTCCCTTCTTCTTCCATTCAATCAATTGCTTAAATGTTGCATCAATCTCTGCCTTGGTCATATTCCCTTTATCGGCATAAGACACTAAACCGAGAGCCTCAAGCGCCATAGCAGCATCCATGCCACCAATTGCAGGGAAACCAACTAATGCAGTTTTTCCATTGAACTCATCATTCAATAACTCACCCCATGATGAAATAGGACGACCAATTTCGTCGGGCCTAATACCCAATGTATCAGCGTTGTGCAATATTGGCATTGCAGCTACTTGGTCAGTTGATCCAGGTGCTTTAAAATCAGAACCAGCACCATCAACATACATAACACTATTTGGTCGTTGACCATCACCAAGCCACGCATCGTCCCAACCTTTTCCGGATTCTTTATAAATCCCAGAAACCTTGTCCCACTCAGAAAGACGATTAACGTCTACTGGCTGGAAATTACCTGTAGGCCAAACAAATTTAAACTGCATATAAGCTGGCTCAAGCAAATCAAATGACTTTGGTTGGGTGATTCCTCTATTACCAACAGTACCAAGGTCCACAGCTGTTTGCTCAACTGTAAAACCTAAAGCGTCAGTAGCCATTTTAGCAAAAGGGTCCATGTTAGAAACAGCTAGACCTAACTGCCGTATTGTTATGTCTTTGAGATCTTGCGCCCAAACAGTTGGAAAACCTCCAAGTGTAGCAGCCGCACCAACTCCAGCAGCGGCAGCTGTTCCCTTAAGAACAGTTCTACGACTTACTGAATTAGTTTTTTTTCTTTTTGAAACACTCATATTTAATCTCCTCACCTATCTATTAAGTCTTGTTGTCATGTTAAACAAACTAAATTGATAATCGAATAACAACTGAGCTAGCTCAGCATCCTTAATGCAATAAAAATGCAGTAATCAATAAATTAATTTAAAAAGTCTCCCCAATAAGATTCTGCTCACCTAAAGCTTTTTCCATAAAATGCACATCTGCCGGTGACCAGGTTGCCGTCACGTCATCACCTACATTAGCAGGATTTGTAAAATACTCCCTATCTTCTATTACTGCGACAATCTGGTCAGCTTCTGGGCGATCTATAGTTACCTTGACCCAATTACCCTGATATTCAACGGCATTTACTTTTCCACTTAAAGCATTACCCCTGTCTTCTTGTCCCTCGGTCCCAAGTAAGTGTACTTTATCACGTCTAACACCAAAGCTTAAATCTGAACCTTCTTTCTTACCTTGAGCGGGAACCTGATAAACTTCGCTACCAGGACCCTTTAGTGTTTCCATATTATTCTTTGAATCCCTTACAGCACCAGAAAAAACATTCCACCCACCCATAAACTCTGCAACATAGGTTGTTTTAGGCAAATCATAAATTTCACGTGCTGAGCCTGCTTGTTCAATACGTCCTGTTTCCATAACAACAACTAAGTCTGCTAATGCTAGCGCCTCAGGTTGTGTATGAGTTACATGTATAAAGGTTATACCTAAATCTAGCTGAAGGCGCTTAACTTCAGCCCTCATCTGTAATCGAAGATATTCGTCTAATGCTGATAACGGCTCATCAAGTAATAATACCTTAGGATTTGTAATTAGAGATCTTGCTAAAGCAACACGTTGTTGTTGGCCTCCAGATAACTGGGCCGGCATCCTAGTAGCAAGTGGCTCTAATTGAACTTTTTTAAGAACTTCATATGCCTCTTGTTGCCTTTGCTCACGACCTATGTTTTTCATTTTCAAACTAAAAGCTACATTATCAAGAACGGTTAGATGGGGAAATAATGCATAGCTCTGGAACATCATAGAAGTTCCGCGTTTTCCTGTAGGAACACCAATAACAGATTGGCCTCCAATAGTAATGTCACCTTCAGTTGGAACTTCATGTCCTGCAATCATTCTAAGTAAAGTAGTTTTTCCGCATCCACTCGGACCAAGCAAACAACAATAAGATCCATCAGGGATTGAAAGATTAATATTTTCTACTGCATTATTATCACCAAAAGCTTTGGTAATATTAGTAATAACAACTTCACCAGGTCCTGACATTTATCGTCCTATTAAAAAAATAGTTGTCTGAGGTAAAAATTGATTACCTCATATTTTAAATTTATATATAGAGAATTAATTCTAGCTGTATCAAGTAAAAACAGACAATTCTTTATATTTTATATATTATAAAACTTAATATTGCTAAATTATATTACCTTTTGAATTTACTCTACAAGCTAGAAGTCTCCCGTTTAGCATGGTATTAAGATAGAAATATATCCGCTTTATTAGTATTTTTTCATATAAACTACAACTATATAGCTGTTTTTTTTCACCCTGACAATTTTTTGTTGTCTTGGGTAATGAATATTATTTTCAAATACCTAAATATCAAGATTTCAAGGAAGAAATATAAAATGCCAAAACCTGGACAATCAGAAATTAGCGAACAAGACGAACGTATTATTCTGGAAAATATTGACAGATTTATCGAGAGAGATGTTAAACCAAACGTACATCAACTTGAGAAAGACGACATATATCCAATTGAAATTGTTGATAAAATGAAGTCTTTAGGTTTATTCGGTGCGACTATATCTACTGAATATGGAGGTCTAGGTCTTCCAGTAACAACCTACTCCAAAATTGTGGAAAAAATTTCAGGTGCTTGGATGTCGGTTAGTGGAATCATTAATTCTCACCTAATTATGGCAGCAGCAATAGAAAGGCACGGTACAGATGAGCAAAAGTCTCATTATTTACCTCGTTTTGCTACAGGAGAAATGAGAGGAGGCATTGCTCTCACTGAACCTGATTGCGGGACAGATCTTCAATCCATTAGGACAGTGGCTAAAAAGAAGGGAAATAGTGGTTATATTATTAACGGTTCAAAAATGTGGATTACAAATAGCCAAGAAGGTCATGTCGTAGCCTTACTTGTGAAAACAGACCCAAATGCAGAGCCTCGCCACAAAGGAATGAGCCTATTTCTTGCTGAAAAAGGAGATGGTTTCAAAGTGAGCCGTAAACTAGAAAAACTCGGCTACAAAGGTATAGATAGTTGTGAATTAGTTTTTGATGATTATTTTGTTGATTCAGATAAACTTATTGGTGGTGAAGAAGGAAAAGGTCTCCAACAAGTTTTAGGTGGACTCGAGCTTGGCCGAATTAATGTGGCAGCAAGAGGTGTGGGGATTGCACAAGCTACCCTTGATGAGGCAGTTAAATATAGTCAAACCCGTAAGACCTTTGGCAAACCAATATGTCAACACCAAGCAATACAATTGAAACTCGCTGAAATGGCTACACGGCTTGAAGCTGCAAGATTATTAACCGATAGAGCTGCTGAAGCTTTTGCAAGTGGACAAAGAGCAGATATGGAAGCCGGTATGGCAAAACTATTTGCTACAGAAGCTGCCATGGAAAATGCACTTGATGCAATGAGAATTCATGGAGGCTATGGATACTCAAAAGAATACCCAATAGAGAGAATGTTTCGTGACGCTCCATTATTATTAATTGGTGAGGGTACAAACGAGATCCAAAAAATAATTATTGCCCGCCAGTTAATTGAAAGAAATCCTACATAATTAATACATAAACTTAACGGAGTCTCGTGTGAATAACGAACACCTTCCTTTAAAAGGTCTAAAGATTATTGCCCTTGAACAATATGGGGCAGCACCTTTCGGCACAATGTTTCTAGCAGATCTTGGCGCTGATGTTATTAAAGTAGAGAATCACCTAACAGGGGGAGAGATGGGACGTCATGTCGTGCCATATTCCGAAGACGGAGACAGTCTTTTTTTTCAAAGTTTTAGTGCCAATAAACGATCGATAGGTCTAAATATCAAAAGTTCAAATGGTAGAAAGATATTAGACAAATTAGTGTCTTCTTCTGACGCTCTAATTAATAATCTTCGAGGAGATCTTGTTAATAAATTAGGATTAAATTATAAATCCTTTTCTAAACATAAGCCTGAAATTGTGTGTGTTCATCTTTCTGCCTATGGAAGGAACAATTCAAGAGCCTCTTGGCCTGGACTAGATTATGTAATGCAAGCAGAAGCAGGATATCTTTCTGTTACTGGCGAGCCCTCGTCACCTCCAACTCGTTTTGGACTTTCTATAGTAGATTATCAAGCAGGACTTACAGCCGCATTGGCACTATTAGCAGGAATACTTGGTGCACAAAGAACTGGAAGGGGCCAAGATTATGATGCAGCCCTTTTTGATGTTGCAATGACCAACCTAAGTTATCCTGCAACCTGGCATCTAACTGAGGGATATAAACCTGAACGTATAGCAAGATCAGGACATCCATCACTTGTTCCGAGTGAATTATATAAAACTAAAAATGGCTGGATATTTATTATGGCAAATAAGGATAGTTTTTGGCCAAAACTTGTTACAGCTATTGAAAAACCTCAGTGGATAAAAGATCCAAGAATCAGTGATTTCAAGTCTAGATTAAAAAATCGTCAGCTAGTTGTGGAATTACTGTCAGAAGTTTTTATTAAAGAAAATACAGAATATTGGCTAAGTAAACTTACAGGCCTACTTCCATGCGCCCCAGTAAACAATATAGAATCCGCATTATCTAATAAGTTTTCCGATGAAAGAATGATAACACAAAAGATATCTCATCCAAAGTGGCAGAACATGAAAGTAGTACGACAACCAATACTTGCTGATGAAAATGTTTTACCTCGCAAAAAGGCGCCTTTACTTGGAGAAGATACAATCAATATATTAAAGGAGATCGGCTATGAAGAAGAAGAAATTAATACATTGTTAAGCGATAAAACAATATTTTCTCAAATAATCTAGAAAATTAAATTAAGATTCTATAAATATATATTCATATATATATTTATAGATGCCCCTCACATTTAAAATAATCTGTGATAGTACTAAATTTACAAACGTCATCAATATTTAGAACGGCATTTATAGCAGATTCATAATTTCCTTTTGATAAAACTAGGCTAGCATTTTCTTTGAATTTACTAATTATCTCTTTGGGCTCTAAAGGAGTAACATCAGCTCCCCTATTGATCTCTTCTCTTTGAATAAAAACTTCATTATTTTTAGTGGTAACTTCTATTTCTCCGGAAAAGTATTTAGGATATAAAGAGCCCTCCATTGGTTCACAAAAAACTTTATCACAAACACTAATAACCTGAGGCTCTGTATATGAAGACTTTTCAAGATCAGCAAGTGTAAAACGATCACGAACAATTGCACTAGCTACGAGATAAGGTAAACTAAATTGAGCCTCGTATCCACTACCCGGTCTCCGTTTTGCAGATAAAGGTTCACCGACAACAGGTAGGCTATCTTCCGCAACTCTCGCAACAACTTTTTTTACGTCTTCTGAAGACAAACTATGCTCATTAAATAATTTACGTGTAGCATCAATACATGAATGAGTTAAATGACATGCTGGATAAGGCTTAACTCCTACACTTAACATTTCCCATTCTTTACCCAAACCCTTAGTTACAATCCCAATATCTACTTCTATATCTTCACTAGAGCAGGTATTATATACACCATACCGTCCTTCATAAGGGCTTAACACACCTTCAAAACCATGCTTACACATAGACACTGCAGTAAGGCCACAAACCGCAGCCCAACCTGGATGCATTCGTTTTGTCCATGCTCCTTCTTTTAAAAATTCAAGATTTCCAGAAGCCATACTATAGACAGTGCCTTGTGCTTGAACTAACTCTTTAACACTTAATGAAGCTAAACAACCTGCTGCTATTGTTGAACCAAATGCACCTATTAAACCTGTAGGATGAAAACCCTTCTTATGAAAACCCCCTTTAGCAGCCATTCCTATACGGGAACTGCACTCAATGGCTGCAATATAAGCAGATAATGCTTTTTTTCCATCAACACTATGACGCTTTGCTGCGCTTAAAACAGATGGAAGAGCACTTGCTGTTGAATGAATCACACCTGCAACATGAGTATCATCAAAATCTAAAGAATGAATCAGAAAACCGTTCATTAAAGCAGACTCTCGATACGGTAGACCAACGTTCGATCCTATTATGGGGTAATCTCCCTCCCCTCCAATATCAAGAATTCCAGAAAGTGTTTTTTTACTATACGTTTGCTTTGTAGACGCAAGAGCTATTCCAAAAGCATCTAATATATGCAATTTAGCACGGTGAATAACTGCCTCAGGAATATCTTCATATCTTAACGTTATCGCAAATTCTGCAAGTACTTCAGATATTGATTTGGTAGAATCATTCATGGACTCTTAAGGATCCCCTAAAATGTTAGGATGCAATTTGGAAAATAGCATAATTCAATATTTAAAATTTTTTTTAATTTATGTTCTGTCTCAATTTTAATAATTAACCTTATCATCAACAGCATGACCCATCTTTGGAATTAACATAGCTCGCTCAAAACTAATAACCTGAGCACCCTCCTGATTACATCCGATACTCCGGATCTTAACTATACCTTGAGTTGGTCGAGAATTTGATTCTCTCTTCTCCAATATTTTAGATGAAGCATAAATAGTATCACCGGCGAATACAGGTGAAGTTAATTTGATATCAGTCCACCCAAGATTAGCTATAGCCTTCTGACTTGTGTCACTTACGGACATTCCAGCAACAATAGATAATGTGAGACAACTATTTACTAAAGGTTTTCCAAATTCACTTGCAGCAGCATACACTGAGTCAAAATGTATTGGGTGTTGGTTCATTGTTAATAGAGTAAACCAACTATTGTCCACCTCACTTATGGTTCTACCTGGACGATGTTCATAGATATCTCCCACGACAAAGTCCTCAAAATAACGACCATAGCTCTCTCGATAAGTTTTATCAGATACTTTTTTTCCTAAAGCAACCATAAATTAAACTCCTAAAGATAATTCATATAAAATATATTATGTTGATTTACTCCACTCTACTAGAGGCTATATCATGAGCAAATACAAACATGTCCTCTAAATATTCTTCAAAACGACCAAATCGAGGATCCTTTGTGGTACCTCTTTTATATTGTGCATTGATTTGTAAAAATACAACTGCAAGTTTAAACTGTGCTAGAACTCTATAAAACCTGATATCACTTGTATCTCTACCACTTTTTTCAGAATACATACGAATAACATCTTTTCTTTTAGGAAACGAAAGACACGAAGTTGGCATTTGCTCAATTATTTGCATTGCCTTTGGATCATCAGGCTCAACCCAATAACTTAATAAAGTACCTAGGTCAAAAAGTGGATCTCCTCTTGATCCCATATCCCAATCAACAACGGCAATAGGTGTTAAATCTTTTGGATCTAATAAAATATTATCCAATTTAAAATCATTATGAAGTAAAGTAGGTAATCCATCCTTCACCTGATTCTTCTCCAACCAATTCACAACTTCTATAGCTATATTTGGAGGGCTATCATCTGATCCTAGAAAAAGTCTTTTTTTCCATCCCTTAACCGCTCTTTCGAGAAAACCCTCAGGCTTTCCAAAATCCCCAAGCCCAACAGTCTCAGCATCAACATTATGTAGGTCTACAAGTATATCGATAAGAAGTTCAGTTATTTTAACAGGAGCATCTTTAATTAAAGCTACTTCTTCAGGAAGATGACCACTAATAGTATTTCCTTTTCTATATTCCATAATTAAAAAATGATTGCCTAAAATACTGTGATCTGGACAGTAATGAAAACTTTTTGGGGCTAAGGGAAATTCTTTCCACAATTTACTTAGAATATGATGTTCTCTTTTCATATCGTTTGCACCAGGTGGTATCTTTCCCATCGGTGGTCTTCTTAAAACTGACAAGGATCCATTAACTATTATTTGGTAATTAAGGTTACCAAAACCAGATGAGAACTGTTTTGGTGCATTAAGTTCTGGATCAAAACTAAGGCCCTCAGATTGTAGATAGCATTGTAGAGCTTTCCAATCTTGAGCAGTCTCAGAATCCTTATCTAAAAAAACTGGGTCCGCGCCCCAAACAGAAACCATAAAGATCACCTAACGTTATTTTCTCTTATAGGGAAGTCTTAATATTACAAATTCATCGCGTAAGCACCAGAATATCGCTCAAGAAATTCAAAAATTATCTATTCTTAAGGTTAATGAAGAAAACTCCCATAAATAAAGGCACTAAAGCAATTAGTACCCATATACTCAGCCTTTCTCCGAAGAAAGCCATCCCCCATAAAATTCCTGTAATAGGAGTTATAAAATTAACGCTTGTAAAAAATACAGGGCCCATAGTCCGAATTAGCTCAAGGAAAAGATATATACCTAATGCCTGCAATGGCGCCGACATAATTAGTGCCCAATCTGCATCATCCATTTGACCACTAAACCACCACCAATCACCCGAACCCGCCATAAAAACAAATAAAAATAATGATGTGGCAAGGAAAAAACCAGCTGAGAATTGGATTGCGTCACTTTTAGGTGGAGGAAGTAATGCAGCAGATAATGCACTTGTTGCATACCCGAGTGGTGCAAGCAAAACTAAGATAACCCAACCAACAAGATCAGGGCTTGGTAAGCTTGCTTCAGGAATCACTATAAGCAAAACTCCACCTACACCAACGATAAAACCAAATGATTTTAATGCTGTTAGTCTGTCTAACCTGAATATTACAGCCCCTAAATAAGTTAAAATTGGTGCTAAGGCTACTAACATACTAGTTATACCTGCAGGCACCCCTTCACTTGATGCAATTGTTACAGCAATATAGGGAATACCAAACCCTGATATTCCGGTCATAAAATAACCTCGCAGATGAGGAATACTAATACCAGGGTAGGATCTTTTAGGTAGACACATAATCATCATAATTATACCTGCACCTAAACTCATCCAAAATGAAAATGCAAAAGCAGGTATCCCACCACCTACCCCTACACCGACTAAAGAGTAAGTTAGACCATAGGCAACTCCGGTTATAAAAAGCATAAAGAGAGGAAGAATAATTGGATTTGGATGGATTCCAAAGAAATTCATTAACTTAGCCCTTTAGCTTACTTATTAATTCCGATATCAATTATGCCTATAATTTTATAAAAGATTATATGCAATATGATGATTTATATTATATCTAGTCAATTAATAAACTAAATTTGGAGATTATAATGAAATTACTTAACAAATCTGAACTGATAGAACTAGTAGAAAATAAATACTTTGCAAATGTAGATGGTAAGAATCTTGATGAGACAGTTTCTTGTTTTTCAAAAAATGCAATTCTGACAGTTCAAACCGCACAAACCACTCATAATGGCCATGATGAAATTGAGAGGATGTTCAATGATTTTATGTCATCGACAAAAGTTATATATCACGGTGACTTTACTCACGTAGTAGACGAAGAAAATCAATGTATAGCTTCACAGTTTCTAGCTCGTAATGACTATGATGATAAGCCTACAGTCTCTATGAGAAACTGTAACTTCTTTGTTATTGAAGAAGGTGTCTTTAAAAATGTTACGATTTATATGAGTGACGAAAACCCATTAGTATGATTACTTATGCGGCATAATTTAATTAGAATAAAAATTTATATAGATAATTTATTTAATATTTTAATACTATAATGATTACATGATCTAATATCTATTCACTTATCATCAACTTATAACAATTTATAAGGGTAATTTTATGTCATCAGATACCGAAATATATAAAAAACAAAATTTTGGTAATACAATTGGGATGGGCAAGAAGCCAGCCCTATTAATAGTAGATTTTGTGAATGGTTTTAATGACGAAAATGCTTTTGGTGGAGGTAATATTCCACAAGCAATTAAAATTACTCAAAGTTTACTGGAATTCGCACGCAACCAGAAGCTTCCGATTGCACATACTCGTGTTGTTTTTGCAGACGACGGATCAGATCTTAATTTAATGTACAAAAAAGTTCCAAGTCTTAAAACACTAACGGAAAACTCAAAAGAGAGTCAAATTGTTCCTGAGCTAACACCTAATAATGGTGAAATCATAGTTCGTAAAAGAGTTCCCTCAGCTTTTTTTGGCACTGATTTAGCCCCACAACTTACTTTACTTGGAGTTGATACAATTATGATAACAGGTTGCACAACCAGCGGTTGCGTTAGAGCTAGTGCACTTGATGCAATGTGTTGGGGCTTTATACCCATAGTTATTACAGATGGCTGCGGTGATAGAGCTATTGGACCTCATGAGGCAAATTTATTTGATCTTGGCCAAAAATATGTTGATCTAATGACAGCTAGTGAAGCTATGGAAAAAATAAGGAATAAATAATGAAAGCTATTGTTTTACATGAGTTCGGAGGAATTGAAAAACTTTTATATCAGGACATAGAAACACCTAAACCAGGTCCTGGCCAGGTTTTAGTAAAGATCCATGCTAGCGGAATAAACCATTTGGACCATGACCTCCGTGAAGGAATTTCTGGGATTGATCTAAACTTTCCCCATGTAATTGGTGTTGAAGGTGCAGGCGAAGTAGCAGAACTTGGAGATGGGTCGAATAGATTTTCTATTGGAGATCGAGTTGCAATTCATTTTGCACAAGGAGATCCCACAAGTGATATGTGGCTATCTGGACTTGATGGAGTTGACTTTACCCATGGAAGGATCGGTGCATCCCGTTGGGGAACTCATGCTGAATTTTGTGTAGTTGAAGAAACCTCACTAATTACAATTCCTACTAATATATCATACGAAAAAGCAGCAGCTTCAATTATTGGTTTAGGAACTGCTTGGCATATGACTGTTAATCTGGGTCAAATCCAAGCCGGACAAAAAATTCTAATTAATGCAGCAGGCAGTGTTGTTGGATCCAGTGCTATCCAAGTAGCAAAACTCCATGGCGCACACATAATCGCTACCGTTGGAAGCGAACAAAAAATGTCAAAGGCAAAAGATATAGGTGCAGATGTGGTTTTAAATTACTCCTCTGATAATATATTTGAATCTATACAGGATATTACCAATGGGAAGGGTGTAGATTTAGTTATTGAAAGCGTAGGTGGAGATATATTTGCACAAAGTGTCAAGTCAGTGTGCCTAAATGGTCGTTTAGTAACATGTGGAGCTCATGCTGGAGAAACAGTCCCTATAAATATTATAGAATTATTTCGTAAGCATATGATGATACATGGGAGTCATCTTGCTGGGCGAAAAGAAATACGGCATATTCTCGGACTTATTGCTGATGACCAATTAACACCAGTTATTGATTCTACTTTTCCACTTAGTAAGATTGTAGAGGCAGCAAAGAAAACTGCAAATCGGGATGTTTTTGGTAAAATGCTTTTGCTGCCCTAATTACAGATATATTTATTTCTTTAAATTATGTTGCCGTACTTTATCCGTAGCATTTATATCAACACTACCATCGTCATTTAGAATGACGCCATATACGTCTGTTACTGTTTGCTCTGAAATCCATCTATCATTTAGGTCATCCACCACTAAATTAACATCTCTCTCATTAGGGTCACCATAACCACCACCCCCACAAGAATAAGATACAATTGTATGACCCTGTGGTATAATTGCTTGCTCACATGATTCTAAAGGATGTAAATCGCCATTGGGATCTCTTCTAAATTGGTTAGCGCAGCCACCTGGCCCACCACCCCGCACTCCTTCTGCTGGTGTTTCGTTACCATCGCTTACATAACCTACTTCCATTTCACCATCGGTAGGACCAAACTCACAAAAAACTCCAGCCCCCCCTCTAGTTCTTCCTGCTCCACCAGAATCAGTAACAAAATGTCTTCCTTTAACCAACATCGGAAAGCGCATTTCATCAAGTTCTATACTATCAAGGTAGGATAAACCTGCATTTCCTATATGACCTAATGTCAACCAGGCATCATTATGAGGCGCTGCTGCGCCACCACCCCAACCAAGAAATATTTGATTCACATAAGGGCCTCCAGTCATCTCACTAGATCCAGAGATTACGCCAATACTGGGCGGGATTATTGCGGCAGCAGCAGCCATACCATAACCATCCCCCAACTCAGCAATAGCACGCTGCGTAGCATTACCTACTCTATCAGCGATATTAGTAGTAGCAACTGAACAACTTGTAGGATGCTTTGGTATACCTACAACACAATTCTCCCTTAATTTAATATCTACTCTACGGAAAGAACCTTGATTAGTTGGAACATCCGCAGGAACAGAATTAAAAACGCCTAAAAGAGCAGAGGTTTCTGCACACGCTTGGCTAAGGTTCAGACCGCATGGAAGGCAATCAGGGTTATCTCGCAGGTCTACTTCGATCATTGCGGATTCTGTATCTACTTTTACTTCGACTTTAATATCGACACCTTCTTCCATTCCAGGAAATGGGTCATGACGGGTATGAACAACCTTTGTACCACCAGGCATATTTCTAACTGCCGATATCATAAGTTGCTCACTGTAATCGAACCATTGTAAAGCGAACTGCTCAAGAGTTTCCCAGCCCACTTCAGAACCTAATGCTAGTATTTCTCTTTCACCTATTCGAGCAGCACCAAGAGCAGCTAAATAATCGCCCCACCACTGATCAGGAACTCTGATACGCATTTTACACATTCGAATAATATCATCTATATCCTTATAATTTTCTTGGATACGAATAGCAGGAAAGATTAGAGCTCCTTCCTGATAAACATCTTTAGCTCCACCGTGATATGTTGTGGGAATTGAATTACCACAATCAGCCTGATGTGCTTTTGCAACCATTGTAAAACGATGAATTCCATCATCATCAATTACAGGTACTAGAGTAGTATGATCAGCAGCATGTGACCCACCGTGGTATGGAGAATTATGCATAAAAGCATCACCCCTCCGAAGCTCAGGGTGAAATTCTTTCATTGATGCTGCCATCATATCAGCACCACGGAGTACATGAATTGGTAGACTTTCATTAACAGATAATAATGAGTTGTCTCCAGTAACTAAGCAGCAAGAAAAATCTCTTGCACTATTTAGCACTCCAGACCTTCCAGTCCTAAGTAGCGTATTAGACATTTTGCGGCATATAGCTTCCATTCGCTTATTCAAGACCGCCATTTGCACACCATCTAACTTACGTTCTTTTTTTGCCTTTAATTCAATAGACATTTTGCGTTCCTATAAAATTTCTAAGGAGCCGGTTCTATGACCAGGCTGCCACTCTTCATTTTCGAAGCTTTTGCTTCCGGATCAATGACCACAGTTGTAAAAGAGGATTCTATTATCGCTGGGCCTGTAATAAAAAGTTCACTATCCATTGATTCAAATTTATGGACCGGAGTATCGATAAAACCAACACCATCAAAATAAGCTTGTCTAAATTCCTGATTAGACTCAACTTCACAATCTTCAACTAGCTGAAATGCATGCTTATCCCTTAGTCTACAACTAATATTTGCTCTCCATCCGACAAATTCTATATCCGATTGCTTATCAGAAATAGCAAATAAATCTTCATGAGTAGAATGAAAATCAGAATGTAATTTAGCTAGGTCATCTTCATTAGATATCAAACCGCCTCTTAAAGGTACCTCGATTTCCCAAATTTGACTTGGATAACGAGCTTCTGCGGTAAATTCAATAGTATGATCAATACATCCTTCACCGGGTCCACTTAAGAATAACTTACATTGACTTAAAAGATTATCAAGGAGGCCATTAACACCTTTAAAATCAAAGTTTGAGGTATCTGTAAATAAAGTTGCGCTATACTCTCCTCTTAGATCAGACATTAAGGCACCAGCTGCAGAAAGTGTTGCAGACGTATCTGGAATAATTACTTGCTTACATCCTAATCTTTGCCCTATCGCGACCATATTTAAACCCGCCGCTCCTCCTCCACCAATTAATACAGCATCTCTAGGATCTATTCCTTGATTAACTGTAATATCCTCAATAGCATGAACCATATTCTCGGTAGCGACTTTTAGAACTGCATAAGCAGCTTCTTTTGTTTCTAGTCCAAGTTTATCAGCAATACCTGAATTAATTGCTTTCAATGCGGCTTTATGATCAAGGTGCATTGCACCACCTAGAAAGTAATTAGGGTCAATCCATCCTAAAACGACTGAGGCATCTGTTACAGTCGCCTCTGTACCGCCCTTTCCATAGCAAACAGGTCCCGGAACAGCTCCAGCACTTTGAGGGCCTACATGAAGCAACCCTCCTTCATCAACCCATGCTATACTTCCACCTCCAGCACCTATACTTTTAACATCAACTGCGGGAAATCCTGTCATATGGCCACGATAAGGTTGACCAATCCAAGTTTCTCTAGTCCATGGAATTCTGCCGCCTCTAACTAGACTAACATCGAATGTAGTGCCCCCTGTATCTGCAATAATTGCAGTATCTACCCCCGTATCATGGCTAGAATAATAACGACCTGCTACAGGAGCCATAGCTGGCCCTGAATTAATAGAATGAATGGGAGATTTAGCCATATCAGCTGCATCCATTGCACCACCCTGAGTCGTTACAACCAAAACACGGCCATCGAAACCAGCATCTTTTAAACGCTCTTTAAGCCCACCAAGATAACTACCCATAAGGGGTTTTAGTGAAGAATCGATAACAGTTGATGATGCTCGCCTATATTCTCTTAGAGAAGGATTAATTTTATGGGAAAGGGTATAAGGAATACCAGGTAAATGCTCTTCAATCAGTTTCCCAATTTTATTTTCGTGAATCGGATTAACAATTGACCATAATAAACATACACCAATTGCTTCTACTTTTTCTTGCCTTATACTTTCTAATGTTTCTATTAAATGATTCTCATCGAGAGGCTCAATTATTCGACCGTCATAAGCAACACGCTCTTGAATTTCATAAGTTAAGGATCGCGGAACATATGGCTTAGGAAAATCAGCAGTAAAATCAAAAGGCTCAGCTCTCCCGCCCTCTCTAAAAACTAATACATCCGGATGTCCCATTGTTGTCAAAAAAGCTGTCTTTGCAGTGTTATTGGTTACAATAGCGTTAATAGCACGCGTAGTGCCGTGAATAAGCATATCTCCCTTTAATAAAAAATCTCTATCAGACAAACCAAAATCGTTTGCAGCTAAATGAAGTGTATCGAGAACACCTTTTATAGGGTCATCAGGTGTTGTAGAGGATTTATAAAGACGAACATCACCATTAACATCTTCTACAACTAGATCTGTAAAAGTACCACCTGTATCAACTGCAAATCTCATACTATTCTCACAATTTTTATTTAAATAAATTAATGGCTACATAGACTAGAAAAAATCAATCAATTATTTCAGTATCTGCTCCTCTAAAAAAACAACTACGGTAATTTAGATGGCACGCATCTCCTTTTTGATCCACCAAAAGTAGTAAAGTATCTCCATCACAGTCAATTCTAATATCTTTTAATTTTTGAACATTACCCGAAGTCTCCCCTTTCCTCCAAAGATTTTTTCTTGAGCGAGACCAATAACAAGCGTAACCTTCCTTAAATGTTGTATGAATAGACTCTTCGTTCATCCAAGCCATCATTAAAACTTCTTTAGTATCATATTGCTGAACAATAGCTGGAACGAGTCCTGAAGAATTAAACGCAACATTAGAGACAAATGTATCAGAAATTTCCTGGGAAAATTTTTTCTCCATTTAAAATAACCCTTAAAATAATATCCTCAAATGATTAATAAAGGAAAATTATGACCTTATAATAAATTATCTCGTTTAAAAACCCTTGTGCTACTCTCTGTCTAAAGAATAATTCACATTATATTACAAAATCTGCAAAAAAACTTATATCATATATTTTTGAACTATATACAGATGATATATATCATATTTCTAAATAAGCAGAGCTATAATGGATAGTTTTATAAAAGAAGAAGCATATGAAGGTATTACAGTTTTAACTCTGTCAAGAGTAGAAAAACGTAATGCACTTAATTATCGTATGGCAAACGAGATAATTGATACACTTGAGAAATTAACAAAATCTGATGATTGTAAAGCTGTAGTTATTACAGGATCAGGTTCTAAAGCATTTTGCTCAGGTATGGATCTCAATAATTTAGCAAAATTTGATGAGATTGAAGCTACTAATTGGGTTACAAACCTTCAAAAGCTATACACTACTATAAGGATGTTCGATAAACCACTCATTGCTGCTATTAACGGTATCGCCGCTGGTGCAGGTTATCAAATTGCACTTTTAGCAGATATAAGGATAGGTTGCCCGAATACCAAGATGAGCCAACCAGAAATAAATGTTGGATTACCTAGCTTACTCGGTGCTCATTTGATGCTACCATTTTTAGGGTTATCAAAAACAACGGAGCTTACTTATACAGGACGTACTATGGATTCTGATGAAGTTTTACAACTTGGTTTAATAAGCAAGATTGTTTCTTCTGAAAAACTTCTAGAAGAGTCAATTGATTATGCTGAAGATTTGGCAAGTAAGTCACCTTTAGCTTTTAGAAAAACTAAGGAACAATTACGCAAAATTACTCAGCCAGGACTTGATAAATTATTTACAGAGGCAAAAAGAATACAAAGTGAGGCTTTCTCAACGGGTGAGCCTCAAAAAATTATTCTAGAGAAAATAAAAGAATTTAAAAATCCTATGAAACAATAACTACAGAATCGACCGCAACACATTTATCAAGACCTATCTTAATTGGGTTTATATCAACTTCTATTATTTCAGGTAAGCACAAAGATAATTCTCCTAATATCCTAACAATTTCAACAAACTGCAATATTGATTCAGAAGATACTTTATCTGAGTCATTTAAAGTCGATTCAATTCGTAAAGTATTTAATGCTTTAATTACTTGATTGTTATTAAAGGGAGGAACAAGCAAATCATAATCAGATAAAAGCTCGACCATAGAGCCTCCAGTCCCAACTGTCACAACAGGCCCAAATACTGGATCTCTTTTCATGCCTACTATTAATTCAATTGAATCTGGGATCATTTCCTCTATTAAAAAACCATCAACTTTCGCAAGAGGATGAAGTTCCTTAACTCTCTCTAAAATTTCATTCGCGCCTAAAGTTACATCATTGCTTGATCTTAAATTTAAAAGTACTCCACCAGATTGAGCTTTATGAATAATATCTGAAGATGAGATTTTGAGAGCAACAGGATAGCCTATCGATTCTGCTGCAGCTACTGCTGTTTTTATATCCTTTGAATGTTTGTATTTTGCCATAGGAATTCCACAATGACTTAAAACGGTTCGAGAATCATATTCAGATAAAGATCCTCTTTTTTTTCCAATAAGCTCATGAAGTTCATTTGATTTTAAGTTTATTACTGGAACATTATATTTTTCATATTTAAAAAATGCCTCGTGCTCAAAAGTTTGATTTAACAATGATTGTTCACAAAGTATATTAGCCATATGAGCTAGTTGTTTTGGCGTACGATATACCGGAACTCCTAACTTACGAAGAGTTTTAGGCCCCTCCGGATCACCACCAAACCAACCAGCAATCATAGGCTTAGATATTAGCTTATTTGCATCGCCTATTTGTTCAGTTATTTTGTCTGTATGCTGTCTAATTACACCAGGAAAAGGGATCACAATATCAATATTCTGATCTTCAGCAACAACTTGAAGCTGTTTTGATATAACACTAGGATTCGTCAACCATTTTAATGTTACATCAGCTGGATTTTTTGGACTACCAAAACTAGGTAAGGTTTTTGATAAATTTTTCTCTGTTTCTGCCGAAAAGTTGGGAAGAGATAAACCAACTGACCCCAAAGCATCCGCACATAAAACTCCTATTCCTCCCGAATTGGTTAAAAGTCCTATATTTTTTCCTTCTGTGGGTATATTACATAGAGATAGTAATTCGAGGGCATCGATAAGAGTTTCGATATCTTCAACAACAACAGCACCCCATTGCCGTAATGCAGCGCAATGTGTATTCCAGTTTCCAGCCAAAGCAGCTGTATGTGATGCAGCAGCACGAAGACCTACCTCATCACGACCCCCTTTTAATAATACAACATAAACACCCTGTGAACGTGCAAAAATTATACTTTCTCTAAGTTTTTCTGCTTGATTAACGCATTCAATATAAGCACCTATAACTTTGATTTTTTTTCTGGTAGCGCCATAATTTATAATATCAGCAATTGAGACATCTATTTCATTACCAAGACTTACCAGAAAGCCCATACCTATGCCCCGGTCTATACATTCATTAGCTACAATTCCGCCCATAACACCACTATGTCCAGCAAACCCTATTGGGCCAGTTTGATCTAATCCAGGCTTAAGTTCCGAACTAAAATATGCAACCATAGATTGGTGGAAATTTGCTATACCTTGGCTATTTGGTCCACATACTAAAGTTTCACCATTAAAAATTATGTCTCTTAGTTTAATTTCGATCTTACTACCTAAGGGTCCAATCTCAGAAAACCCACTAGAATAAACTACAGCTGCATCCACACCTGCAATCTGACAATTTTTTAGAGAATTACAGACTAATTCTGCTGGTAAAGATATTATAGCTAGATCAATTTTCTCATTTATATCTCTAATATCTTTATGGCATTTCAATCCTGCAATATACTCCCTACCTGGATTTATAGGTATAATTTTTCCTTTAAATCCAAAAGATTGAAGATATCTAACAGCTCGGCCACCAGGTTTAGCAAGATTTTCACTAGCCCCAACTACAGCAATTGTCTTCGGTTCTAATAACCCCGAAAGGTCTCTTACTAATTTTTCTTCTCTATTTATCATAGAAGAAACTTAAATAGGCTTCCATGCTATTGCCTCTACTTCAACTTTTGCGTCAACCATAAGCTTTGCTTCAACAGTAGCTCTCGCTGGAGGATCTTTAGGAAAATATTGAGAGTAAACTTCATTGAAATCCTGAAAGTCTTTGGTGCTTTCAAGCCAGCAAGTACATTTAATAACATCACTTATCTCACATTCAGCTTCTCGTAATAATGAAACTATTCTATCCATTACGATTCTAGTTTGAGCTGCAACATCTCCATCTACTATTTTACCATCATCTCCAACAGGAATTTGACCAGATACAAAAACATAATCACCAGCTCTTACTGCTCCTGAAAGGGGCAATCCTGGAATATTACCATATACTTTTTTTGTTTTATCATTCATTTTTTTACCCTTATTGTTAATTTATTTCACGCTGCGGTATCACCGTTATATAATTTGGTCAATATATAGGGAGTAAGTATAGTGAGAAGATTAGAAGGACACATAGCAGTAATAACTGGTGGCGCCGGAGGAATAGGCAAAGAAATAGCCAAAAGGTTCTCCTATGAAGGAGCCGCAATAGCTCTATTAGATATAGATAAAGAGGCAGTTGAGAAAGTAGCGTCTGAAATATCTAAAGATGGGGGAAATATTATATCCTCTATCATTGATGTTACAAATGAAGAATCTATTTTAAATGCATATAGTAATGTTACTTCCAATATTGGAGACCCTGACATATTAGTAAATTCAGCAGCGATAGCTGGAGGCTCAGAACTTGAAGATATAAGCACTTCAGACTGGGATCAAATAATGAATATTAACCTTCGAGGAACTTTTCTTTGTTGTAGAGAAATCATACCAATAATGAAAAGGATTGGTTGGGGCCGAATAATTAATATTGCTTCTGAAGTTGCAGATAGGGGACACCCCGGGCTTAGTCACTATGCAGCATCTAAGGCAGCAGTAATAGCAATGACAAAATGCCTAGCACTGGAAGTGGTGAATGACAACATAAGAGCAAATGTTTTATCTCCTGGACCAACTAAAACACAAATGCTCGATGGTCTTGATGAAATAACACTATCGAATCTACTCTCAGACCTTATGCCAATAGGAAGATTAGGAAAACCTGAGGAGATAGCAGCAGCAGCAGTATATCTAGCCTCAGACGAAGCAGACTTTTGTGTGGGAACAACATTAAATATAAATGGAGGCACATATAGATCATAGTTTTTGAAGATTAAGAGAGGATTTATTTAAGTACTCTTAACACTTCATCTGAAGACATGACATCTCCAAATTGCTGTATGAATGTTTCCAAGGTTACTAAATGCTCTTCGTCAGAAAGAGCCGCAAGGCAATCTGATACCATAACAGTTTTAAAATCTAGCATCATAGCATCTCTTCCAGTTGCATCACAGCAAACATTAGTTTTAGTACCTGCAATCAAGAGAGTATCTAGATTATTACTTCTAAGGTAACGTTCTAGGTTGGAAGATCCTGAGATTAAAGCGCTATATCTATTTTTAGTTAGCTTAATATCAGAAGATAAAATATCCAGCTCATGCCAAAAGTCTTGGCCCTCTTCACCCGCTCGTAATCCCTTAATAGTTTTATCCTTCATATCATCTGAAACAAAGTAATCAAAAAAATTCGACCAATCTGTTGAGTCACCGAAATCTTGATTTGCGTGAGCTATCCAAATAATTGTACCACCCTTAGAACGAATATTTTCTGCGAGTTTATTTATATTTGAAACTATATTACGACCCATAGGAACTTCAACAGCTCCCCCTGGTTTCAGAAAAGTATTCTGCATATCAATGACTACAAGAGCGAGATGTTGAGGGGATAAGTGGTCGAACAAATGAAACTTACCACGCCTGGAAACAACTCGATCGATAATATTTTTTCTGATAGCAACCTGATGCATAACTACCTCATTTTATAATTTTATCATATAAAAATGGATCATCATGAATGGCTGTTTCGGTATCAAGTAATGCATAACAACCTGGACAAAAAAATCGGCGTAATAGTAGCCCCTGGGAAACAGTATAATTATCTCCACATAGATCTTGCATAGATTCTTCAGAGATAATAACTGACTTCTTCCAATGAAGATCTTGATCACATATTTTATATTCACAGCAACTACATACTATAGAGCCCCTGCCATTAAAGCTGAGAGTTTCTGAAAGCCTTGACTTCATTATGAGCCGCCCCCTCTAACTCTATTATTTAATATATTTTTTCTTAATATTACACTTTGTTCTAAGTCGACCTGACCATTTATAATTATTGCACCATAAATTTCTTTAGCCGCATTTTCACTGACAAGTCCTTCATTAACATCTTTTTCTAAAGACTTAAGGTCTCTTTTTAATGGGTCACCGTAACCGCCACCCCCGTTCCAACGAACATGCAAGTAGTCATTGCCAAATAATGGGAAGACTCCCCAAGATATATTTTCTTTATCTCCCTCATAAGAATTAGATCCAACTAATAAATCATCTGACAAACACCTATCACTATTCTTTTTTTGATTTTTTATCCAGGTATACCTTGATGGAGCGCCAGGGTAACCTCCAGCTAAACCCTCACTCATTGGATAACTAGTCCCTTTCCCGGAAACTACGTAATTTATACCACCATCTGGTGCATCATGAGGTGTAATGGCAAATTCTGCACCAGCACCACCTCTATAAGTTCCTGGACCACCAGAATCCTTGAGACGCCTTCGAAATAAATATCTAACCGGAAAAGTCCACTCCATTGTTTCCACATTAGCCATTCTAGAAATAGGATTAGGAATTTCTCCCCCCACATCTACACCATCTCCAATAGAGCGAGCCCCGGCTGCACCTCCAAATGTTTCTGTTAATATACCTATGGAATCAGAACTTCTTTGGTTTTTACCGAACATAAAAATTGCAAAATGACTTCCATGCCAAACGGCTGTTGCTTCATTTTTATATTTGTCGCTTGCTGAAAGCATTTTTGAAATACATGTACAAGCAGCATTGTTAACCGCCTGAATTGCACCAACAGTAGCAATAGAAACTGGAGCCGGGCGAGTAGCATTAACAACTGTACCCTCTGGTGCTTTCATCTCTATAGGTTTAATTACACCTTCATTCCAAGTAATATCGTAGCAGAGTAAAGGAAATAATGGCGCAAAGAGTCCACCCCAAGAAGCCCATTTTGAACAATTAATTCCATACTTTGATTGTGGGCTAGAGCCACTAAAATCAAAAGACAGTGTATCTTTTGATTTAGTCATTTTTAAAATGACCTTATACGTTTCATCTTTAACATTAAAATATTGACGAGATTCCCAACTACCATCAGGTAGTTCTAGTAAACGTTCACGTAGAAGATCTTCAGACTGATCAATTAAATTACTACATGCCTCATCAACTATGGATATACCATATTTTTTTACAAGACCTTGCATCCTGTCACGTGCAACATTATTACAGGCGATCATCGATGATATATCTAGAGCAACCATTTCAGGAGAACGAACCATATTTAAGAGTGTATCCATAACATCTTTTCGTATCTCTCCTCTATCAACAATTTTAAGTCCAGGTGAGGAAAAACCTTCAGTAAAGATGTCTAGCGATTCTGGACTAAAACCCCCTGGGTTCATGGCTCCAATATCATAAACGTGTACAAAACATGCACTCCATGCGACCAACTTACCTTCGGAATGAATAGGAGCTACTAAATAGACGTCGGAAGTATGCAAAGCAGCAGTGTAAGGACAGTTTAATAAAAAAACATCATTCTCATTAATATCTGAATTAAATTTATTGATTATAGACTTACATGCCTCAGCTGCACTAGTTAGGTGATGAAGAAACCCCACACCTCCCATTAATAAAGAACCATCTGCTCTATACAATGAAACCATAAGATCATGGCCTTCATTTGTTATTGCGCTTCCAGATACATGTTTGAGTGTTATTACTGCTTCATCAACTATCCGAAACAACCTATGGCGTATGATTGAGAAAGTAATAGGGTCCATTGTTACCTCAAATTGATTTAATTAAAATATTTCGCAAATCGTCCATTTTACCAACCTGATCTAGTTGGATAACAATCGTTGTTATTGGAGTATGTATAACAGCAGGACCCGTTATCTCATTCCCTGAACTTAATTTATCAAAATCATAAATGGGCGCTTCTACCATACCATCTTTTGCATCAACAAATATATTTCTTGTACCTATTTGAGCGCCCTTACTATCAATTCCACTATATTGAGATTTTTCAACGTTAGGCCTCTCAACCAAACCTCTAGCTGTAAGACGAAACATAGTCATTTCTATACCCGCTTCCTTATAAGCAGACCCCTTTCCATATCTACGCTCATACAAGGTCTCGAAATCTGATATTAATTGACTCATATTTTCATCATCTAGAGGGACGCTCACCTTTATAGGAGTTGTTACTTCATGGACTTGTCTTCCGTACCTAAAATCTATTGCCCATTCGAGGGATATTTTTTTATCAGTGAAACCCTCAGATAATAACTGAGAATGACCCTTGAGAACCATCGGTTTGAAAATATTATTAATATGTTCTGCAGAGCACGGGAGTGAACATGTTTCTGTATGTGTATATTCATGCACTATATCTGCTGAAGCTAATCCAAAAGCACAATTTACGGATGCAGCATAAGGTACAACTATGTTTTTAACATTTAATTCAGCGCCAAACATAGAACATAACAATGGACAGCTGCCTCCAAATGCGTGCAAAACAAAGTCCCTCGGGTCCAAGCCCTGCTCAACAGTAATTTCATGTATTAAATCAGTGACCTGTGCTGCAGCTATTCTATATATTCCAAAAGCTGCAGTTTCAATATCCAAGCCGAGAGGTTGTGCAATTTTCTTATTAAAGACTCTCCGAGTATTTTCTACATCAAGTTTAATGGAGCCACCTAAAAATCTATCTGGATCTATATAACCAATCAATAGCATTACATCCGTGAGTGTTGGTTCATCACCTCCCTGTCCGTAGCATACCGGGCCAGGGACAGCTCCTGCACTAATAGGACCAATACGAGGGATATTTGTTCGAGGGTCAAGCGAAATTATACTTCCTCCACCTGATCCAATTGATACAACCTCTATCTTTGGCGCAACATAGTGAAAACGGTCAACCATAGGCTCTCTAGAGTGACTAAGCTCTCCATCCTGAATAACCCCGACTTTAAAAGTAGTGCCACCCATATCTGCTGCAATAATATTTTCTTCACCCATCAAACTTCCAAGATAACGGCTACCTATAACTCCTGCCGCTGGACCGCATTCAAGCATACCTACAGCACGATCTGCTGCTTCACGAGCAGATAATAATCCACCGTAACCTTGCATAACTAAAATTTCACCATTATAGCCTTCTGCC
Source organism: Alphaproteobacteria bacterium UBA828 (assembly GCA_002296185.1). Taxonomy (GTDB): domain Bacteria; phylum Pseudomonadota; class Alphaproteobacteria; order UBA828; family UBA828; genus UBA828. Next base: position 46,637 of record DBHM01000013.1, read on the forward strand.
TCTAATTGAGACTCAAGACTTGTAAGATAGTTTTTTGTTATACTACCAGCATAAGCATTGATAACTGTTGTTGAAGTTCGTTCATATTCTCCTGGAACGGGGGCAATTTCGTTTGACAATGAGACATAAACTCCAGGAGATACTTTGTTTATTATCTCTTTTATTTTTTTTTCGTGTTGTGGATTAAAAAATGACCAAAGGAGACTGACAGCAATAGCATCAACTTTTCCCACTTCTATTAGACTTCGTATAGAAATCTCAGCGGCAGCTTCATCAAGTTGAAGGAGAATCTCTCCTTTATAATCAACCCTTTCACTTACACCCTCTATTCTATCAGTCGGGACTAAAGGTTCTGGCCTATCAGTTGCTACAGGATGTTTTATTTTATCTTCAGTCAAACCACCCCAACGGCCATATGCACCTCTTGTCATTAGAAGTGTATCCTCAAAACCTTTAGTAGTAATTAGACCCGTACGATCACCTGTGCGTGTAAGAAGGGCGTTATCAACAACTGTTGAACCATGAACAAAGAGACGACATGATGAAAATAGTTCGGCTAAACTAAGACCTATTTCCTCAGCTGCAGAATATACAGAATTAATTATACCATCTGCAAAATTTGGAGGAGTGGATAGTGCCTTCCCGAGTTTCAACCCTTCCCCAGCAGCAAAAATAACTGTATCAGTACACGTGCCCCCAACATCTGTAGCAATGATGTACTTTCCGCCCTTAAGCCTTTCCAAACCAATACTCCCTATTGATCTTTATAGATAAATTAGATCAATACGCTTCTAAGAAGTAAAATCAAGTCCTTCTTACCTTCAAATCCAATACCTGGGTTATCGTGTAGATAAATACCCTCTGGACTTAATGAATATCCATCAAAAAAACCACCAAAAGGTTCAAAAACCCCTGGATATGCTTCATTACCTCCCAATCCAAGACCTGCAGCAATATTTAAAGCCATCAAATGACCACCATGTGGAATACACGATCTTCGAGACCAGGCATGTTTTTCAAGCATTTTAATAGTTCGCATAAATTCAACAAGCCCATAACTGAGTGCTGGATCAAACTGAAGAATATCTGTTTCGCTTCTTAATCCACCATAAAGTATCAAATTTTTTGAATCTTGAGATGAAAACAAATTTTCACCAGTGGCGATTGGTCCTTTATAATTATCAGCAATAATATGACTCAACTCATAATCTAATGGATCTCCAGGTTCTTCATACCAACGTAATTTATACGGCGAGATCATGTTACCAAAGTCTAGAGCCTGCTGAGTATTAAACCTTCCATTTGCATCTACAGCAAGATTACTAGGATCAGCAACAATTTTTAACACAGCCTCTATTCTTTTTTTATCATGATTAATATCTGCTCCACCTACTTTAATTTTAACTACTTCAAAACCTTGATCTAAATAACTACGAACTTCATCCCGCAAAAGATCCAAATCCTTTTCAGGCTGATAATAACCACCTGCAGCGTATACGAAAACTTTTTCATCATATTTACCTGAGTTAAAATTATCGGATAGATATTTCCATAATGGTATATTAGCTATTTTAGCAACAGCATCCCAGATCGCCATATCGAGAGTTCCAACGCCAACTGCTCGCTCACCATGACCACCTGGCTTTTCATTTACCATCATAGCATTCCAGAGTTTAAAGGGGTCTAAATTATCACCCATTACATTAGATTGCTCTTTTTCTGATAAGTTCATTATACGGGGTATCAAACGCTCACGCATCAAAGCCCCCTGACCATATCGTCCATTAGAATTAAAGCCGAATCCTACAACCTGCTCTCCATCGATAAATTGGTCAGTAATAATAGCAACCACACTTGCTGTCATTTGTGAAAAATCTATATATGCATTCCTTATAGAACTCTGTAATGACACTGTTTTTTCTTTTATATCAAGGATCTTCATTCTATAAATTCCAATTGTTTTATTAAATTATAAACTATGGCTTGTTTGTTAAAAGTTTTTCCTGTGTAGTTATGCTAACATCACTAAGTAAATTATAAATAAATTAAAGTTATAGATTTTAATTTATTATACTTTATCAGATGTATGATCTGTTTAAATAATAGTATGAATGGCAAAAAAACTAAGGATTATTAAATTGGTAAAATTAACCGCTATAAACACCGACACCCCTTGGCATAGAGTAGAATCTGAAGAGAGTGATTGGAAAGAAGTTGACCATAAGCTTTTAACACAAATGTTGGAGCAACTTTTTATTATTAGATCCTTTGAAGAAAAATCCCTAGATCTATTTAAGGCTGGATGCATTCATGGGCCCGCTCACGCTAGCATAGGCCAGGAAGGTGGTGCCATAGCAGCTATGTCAGTCTTAAATTCAAAAGATAAAATTAATGCAACACATAGGGCTCACCATCAATTTTTATCTAAATTCTTGTTTCACAAATCACCAGTAAATTATGACCCAAGAGAGAGTAATCTTCCAGAAGAACTAGATGATGTTATATATCGTTCTCTCTCTGAAATTATGGGACTAAAGGATGGATACTGTGGCGGGCGCGGAGGATCCATGCATATGAGGTGGGATGAAGCTGGTGTACTTGGTACAAATGCTATTGTTGGAGGAAATCCCCCACAAGCCGTGGGCTATGCATTAGCAGAAAAATTGCGAAATAGTAACCAATTAACAGTTACCTTTTTTGGTGATGGGTCAATGCAAAATGGTGCGGCATACGAAGCACTTAACCTTGGTGCCCTTTATGATCTACCAATAATCTTTTTCAATGAAAACAATCTATATGGTGTCTCTACTCATGTCTCTGAAACTACAAGAGAAACAAGGCTAACCGCAAGAGGGCTAGGTCTTGGTATACCATCACTTGAAGTTGATGGTATGGACATTATAGCTGTAAGGAAAGCTATGTTATGGGCTAAAGACTATATTGCTAAAAATAAGGGGCCAGTCCTTATTGAATCTCAAACTTACAGATATTTTCATCAACATGGTCCAATGCGTGGTAGCGCATTTGGCTATAGAAATAAATCTGAAGAAGAAAAATGGGTTAAAAAAGACCCTTTCGTTACTTTTCCAAAAAAGTTAATAGATCTTAAAATAATTACTTCAGATTCAGTAGAAGAAATTAAATCTAGATCATTCAATACTGTAAAAAATGCTGCTTCTCGTCTCACTGAAACATCTCCAGACGGAAGTAACCAACTGCAAGTTAGGTCAGAAATGTGGCCACAAGTAGATACAGTCGAACATGGTATTAAGGGTGACCTCTCCGAACTTGGGAATCAGAGGTTTATAGAAATTGAAGATATAGATCCAAAAAATACAAAGGAAATGAAGTTCATTGAAGCTATAGCTGCTGTACAGCTTCGAGCAATGGAACGAGATGAGCGTGTTTTTATAATGGGAGAAGATGTGCAACATTTAAAAGGGGGAACTGTTGGTGCTACAAAAGGTATTCTAGAACGCTTTCCTGAACGTCTCATAGGAACACCAATTGCAGAAAATGGATTCTGCGGAATGGGCCTTGGAGCTGCTGTCAACGGAATGAAGCCAATTGTTGAAATAATGTATTCAGATTTTATTTTAGTTGCCGCTGATCAACTGTTCAACCAAATAGGTAAAGTGAGGCATATGTTTGGTGGCAACCATTCAACCCCACTTATTTTACGAACAAGGGCAGCTGGTGGAGGTGGTTATGGATCCCAACATTCTATGGATCCAAGTGGAATATTTGCCGCATACCCTGGCTGGAGAGTTATCGCACCCTCGAATGCGTTTGACTATATTGGCCTGTTTAACTCAGCAATATTATGTGACGATCCAGTTGCAATAATAGAATGCCAATCATTATATCAAGATATATCAAATGTTCCCGAAGGTGACCTTGATTATTGCATACCTTTTGGTAAAGCTAAAATAGTAAGCTCAGGTCGTGAATGCACGATAATATCATGTGCAAATATGGTTGCTAGTTCTATTAAAGCTGCAGCTGAACTAGATATTGATGCGGATATAATTGACCTCAGAACCGTTGATACATTAAGTCTAGACTGGGAAACCATTGGAACTAGTATAAAGAAAACAAACAAAGTTATGGTTGTTGAACAAACTGCTCGTGGACATGGACTAGGGGCTCGTATAGTTCAAGAAATTCAAGAAAGATTCTTTGATTGGCTTGATCATGAAGTTATTAGAATAAGTGGCACACATAGCGCTCCAGTAGTATCAAAACCACTAGAGGCGGCAGCACTAGCTGGTATGGATGATATAAAACAAGGAATATTATCGCTTTGTAAAAATTAATTTATAATTAGGTTAATCATTTAAAGGAGTAAATCATGTCAAAAAATAAAGGTATTCTAGATGATCTAATTATAAAATCTCATCATACCGCCGTAAGTGTTAAGGATTTTGATTCTGCCCTTAAGTTCTATATAGAAATGCTTGGATTCGAGAGTATAGGCGAAATAAGAGATCGCTGTGAACCAGGTTTTGCAGAAGCAACTGGCGTACCAAATGGAAAAGCTCACTGGGCGATGCTAAAAAATGATAACTATCACATAGAACTATTCCAGTGGGTTAATCCTATAGGTGAACTAGCTGCAAATCGACAATGCGACCTTGGATATACGCATATAGCCCTACAAGTAAAGAATATTGATGCTGCTTATGAAAAGGTTATTGCTTCAGGATTTAAAACACTAAGTCCACCATTAACTCTTAGGGGCGGAGCTGCTAAAGCAATTTATATTCAAGCGCCAGAAGACAACATAACAGAGTTAGTTGAATATCGGGATTAATAATAAAAAATTCTGGCACTATTTTGTAAAAGTTCAAACCTTATTAATTAAATATATAAAAATGTTTGGTTATAAGCAGCTGAATAACTTTGATAAAAATAAGATGTGAACATTAATTATGATATATGGAGATATCCAAGAGAGTCTACATTCAGTATTTGTTTGGGGTGAATAATTGTTGTTGCCGATTTCTCCTCTACCAGCAAAGGCCCTTCCATGGTAAAACCTGGATTTAAACACTCCCTATCAAGCACATGGCATTCATGTACACCATCCTCACCAAAAGAAACCTTTCTTTTTCCCTTAAAAGATTGGCTTTCATCAAATCCACCCTTTATTGAGTTTGATGAAGGGCGTGGAACAGGAGCAGTTGCAATTAAATGATAATTTACAATTTCTATAAGAGTAGATTTTAGACTGAAAGTGAAAGCTCTCTCATGCGCAATATGAAAATTCTTTTTAATAGAATCTAAAGAATCTCTGCTGTAATCAACTGAAATACCAACCCAGTGTTCTTGTCCTTGATATCTAAGATCAATAGATGTTTCAAATTTAACATCACCAATATTTATATCTTTATCATCTGAAAAATAATCTTTTGCTGAGTCTTCAAGATCAGAAAAAATTTCCTTGATTTCATTAACGCTTATATTATCTATTTGGCGTAAGCGAGTAAGAACAAAATCTTTTCTTGGTTCCGTTGCAAGCATGCCCCATGCTGAGAAATAGCCAGGATACCTTGGAACAATTATTTCTTTAACCCCAAGTTCCCTACCAAGTGTTGCTGCATGCATTGCTCCACCACCACCACCAACTACTAAAACAAAATCTCGTGGGTCATGACCTCTCTGTATAGAGACTAGTTTTAGGGCATTAATCATATCCGCATCTGCAAGTCTAATGATTGATTCTGCCGCCGATAGAATATCGACACCTAAACCTTTTGCAATTTTATTCATCGCTTGTTCAGCTTTATTCAGGTCTAACTTTATACGACCTCCAGCAAAATAGTTTGGATCAAGGACACCCGCAATCAACTTAGCATCCGTTACAGTAGGTTCTATACCTCCCATCCCATAGCATGCAGGGCCTGGATCAGCTCCTGCGCTTAAAGGTCCCACCTTAAGTGAACCAACCTTATCGAACCATGCAATAGAACCTCCACCTGTTCCTATTTCAACAATATCTACAACAGGTATTTTTACTGGATAACCTGGATTCAGTCGTGACCATTCAAGCTTGTAATCTGTTGTTACGGTTACCTTGCCCCCTTGAATAACTGAACATTTGGCAGTTGTGCCGCCAATATCTAAATATATTACATTGCTTTCTTCGCACAGTTTTCCGACAAGAGCTGCGCCGTTTACCCCTGCTGATGGACCAGATTCCACAAGAGTGATTGGATGAGAACGAGCCCACTCAAAACTCGTTGAACCACCATTAGATTGCATGGCATGCATCGGACAATTAAAGCCTTTGCTATTCAAGGAAGTTTCTAAAGCATTAAAATAGTCTTGCACAATTGGCTGAACATACGCATTAAGTACAGCTGTATTAGCTCTTTCATATTCCCTCCACTCCCTTGTGATTTCATGGCTTGCAGTGACAGCAACATCTGGTAAATGCTCAATAATATATTTAGAGCATTGCTCTTCATGATATGGAGAAGAATAACTATGAAGGAATACTATTGCTATTGCTTCAATTTTTTCTTGTTTACATTGAGATATAACCAAATCTAGGTCAGACATACAGAGAGGCTCTATAATTTTTCCGTTTGAATCTATCCGTTCACTTACCTCAAATCTTAATTTACGAGGAACAAAAGGTGTTGGCTTTCTAAAACGAAGATTATAGAGGTCCGGCCTATTTCCTCTAGCAATTTCCAGTATATCTCGAAAGCCCTTAGTTGTGACAAGTGCTGTCTTTACACCCTTCCTTTCAGTAATTGCATTAATAACTGTTGTACCGCCATGAACAAAGAATGTGATAGACTGAGGGGTAATTCCAGCAAGATTGATTGCATCTTTAACACCATCAGTTAAATCTTTTGGTGTAGTAAGTGATTTTTCAGTAATTAGCTCTCCTGAAATTTCATCAAAAGCCACTACGTCTGTAAAAGTACCACCAATATCAGCTGCCATGCGGCCCATATTATTGACCCTCTCGTAAACGTGTAGTTTCTATATCGTCCACTTTTCCATTTTCATCTATTACAACTCCAAAATCTGATTTAGCAACCTCATTTGAGATATATCCATTAAGGAAATCTTCATGGACTAGACTTATAGGTCTTTCTAGAGGTGAACCAAAACCACCGCCACCACCAGTAACAACTCTTAATTTATCACCTTTACTTAATTCTTGATGAGAGATTCTTGAAACTCTTTTTAGTATTCCACTCCTTATAATCTCCATATAATTATTAGTACCCTCTTTTCCCCCCTTGAGTCCCCAAGGTTTTTCTATACTACGTCCAAAGCTACAATATGTATGAGCATCGTTTATTAATATTTCAAATTCACGTATCGCCCCAAAGCCACCACGCCAATACCCGGCACCCACACCATCATTAACGTTAAGAGAATATTCAGTTATTCTTAAAGGAAATTTTGCCTCAAAAAGCTCAACAGAATAATTATATGTATCCCCATCAGTTGTAGCAATAAGAGCACCCGTGCCATCACTGTCTGATTGGGCGCCCCAACCTCCGACTGCTGGTTCAATGTGGACAAACATTTCATCTGTATCGGGGTCTTTCCCAAAAATATACGCTGCACAAAGGCTCATATAACTACCTGCGCTTAATTGATCTGGAGCAAGTTCTGCAAGAGCTCTCCATACCAACTCTGATGCTTGTGCAGAGCCTTCATAATACCATCCTGTTGGAGCAGGTTTTTTTGCAGTAAAAATTGTACCTTCTGGGCAAATTATAGTTATTGGCCTAAACCATCCTTCATTTGAGGGACCTTGAGGGTCCACAAGAGCTTTAAAAACTGTCTTGACTGCTGCGCTTAATGCCCCAAATGCACAATTTATTGGACCATTACGTTGAGGGCTTGAGCCAGTAAAATCGAAGGCTATCTCATCACCTTTAATCCTAACCTCAACACAAACAGGAAACTGATCATTAGACACACCGTCCCCATCAATAAAATCTTTGGCACTATAAATTCCATCAGGAAGATCACGTATTGCTTGACGTGACAATTTATCACTTGATTCAAGTATATAATTGAATGTCTTTCGGACCGTTTCCTTACCATACTTAGTAAATATCTCAGTAACACGAGTCTCAGCAATACGTACAGCTGCTAGTTCTGCATTAAAATCACCTATACACATAGTAGGTAAACGAGTATTTTCTCTAATTAATTCTATTATATCTGGTTGAACTTCGTCATTCCTGCAAACACGGATACCCGGAAAACGAATACCTTCTTGATATATTTCTGTGGCACTCGGAGAAATACTACCAGCTACAGCACCACCTACTTCACTCCAGTGAGCAACTGCAATTGCAAAGCTTTCTAGTTTACTATCAATAAAAATTGGTTTTATAAGTGCAATATCACAAGTATGAGTGCCCCCATCAAACGGATCATTGGTCATAAATACATCTCCAGGGCTTATATCATCCCCAAACCGACGTATTATACTCTGCACCTGTAAAGCAAAAGTGCCTGTAAAAAGTGTAATTCCATTTGTCTGGACAATTAATTGTCCTTTTGGATCACATACTCCACATGCAAAATCTAAAACTTCATAGATAACGGGACTCATAGAGCAACGAGAAATTACGATACCCATTTCATCAGCAGTTGCTAAAAGCTTACCTCTAATAATTTCCTGTGTTATTGAGTCTGCAATCAAACTATTAACCCCGCATGTTAAATAATAACGTTATTATAAAATAATAAACTATAAGACTTAAATAAATTTAAAAATCAAAAATCTACTCTTCCAACACTAGTGCCTCCACATACATGTAAGGTTTGACCAGTTATAAAAGATGCTGAAGTATCTAAAAAAAACATTACAGCCCGGGCAATATCTGAAGGTTCACCCATACGCCCTAGGGGAATATTTGATAGAGAAGCTATAGTTCTTGGACTATCAGGAGGATTAGCTTTATTGTAAAGTTCTGTGCGAATAGGACCAGGACACACAACATTTGCTGTGATTCCTGAGTCTGCTAACTCTAAAGCCCATGTACGTGCCAGAGAAACCAATGCCCCCTTGCTTGCTGAATAGTTTGTACGAAGAGCTTTACCTAAAACAGTCCGACTTGAAATATTAACGATTCTTCCAAACCCCGCTTCTCTCATTCCAGGAAGAAGGGTTTTAGAAGAAAGAATAGCTGCACGAACATTAACAGACATTACAGAATAATATTCTTCTAATGTAGAGTCTTCTAGTAATGCAGGCTTAACAACACCTACATTATTAACCAGACGAGTTATTGCTCCACTTTGAAGAGCTTCTTGAAGAGAGGCAATAGTCCTAACTTCATCCTCAAAATCTACCTCTATAAAGTTACAAGCACCTTCAAAATCTGGAGCAACCTTGTCAAGGATTGTTACTTCTATTCCAGCTTCAAGAAGTGACTGGGATATAGCGCGGCCTATGCCACGCGCTCCACCTGTTACCAAAGCGCGTTCAACCATATCCCAAACCGTCTATGTTAATCCAACACCATTACTCTGCAGCAGATTGTGCACCTATTAGACTATTTAGCTTGGGCATAACTTCTTTTGCTAATAGATCCATAGATCTTTTCATGTCATCTGGCTTTACCCAATCCTGAGCTGTGTGAAGGAGGGTACCAAAATGACCTACATCATCACGAAACTCCAACAGTTTTTCTACAACTGTGTCTGGACTTCCAGCAATCACATAGTTGTCACGAAGAGATTCGTAGGTTAATGCATCAGCATCATCACCCTGGTTTACGACAAAGGGCCCTTTCATTTGGGCTCTATCAAATATTTTATAAAGATACTCATAATAAAAATCAGAAGATTCACCCACTGTTTTTAAATGCTTCTCTGCTTCTTCATCCGTTTCAGCTACAAAAATATTTCTAGCAACTCTCCAACGCTCTCTATCAGCAACCCTTCCCTGTTTTTCAGTTTCTTCTGCATATACTTGCCACTGACTTTTTACAGACCAATTGCCAATGAAATTTGCGCTTATTGGGTCAAAATCCTGTTGCGCAGCATACTTGTGGGAAGATGAGAATGGACTCATAGCTGAGATTGCAAAAGTGGGATGAGGGTCTTGCAGGGGCTTGCACATGTGACCAAGGCCTATATCTTCATGCACCCAGTCTTTGATAGTAACATTCCAATATTTGCCTTTGATATCATAGGGTGGCTCCCCTGCCCATATTTCCCTAATTATATCGATTGACTCTTTCATCATGTCGTTTCGATCAACATCCATTGTACCGAAAAGTTCAAAGTCTGATGGTAATCCACCTGGTCCAACGCCCATTATAAAACGTCCACCTGATAGATGGTCGAACATTGCTGCCTGACCTGCAACTACTGCTGGATGGTATTGTGGTAGGCATATAACGCCTGTACCAAATCTTATTTTCTTTGTAGCTCTTATTAGGCTTGAAAAGAATATTAAAGGATTAGTAATTTGCTCACCAGCTGAGCTGTAGTGCTCACCACACCAGGCCTCATCATAACCAACTGAATCAGCATGTATAACAGCTTCGCAATCTTCTTCTAAAGCTTCCGCATAAGGTTTCTTAGGCGGATGTATTGGCATCATAAAGAGTCCAAGCTTCATGATTTTGCCCCTCCTCGTTTAATATAAATTGTATAATAGCATTTTAGACTCGTATCTTTGTAAGCCCAGGATTAAATTTAAGCCATATAATTGTTTTTAGAAAGGTATAATCTTAAATTATTTTGAGACCTATAAACTTGTTCTTATGAAGCTTAAGATAGTTTATACTATGCATAATTAAGGTAGTTAGTCCAAAAATGATGAATATGGCCACAGAATCAGACATAAATGTTGATAAATTCATTATTTTAGCCAATGAAATGGCTAATGCTGCCGGAGAAGTGATTGCTCCCTTATTTCGTTCAAATATCGAATTTTCTGATAAAGGGGATAAAGATGGACGACTATCGCTCGTAACAGAAGCTGATAAAAATGCTGAGAAAGTAATGAGGGATTTAATCTCCAACCGTTTCCCTGAGCATGGAATAGTGGGGGAAGAGTTTGGAAGTGTCCGCAAAGATGCTGAATTTGTTTGGTTTCTTGACCCGATTGATGGAACAAATTCTTTCTTGGCAGGGCTTCCAACGTGGGGGACTCTTATTGGCCTTCAAAAAAATGGTAGGCCCATACTTGGTATAATGAACCAACCAATATTTGAAGAACGATTCATCGGCAGTCAATACGGTTCTTTCCTTGGAGAAAAACTAATAAAGACACGTGAATGCAAAAAATTAGAAAATGCAAATCTATCAATTACCTCATTGAAAATGATGGCTACAAATAATCAACTTTCTGCATTCAATAAAATTGAACAAAGAGTATACAATACACGAGTGGGTGGTGACTGCTATAATTACGCTTTGTTAGCCGCTGGCTGTATTGACCTCGTAATTGAAGGAGAATTATCACCATGGGACATTCAAGCACACATTCCAATTATTAGATCAGCCGGTGGAATTATTACTGATTGGAAAGGTAATGAGAATTTTTCAGAAGGATTAGTTGTAGCCGCTGGTGATAAAAGAATACATCAGGAAGCATTAAATTATCTTAGCAAAGTTTAGGCAGCGAAACATGACTTCTGAAAGATTTGATCAAAAACATAAAGATTAATTGATATGTCATACAACCTTGATACAAGCACAGAAAAACTTAAAGCCTCTATTGACGGCCCTATAGCTTTAATTACATTTAATAAACCCTCGAAACATAATGCAATTTGTACAGAAATGTGGAGGTCTTTGAGTAGAACAATTGAGATCTTTGAGAATAATCACGAAGTAAGAGTCATAATATTAAAAGGCGCAGGGAACAGATCCTTTGTTTCAGGCGCAGATATATCTGAATTTGAAAATACTCGTACCGGACCTGAGGCTGTTGCTTCTTACGATCAGTTATCTGAAGGCGCTACTGATCAGGTATATGAATGTAACAAACCCACTATCGCGATGATTAACGGATACTGTATGGGAGGGGGGTTAGGTATAGCCGTAGCATGCGATTTAAGAATTGCTTCAAATAAATCCTTATTTAGTATACCTGCAGCAAAACTAGGGCTTGGTTACCGAGCTAAGAGTTTAAGTAGACTTATAAATCTAGTTGGTCCATCATTTGCGAGAGAGATTATGATTACGGCCAATAAATTTGATGGAAATAATGCTCTTCAAATGGGATTAATTAATAGACTCTTACCTGAAGAAGAACTTATGTCTTACACTTTAGATTGCGCTAAAAATATAAGTATTAACGCGCCCTTAACTATTTTTGCAGCACGACAAGCAATTAAATCCTTTGTTGACCAAAATTCGCCGAAGAACTTAAGCTACCTTGATGAACTAGTAAATAATTGCTTTTCTAGTAATGATTATAATGAAGGAAGAGATGCCTTCAGAAATAAAAAAGAACCTAAATTCCAAGGTAAATAGAAATAGATCTAGATAAAACTTTAGGAAAAAAAATGATTGTAAAACAATTATGGATTGGTAATAACTTAAGAAATTTTAACTATCTTTTAGTCTGCCCCAATTCGGGAGAGACCGCAGCTATTGACCCCTTAGATCATTTAAGGTGCCTTCAAACAGCAAAAGAAAATGGCTGGGATATCACTAAAGTAATTAATACTCATGAGCACCAAGATCATATTGCAGGAAATAAAAAAGTTATAGACTCAACTGGAGCAACTTTGTTTGCCCCTCATGGGGCAAAGAATAGCATACCAAATATAGATGTTGGGCTCAAGGCGGGTGATACTATTAAGATTGGAACAAGTGTAGAGCTTGAAGTTCTTAATACTCCAGGACATACCATGAGTCACATCAGTATGCTTTCACATACAGATCAACCAGCATTAATCTGTGGTGATACATTATTCAATGCCGGAGCAGGAAATTGTATAAATGGAGGGCACCCAGCTGAACTTTTTAAAACGTTTGTCGAACAGTTGTATAAACTACCGGATAATACCCAGGTTTTTCCTGGTCATGAATATATAATAAGTAATCTTGAATTTACATTGGATAGAGAACCGCACAATGAAGAGGCACGTGATCTTCTCAATGAACTCCAAGGACAAGATCTGAATAATGCAAAAGTCACAACTCTTGGTCTTGAAAAAAAGATAAATACTTTTTTTCGCCTACAAAATCCAGAGTTACTAGAAAAACTAAAAACTGAATTTCCTGAACTAGGCAAAAACCCAAACCTAAAGGAAGTATTTATAAAATTACGCGAGCTACGTAATACTTGGTAATCATAAATTACTAAAAGCCTAAAAACCTAGTAAATTCGTTTACTTTCTGCCTGCCAGGTCTAAATGTGTTAGCAACTTCATTTTTATCTTCATAACCAATCGCTAAACCACAAATAAGAATTTCTGATTCAGGTATGGGTAAAACCTTCCTTACTAATTCATGGTGATAAACCCACGCGGCTTGAGGACAAGTCTCAAGTCCAAAACCTCTTGAAGAAATCATGATATTTTGAATAAACATGCCACAATCTAACCAACTACCTAGCTCAAGATCATTATCCATTGTAAAAAACAAGCCTACTGGTGCTCCAAACAAGTCATAATTTTTTAGTTGTTGCTTGAAGGCTTTATCTCTTTCACCCTTACTTATGCCTAATGTTGAATAAAGCCCCCATCCTGTTTCACGACGTCTAGTTAAATATGGCTCGCGCCACTTAACTGGATAGTACTGATATTGTGGAGTTTCATCATTTGGGTTTTTTTCTAAGCCTGAAGTTACTTCATCACACAAACGATCTCTATATAATCCAGATACAGCATATACTTTCCAGGGCTGTATATTACTCCCTGATGGAGCCCATGATGAGTCCTCAATTATTTTTTCAATAATTTCCTTAGATACAGGATCTGATAAAAACCCCCGGACAGATCTTCGGCCCTTAATAGCATCATTAATATTCATTTTTTTACCTTTAATTGATATCGATAAATATTTTTAAAGAGTAATATTTTTTTATAAAGAAAGTGAACTAGGAAGTTAAAAGCATTATTATTATAGAAAGTGTAAACACAGAAAACCCTGTAGTCACTACTACTGCAGCAGACGATTCCTCAACGCTCACTTTGTAACGTTCTGATATCACAAATGCTGTAGCGCCAAGTGGAGTAGCTGCCATTAAAACAGCCATTGATCCCCACACTAAATCAAGTGGGAAAACCCATGTTACCAAAAACCAGACAATTACAGGAAAAAATAGCAGCTTTACTATACTCAACAAGGCTAAGCGTAATAACAAACGACTAATAGCAGCCTGAGAAACAAATAAACCAATAGCAAATAAAGCACAAGGCCCAGCTGCACCACCTAATATGTCAAGGAATTCTTCTATAAAAGATGGAATACTCACCTCTGATAATGATAATAAAAATCCAATTAAAACAGATAATACAATTGGGTTGACTAAGAGAGTCTTGAGGGTACGAAAAGTAATACTTGCAAATCCTCGACCACTATTTCTTGCAACTTCAATAAAAATTGCAGCCATTGGTATGATCAAAAATGCATTTATAGCAACACTAATACTTGCAGGAACAATTGCTATTTCTCCAAATATTGCTATGCCAAGGGGTATTCCTAAATAACCTGTATTTCCATATGTAGAATTTACGGCCCTTATTGTACCGATTTCAATATTATCCCGAAAAATAATCACTGATACTATTGCCGAAATACCCCATACAATTACCATCCCTAAACTATATGCAGCAAAAAAATTTCCATTTAATATTTCAGTTATAGGAGAATTTCCAATAGATAAAATTAGAAGCCCAGGTAATGCAAACATGTAAACAAAGCCGCTTAAAGCCTTAGTGCTTTCAGGTCCTAAAAATTTAAGTTTCCCCGCTAAAAAGCCACAACCTATTAAAGCAAAAATAGGAATAACTGTAGTAAATAGAATATCCATAGTTAGCAGACCTTAAAAAGCTTAAATATAAAGACAAATAGATCTATATTATATGTGAAGTTATCGTGTTAAAACTAGTTGATATAAATTTGCTTCTTAAGAAGATATATCAGAATATTTTAATACCAAATAATAAAACTTGTTCTTAGGGTAAATAATGATAGATGAATTAATTCAGCTAGACGCATGCACTGTGGCAGATGAACTCAAAGCAGGAAACCTAAGTCCCAAAGAGTTAGTTGATGCGTCTGAAAGAAGAATTAATCAAACAGATCATATAATAAACGCGATCCCGACAAAGTGTTTTGACCGAGCGCGGTCCTCACTTAAAAGTTTAGATAAATATAATAACCCCCTGAATGGAATTCCAATTGTAATTAAAGACCTAATGCCTGTAAGTAATGTTCTCACTACTTACGGGTCAAAGATTTTTTCTGATAATATTCCGGATAAATCAGATTCATTAGTTAATAGAATTGAAAAATCTGGTGGAGTAATTATGGGAAAATCTAATACTCCAGAATTTGGTGCTGGAGCAAATACATTTAATGAAGTTTTCGGCGCTACATTAAATCCATGGGATATATCCAAAACATGCGGGGGATCCTCTGGTGGCTCCGCTGTCTCTATTGCAACCGGGCAAGTTTGGTTAGCTCATGGATCAGACCTTGGAGGTAGCCTAAGGACACCAGCTTCTTTCTGTGGAATTACTGGATTACGACCTAGCCCAGGTCGAGTACCTACTTCATCATCTAATTTACCATTTTCATCATTATTTGTTGATGGTCCAATGGGGAGGAATGCAAAAGATGTTGCCTTATTCCTTGATGCAATGTGTGGATTTGACACTCATGATCCCCTTTCCTACCCAAAGCCTGAACACTCTTATCGTCAAGCCGCAGAAAGAGAAGAACTACCAAAACGTATTGCTTACAGCCCTAACCTCGGCTTTGCACCAGTAGATAAGGAAGTTTCAGATATATGCGAAAAAACCCTTAAGGTTTTGTCTAGCGGTGGCGCTAAAGTAGAACTTGCATCGCCAAATCTTCAAAAAGCGCGTGAATCTTTTCACACTTTGCGAGCAGCATATTTCGCAGCAGATAAATACAGCTTATTGGACCAATATCCTGATATTTTAAAACCTGAATTAGTATGGAATATAAAAAAAGGACTTGAACTGACAGCAAAAGAAATTGGCAAGGCTGAAATTATACGTGCAAATATCTTCAGAAATTTTGTAGAATTTTTTGATACATATGATCTTCTTGTTTGTCCTACAGCGATAGTACCACCTTTTGATGTCAATATTCGTTACATAGAAAATGTAGGTGATGTATATTTCGACAATTATGTTGACTGGATTGCAATTACTTTTGTTTTAAGCCTTAGTGCCTGCCCTATCGTTGCCACACCAGCAGGAATAACCAAAAATGGATTACCTGTAGGATTGCAGATACTGGCACCACCTAAACGCGAGGATATTGCTTTGTCTGCTGCAGCATGGCTAGAATCTCAACTTCAATTAAATAAACTATTACCAATAGACCCAACATAAAACAGGAAAAAGCATTACCAAGATGACCAACCGCCATCAATTGTAATAGTAGCTCCATGAACAGAATTGGACTCTTCAGAAGCAAGGTATACAGCGGCCCCTGTTAATTCATTTGGATCTATATGGCCAACTCCACTGGGAGTTTTAGAAGCTTGCATAATATCATAATCTGGGTCAGCCCTTAAACTAGCATTCATTTCAGTTTTGATATTACCTGGGGCTATAGCGTTAACATTTATTCCAAATTGCGCCAGCTCCAGACACATAGCTTTAGTCATATTGCCCTGCCCACCTTTCGATGCGCAGTATGCAGAAGAATTTTGGAAACCAAGATCTGCGGCAATAGACGTAATATTTATTATTTTTCCATAGCCTTTTTTCTTCATAGTAGGAACAACAGACTTTGACATAAAAAAACTTCCCTTTAAATTTACATCAATCTGCAAATTCCATTCATCTTCACTAGTTTCCTCAATAATTTTTGGAATAAAAACTCCTGCATTGTTTACCAATATATCAACTTCACCTAATTGAAGATTAACCTTTTCTACAAGTTTTTTACATTCAATAGGATTACGAATATCTACCTTAAAAGGTGAAGCATTAAAACCATCAATCTCCAATTCTGAAGCGAGAGATTCTGCACGCTGAAAATTATTTAATCCCAGAATTCCTACTGCAGCACCTTCTTTTGCAAACGTTCTAGCTATAGACTCTCCTATACCACGTGAACTACCAGTTATAATAGCAACCCTTCCCTCCAATCGCATATCCACCTCACAGTTTCTTTTAAAAAAAATTAATTATTGGTTAATACCTCTACCTACAATCGAAACTTTCCCGCTTAAAACATTGCTGATATCAATGAGACTTTGCAAATTATGTGCAGGACGGAAATCATCTACAAAAGGTAATATTGTCCTAATACCTCCTGCCTCAGGTTTAAAATCTTCATATCTTAATAGCGGGTTAAGCCAAATAAGTTTTTTACATGACCTTTGTAATCTAGCAATCTCTTCTTTAAGAATATTTAGATCATCTCGATCAAGTCCGTCAGTAACTAACAATACAACTGCTCCTTGAGCCAAGACTCTTCTAGACCAGGTAAAGTTAAAAATTCTTAGACATTCACCTATTCTCGTTCCACCAGACCAATCATTTGCCGCTTCAGAGGTTAGGTCCAAAGCAACATCAACATCGCGATAGTGTAAAAAACGAGTTATATTAGTAAGACGAGTTCCAAAAATAAAGCTAGAGACTCTATCCATATCATTTGTTATGGCATGAACAAAATGCAAAAACATCCTTGAGTACTGATTCATAGAACCTGAAACATCACAAAGGACTACAATTGGTGGCGGCTTTTTAATATGTTTCTTTTTCTTCAGTGGTAAAAGTTCGCCACCAGGACGTAAATTTCCTCTCAAGGTTGCCCTAAAATCAACCATATGACCACTTTGATCTCCCCTATAACGTCTTGTAAATCTATGACTTATAGGCATTTTTAAAGAAGTAATAGCTTTTTTAGCTAGATATATCTCTTCAGAACTCATGCTTTCAAAATCCATAGTCTTAATTGCCTCGTCAGGAGAATATGACATAACGATTTTAGTATCATTAGGCACACCTTCTTTAGACTCCTGTTCTGAATCTAATTCCAAAGCATCTACAATTCTTTGAGAAAGGGAAGTTTCTTCGCTATTATTGTCAGGATTATTAATTAGTCCGTGCTCTGGAATATCTGCGATTAATTGCTCGATTAACTTAGGTTTTTGCCAGAATAAAGTGAACGCCTCATGGAAAATTTCATGTTGGTCTCTTTTATTTACAAAAACGCTATAGAGAGCCCAATAAAAATCTGTGTATCGTCTTGGACTAATGCTCATCACTGCAGAAATTGCATCTAGTATGACTGAAGGACCAATCTCAAGCCCCGATGAGCGTAAAGCCCTTCCAAAATGTAGTATATTATTTGCCATGCAACCCTCTAGCTTCAGGTCTGAATATTGGTGAGCTAAAATCATCTAGTTAAATCCTCTAATTCGAGCTGAGCTCGCCTAAGAATTTCAGGAACTTGACTTTTTTCCGCTATAGATAGTTCTTTTTTATAACGAAAGTATGCTTTAAAGGCATTACTAATTTTTTTTGGTTCGAGCTCAAAATTGTCAAGCTCTACGATTATTGATGCCCACTTTTGCTCTTCTAAAGGTGGCATTTCTCCACCATCAAATTCTTTACGTAAACTGTGTATAAATTTTTTAATTCCATCTGATATAAGTTTATTTGCTTCGGGAATTCTATTAGAGAGAATTTCTTTTTCGTCATTTATTGATGGCCAATCAACATAATGATATACACACCTACGACGTAAAGCTGAATGCACTTCTCTAGTGTTATTAGATGTAACAATAACTAACGGTGGCTCAAGAGATTTAACAATACCATATTCAGGTATTGTAAATTGATATTCAGACAAAATTTCAAGAAGAATTGCCTCAAAGGCTGAGTCCGCTCTGTCGATTTCGTCAATCAAAAGTATTGGGGAGTTACCATTGCTACCCATTAAAGATTCTAAAAGAGGTCTCTTAATAAGGAATTTATCTGAAAACAAGTTATCTTCTAATAAATTAGAGTCTTTATGCGAAAATTCAGATAATTTTACCGCTAGTAGTTGGGCCGGATAATTCCAATCATATATTGCTTCGTTAACCCCCAAACCCTCATAACATTGCAATTTTAATAAGTCACGTCCTAGCTGTTTTGAAAGACTTTTGGCAAGTTCTGTTTTCCCCACACCAGATTTGCCCTCTAAAAGTAATGGCCTTTTAAGTTTCATTGAGAGAAGTAAAGAAGTTGCTAAACCCTTATTAGCAACATAACCTTCTTTACTAAGAAGATTGAGAACATCATCAACTGTTTCAGGAAAGTTACTATTTTTTTTTATAATTTTCTCCAAAAAACCTAATCTCCCGATATCCTAATAATATAAAGTTTCTTAATGGTGTCTATTTATCTTACTATAAAGTCAAAGAATTTTTCCTAAAGTATTTCGTACATATTTATATAATTAATTTAAAATATAAATTGATCAGGCTTTAGAGATAAAAACATATACTTAGAATATTTGTGAAAGGTATAAAAAGTAACATGAAACGGAATACTATAAAAATATATAAACACGAGGAACTCAACTCACAACAGAATTCTATTTACAATACTATATTAAAAGGAAAACGTGGAGAAGTCCCTGATCTTTTTATGGCTCTAATGCATAACCCGAGTCTTGCAGAAAAAACTCAATCTCTTGGAACTGAACTAAGATACGAAACAAGCCTAGATCCCAGGTTAACAGAATTATCCATTTTACTTATAGCAGATTTTTTAAACTGCCCATATGAATGGCACTACCATGAACCTGAAGCGCTTAAAGCTGGTGTTAAACAAAAAGATATAGAGTCAATTAAGCAAAAAAGTAGGCCTGACTTTGTTAATAAAGAAGAAAAAACTATTTACAGTTTTACAAATGAAGCAATACAAAATAGATCTATTTGCGATGAAACATATAATCAAGCAGTCGAAATATTTGGTGAGCGCGGCGTAGTAGAACTAACATCCTTGATTGGTTACTATAGCATGCTTGCTCTCATACTAAATGAGCATAGGGTTCCGGTCCCTCAAAATGATGAAAATAAAAAATAAAATAACCTTAATTTAAATAGTCTTAATATCTTTATACTCAGCACAAAAAATGGGGCCTATCAAAGTGATAGACCCCACAGTTCGATATATAAATATATTTTTATTTAGCTACGTAATCATATTCTTTACCAAACAGAACCTTTAGTGGAACTGGCTCAGTAATTGTCCAACTACCTACGACAGCTGGTTTACCATTTGTAGTTTCCACAATTAGATAAGGTGCACGATTTTGATGGTGCAACTCACTTGTGAAGGTCCTTGTTCCAACCAATACAGGCTCATCACGGAATGTCTCAAGGGCAGCTACAACTGCGTCCCCATCAAACGTTCCAGCTTTTTCAACTGCTTTAGCCCACATTTCAATAAGCACATATCCTGGATATACGTATTGGCTATCTGGAGCTTTACCAGTCAAAGCCTCAAACTTCTTATTGAAGTCTAATACTGCTTGTCTTGGATCGTCCCCATAAATAGAAGCCTGCTCTGGAACATAATGACCAGAAAGATTAGGTACAGTTCCTAGCCAGTAATCACCAGTCATAGATGATCCACCGCCAATAGCACTATTGATTCCAGCAGCACGAATTTGCTTAATTGCCATTGCACCACCAGGATTGTATGAGCAAATTTCGATTACATCTGGCTCCTTTGATAGAGCTTTGATGCGATCAACCTGAGTTTGAATACTTGGATCTTCATTGAGGAACACATCGTGTCCTAGTATTTCGTATCCTAACCTTTTTGCCATCCAGTCAAATCCGTAACAAATACCTTTGTTATATTCAATGACTTCATCAAGAAGGATATAAGCAGTTCTCCAACCCTTTTCTTTGTAACCCCACTCAGCAATAGCAGCACCTTGCACAGCAGCTAATACAGAACTTGAGAAAGAATGCTTACCTACGCCTTGAATTCCAGCTAACACTGACTCAGCACAAAGGAAAATAGAAATCTTTCCTTCACGTTCAGCAGCAAGAGCTGCTGGTGCACCAAAATCATAGTCACAATCAACAGCTAAAGCTATTGCACCCTGACCAAGTAACTGAGCGCCGGATTTAGCACTTTCAGCACGGTCAGTTTTCGTATCAGAAAATATAGGTACAATTTTCTTACCTAATAGACCGCCTTTAGAATTTATATCTTCAATGGCGATTAATGCCGCACTAGTTGATGGGCCACTATAGGCTTGCAACCAACCAGTTTCTGCAGCAGCAAAACCAAATTTAACCTCATGATCGTCAGCTTTTACTGACTGTGTAGCGACTGCACCAAGAGCAATAATGCCAGCTGCAGCCATAGCTATATACTTCTTCATTAATAAACCTCCCAAATGTATTAGGCTTTTTGACCTAAAATACACAAAAAAAGAATAATAGCGCCCTTAAAAGCGCCAACAATTAAATTATGAACTCATATTTAAGCAGTGCTGTCTATGAAAAACTAGACTTATTAACAATAAATATGACAACTTTCACATTAATTCACAAATTTATAAGTTATTTTGATTTTAATTCACAAATTTATAGGCTATTTTAAACAATTTATTCCACAATTGCCGCATCCTTCTTGAAAGAAAATATTGTTCATTTTGTTAATCCAATACATAATTAAGATTATAAAGAAATACGGTATCTCAAAAATGTAGAGATACCTTTTTTGGGAGGGGACCCAGAGTGATAAAAACTTCTGCCACAGAAAATAATATAACGCTTGAGGCAAAAGAAGTTACTATACAGTTCGAAGGCCTAACAGCTGTAGAAACTGTAAATGAAAAACTTCATACTGGTGAAATCCTGGGACTTATTGGACCTAATGGTGCAGGAAAAACAACTCTTGTAAATGCACTTACAGGTTTTCAAATACCAACATCAGGGAAAGTTTTTTTAGGAAAAAAAGAAGTTTCAAACCTAACACCACATTGGTTCCGCAGGCATGGTGTCGCCAGAACATTTCAAGCTGGTAGATTATTCAGAGAAATGCCAATAAGTGAAAACATTGAAGTAGCGGCAATAAGTATGGGCCTAGGCAGACGAAAAGCCCACGCGCATGCAATGGAACTTTTAGAATGGCTTGGATTAGCGGATAGAGCTAAGCTTCCCGCAGGTGTACTTCCATATACAGATGAAAGAAGAGTTGGTATAGGAAGGGCACTAGCAATGAAACCTAGTTTTGTTCTACTGGATGAACCCGCTGCTGGAATGTCAGACTTAGAATGTGATGAGATAATGAAGATTGTGAGTGAAATACCATCGCGTTTTGGGTGTGGAGTTTTATTAATTGAACATAATATGCGTGTAATTATGGGCGTTTGTGAACGTATCCATGTTTTGGATAGTGGAAAAACAATATCTCGTGGCACACCTCAAGAAGTACAAAAAGATCCCGCAGTAATTCAGGCGTATTTAGGTCATGGATAAAGTATTATTACATGTTGAAGGGATAACTGTTCATTATGGGCGGCTAGCCGCTGTGCGTGATGTTTCTATAACAGTAAATGAAGGAGAAATAGTTTGCGTTGTTGGACCTAATGGAGCTGGAAAAAGTACAACTCTTTTATCAATTTCTGGGGTACTAAATCCTAGTAGCGGAAACATTGTTTTTTCTGGAGAAAAAATAAATGGTATTAGGCCAGAGATAGTTGCACGTAAGGGTATCTCGCAAGTTCCAGAAGGTCGACATGTTTTTACAACACTATCTGTAGAAGAGAATCTACGCATCGGAGCGCAAATACGTAAAGACAGAGCTGAGATAGAGAAAGATATAAAAAGGGTTCAGGAGCTCTTTCCTATCTTAGGAGAACGACGTAGACAATCTGCGGGTAAATTATCAGGAGGAGAGCAGCAGATGCTGGTCATCGGCAGAGCTCTACTTACTAAACCAAAAATTATGACTATTGATGAACCATCTCTTGGTCTAGCTCCTAATATAGTAGATCGCGTATATGAAGTCCTAACAACCTTACGTGAGGAAAGAGGCATGACCCTATTAATCGTCGAACAAAGCTCAGAGAGAGCCCTAAAGGCCGCTGACCGGCTTTACGTTATAAGAAATGGGGAAATACAGATTGAGGGCAAGGCATCTGAATTACAAGATGGAGAAAAAATACGCCAAGCATATTTTGGATTTAACGATGAAAAAAACACTGTTGCTGAGGCAAGTTCATAAATGCAAGATATAGTTAAAAATTTTAATTATAAGAAAATACTTAGTGATAAAAGAGCACTTGTGATTCTAGGTATAGTAATTTCTATTATTGGAATCATAGTCGCAGTAACGGACCCTGTGCGATTTCAAATATTAATTACATCAGTCAGTGAAGGAAGTTTTTATGCACTAGCTGCACTTGGTATCGGGCTTCTCTTTGGAGTTCTAAGGCTTATAAATTTTGCCTATGGTGACTGGGTTATGTTAGCCGGGTATGCACTTATTCTGCCATCCACAGCTGTTACCTCAACACTCATCATTGGTTCATTCCATCCAGTACTAATTGTTCTAATTATAATAGGATTCACAGTATTATTATCTGTTTTATCTGAATCCACAGTTTTTCGACCTATGCGCAATACAAATCCAGCGATAATGATGATTGCATCATTCGCGCTCGGATACGTTCTACAGAATTTAACTATAATGATTTACGGTGGAAGACCAAAATCAGCAGGCATCTTTGAAGAGCTTACTCAAACTGTTGATCTGGCTGAAGGTGTTTCAGTACCGCTTCTAAAAATTATTACAATTGGTGTAACCGCAGTATTACTTATATTACTTACACTTTTCCTACACAGAACCCGCATTGGGATACAAATGAGGGCGGCAGCTGAAGACTTTCGTATGGCAAGAATGTTAGGCGTTAGGGCAAATTTTGTTATTGCTATGGCTTTTGTTATAAGTGGGTTTCTCGCATCTTTTGTGTCACTTATGTATGTTACTCAAATCGGGATATTAACTTTTAGGATGGGCACACCAATAATTGTGTTTGCCTTCATTGCTACGGTTATTGGAGGTATGGGTAGCCTTGTTGGTTCCGTAGTAGGTGGGATGGTTGTAGGAGTATCAAGTGTTGTTCTTAAAAACATTCTTCCTGGTTCAATCCGCGGCTTCTCTGATGCTTTTGTTTTTGGAATTGTTATTGCTATTTTACTGGCCCGCCCGCAAGGGTTAGTGCCCGCTAAATCTGCAAGGGAGCGAGTCTAAATTATGAGCTTGATGAATTCTCAACCATTAGAATCAGTGCTAAAGATTGTTAATACTGTAAATGGAACCCGTATTGAAGCAGAAACCCCCCTTCTCAAAGCTGTGCGTGAGGTCTGGCCAGTAGTTATTAATGGCCTATTTCTCTTAGTAATAGTCTCTATCTTTTACAGCGGAGCAATGAAAGTCCCCTTAACAGAGGGCTTAATTAGAGTATCTATAGTTGTTGCCTTATATATTTTTGTAGGCAATTCAGGCATTCTATCTTTTGGGCATATTGCTTTTATGATGATTGGCGCCTATGCATCTGCTTGGCAAACATGTTGTGAATACACTCGTGATCTTTTCTTTCCAGGTATACCAACCTATTTATTAGAAAATACCCATCCGTTTATACCTGCAATAATACTTGGTGGCTTATTAGCATCTTTTGTTGCCTTAATAACGGGCTTCGCATTAATGCGATTATCTGGAATAGCGGCCTCTATAGGTACTTTTGCATTACTTATGATTGTCTATACAGTCTATTTAAGATGGCAGACCTGGACAGCAGGAAATAGTACTGTAACAGGCATACCATTCGATACAAATGCTTGGAATGCACTTGCTTTCTGCGTTATTACCATGTTTGCAGCGTTCCTCTACTCTAGATCAAAATTTGGTCTAGCACTAAGATCCTCACGTGAAGATGAAGTGGCTGCAAAAGCTGCAGGCGTAAATGTATTTGGTCAACGCCTACTCGCTTTCGTAATTAGCGCATTTTTTGCTGGAGTAGCCGGCGGCTTTTATGGACATTTTCTGGGAACAATAACTGTTCCTTCCTTTCATCTTCCATTAACTTTTATCACACTATCTATGCTTGTAGTTGGAGGAATGCAGAGTCTTTCAGGAGCAGTAATTGGAACCGTAGCAGTAACAGCATTCCTACAATTACTTAGATGGTTTGAAACGAACGGATGGATTCCATCAAGCTCAGCAGATGTAGGACTAGGGATAGTATTACTTCTAGTGCTTATTTTTAGGAAAAGTGGGATCACTGGTAATGCTGAAATATATTATCCATTTAAGCCAGATGCCTCAGCTTCAGGGTCTCTAAAAAGACAGTCATAAATAATCTTACGTTGTATAGGGGAAGGCTTGCAAAAAAAATGATGCTGCCCTCCCCATTAATACATATAAATCAATAACCACTTACTTTAAATTTTATTCCACTAAGCCCATCCCTTTAAATGAGGCACAAAATGATGAAGATCTAATTTTAAACTTTTGTAAAACCAGTCTCCATCTACGCAAACATAATCATCAGAATACTCTGCTAGTAACCATCGTGCTTCATTAACGCCCTCACTTTTTACAGTACAAGGCATTATTAACCACCATTTTCCAGTAGCTGAGTTGGCATCATCAGAAACGGTTATAATCGGATTAACAACTAAATGTCCGGCAAAAACAATATCACCTGAAATATTGCTAAAAAACTCATGTATCTCAGATTTCCCTTTGTAACTTCCAAAACTAGCACCATCCCAGGTGCCATCCTCTATAAACATTTCTGTAATTCCATCAGGGTCATAATTAGCATCACAGTAAGCGCAATACCTTGCTTTTAATTGCTTAATGTCTTCAATAGCAGCTAAACGCCTAACTTCTTCTTCTATAGTTCTTTTTGGCAACTTTACCTCCATTAAAAAGTTAAAATAAAAATTATTAATTACTTTTACTATTCGTTAACCTCAGATGGTAATTTAATATGCCATGATGTTACAGATTGAAAAATATGACCAATATTTAATATACCCGCTTCATCAAATGGCCTACCTATAATCTGCATACTATGGGGCAATCCTTCTGATGAAAAACCACAAGGCACAACTAAAGCAGGAACTCCAGTTAGATTAAAAGGTTCTGTATTTCTTAAAATTGCAGAAAAAACAGATTGTTCAATACCACGAATATTTATATTTTCTTGACCAACCTGTTGTGCTGTTAAAGCTAATCCTGGTGTAATAAAATAATCGACTTGTTCAAATAAACGAGCCATTTCTTCACCAAGAAGGGTTCTAAACCTTTGAGCGTTTATGTAATCCTTAGCCAAAACAAAATTACCCAGCTCCAGAAAACCCCGGACCTGGTCTGAATAAAGGTCTTGATTATTTTCAAAGCCATTATCGTGGTATGCTGTCCCTTCTGACAGATATATTGCAAGAGCAGCACCAGCGGCATGCTCTATGTGCTCAATATCAATATCAATAACAGTAGCACCCAGACTTTTTAAAACTTCTATAGCTTCACGAACTGAATTTTCTATATCTGGCTGGGCTTGATCAAAAAAATATCTATTTGGTATTCCTAACACTATACCAGATATATCAGCACGTAGAGTTTCAGCATAATTACCCACCTCCAAAGAGCTTGAAGCAGAGTCAAATTTATCAACACCTGACATGGCTTTTAGCATTAAAGCTAAGTCTTCAACTGATCTAGCCATTGGTCCACTATGATCCATTGTCCAACATAAGGGATATATACCCGCCCGGCTTACTCTTCCATAAGTAGGCTTAAGACCAGAAATACCACAACAAGCTGAGGGTATACGTATAGAACCACCAGTGTCAGAACCGGTTGCCCCAGCACAAAGCCTAGCAGCCACTGCTGAACCTGACCCACCACTTGAACCACCACTAAAACATTTATAGTTCCATGGATTTAAACAGGATCCGAAAAGAGAATTTTCATTAGTAGGACCATAAGCGAATTCATGTGTATTCAACTTTCCAAGATTTATTGCTCCAGATTGAGAAAGTCGCTCAACAGATGTTGCGTCTACATCAGGTATATTGTTCTCAAGAACCTTTGAACCTGCAGTGCTAGGAAGGCCTTTAGTGCAATACAAATCCTTGTGAGCCAATGGAACGCCTAATAAGGGTTTAAAATCACCTTTATTATATTTATCTTCTGCTAATTTTGCTGAAGCCAATCCACCTTCACGATCAATATAAACAAAAGCGTTTAAATTTTCATTATATTTTTCAATCCTATCAAAATAGGCTTTCGTAACTTCTATTGGAGAAAAATCTTTTGCTTGGTATCCTAAAACTAGTTGACTAATACTTAAATCCGTAAGACTACTCATTTTCGGCCCTCTTTTCTGATAAAATGGGTCGGAATATGATTGCAGGCTCAACATCTTTTAGAGGTAAATTTCTTAAAGCAGCTATACTTTCAGTCAAATTTTCCATCACCTCTGCTCTTACTGTTAGTTCATTTTCCTTAATTTTAATATTAGCTATCTGACTCGCTATAACTGAAATTGCTTTATCAGATATATCATCCCGTTTTTTTGTCATGAATATACCCCTATAATCTAATAATAAAATTTACTAAAAATAGTTGTGACTGTTAGAGTTTAATAAAATTAAGTTTATAAAAATTAAATTCTATATATATAAATACCCATCATATATACGGTTATAATCATATAAAGATATTAATTTCCTATAAAAAGATTACAAATGAATTCTTTAAGAGCATATGTCACAGGCGGAACTGGTTTCATTGGTTACCATCTAATTGATTCATTGGTAAAATATGGATGGCTAGTGACTGCACTCCACCGTCCTGAGTCAGCAACTAGTCATTTAAAAAAATTAGGAGTTAATCTTGTTCAAGGTGATTTAACAAAAAAGGACACAATTTTAGACACTATACCCAATGGTATTGATTCAATATTTCATGTAGCTGGTAATGTCAGTTTTTCTTCAATCGATAATTCTATTCAGAATGAAGATAATATTCTGGGCACTAGAAACCTCCTCAATGCCGCCATAGAGAAAAAATGCAAAAGATTTATTTTCACATCCACAGCTGCTACATCTGGCCTACATTTAAATTCGGTCAATGAAGAGACTAAATCTAATGCTATGGAAATACCTATAAACTACTTTCATAGCAAAAAATTAGCAGAAGAACTTGTTTTAAAATCATCAAACTCTAAAGATATAGATGCCGTAATCCTAAATCCAGCTAATGTTGTCGGTCCATTTGATAGAAAAATTTGGACACCACTAACTATTAATATTTCAAAAAAGAAACTTGAATATATTGGATCAGGAACTGGAAGTTTTTGTCATGTAAAGAATGTGGCAAAGGCACACGTTTCAGCTTTTCATAAGGGAAGAAACGGAAACCGTTATCTTCTTTCTGGTGCTACAGCAAAGTTTTATGAAGTAACTAAACTTATAGCAAAACTCACAAATAGCCCAATACCAAAATTAACCGAAAAGACAATCATGGGAATTTCCCCAGAATTATCGCTTCTAATGTCAAGCCATCAATTTATTGATTGCAGTAAAGCTATTTTAGAGCTTGATTATACAACATGCGGAATAGAAGATATGTTTGGAGATCTGGTTAAGTGGATGAAGCATGAAGGTCTTTTAGATTAGATTAATATTTTTTAATTAAACATTATTTTTCTCATCTATAACACCCATCACTGATCTGACAAGAATAGCCCCTAACACAACCAGTCCTCCCACTAAGACTAATACTGTAGGTACTTCTCCAACACCAGCCCATGCCCAAATAGGATTAAAAACTTGCTCGAGAAGTGCCAAAAGACCAACCTGAGCAGCTGGGACATATCGAGCACCCACAGTATAGAATGAGAAACCCACACCCAATATACCACCCATGAGTATGCCTAACCATATATCATTGGATGGAATAGAACTTATGTTTCCTCCCGAGAGTCCAATCGCCATAGCTAAAGCTATAAATCCAGCAATCCATATTGCAGGTAACATATCCGTATCTCGCCCAGACCTTATGAGAACTATAGTTGCCGCAAATGTAGAAGGAACACCAAAAGCTACAACTATTCCAAGCCACTGCCCACCTTGGGTGACAGTATCAGTAAGCATTATTGAAATGCCTACTAAAACGATAAAAACAGCAACCCAGGTGGACCTTCCAACATTTTCTTTAAGAAATATCCAGGCTAACAAAGCGGTAAACAATGGAAGAGTACTTATAACAAATGAAACCTCTGCCACTGAAGACATAGTTAATGCAAGAATGTATAAACCAAAACTAGGCCCAACCAAAAAGGCTGCGAGAAAGCCTCGCCAACCTATATTCTTCAAACTAATAAAAAATTTTGCTCTTTGGGTTAGGATTAAGAAAACAGACATGGTAAAAATCATGCCTATAGACCTATAAAAGAGTATCTGCCATGCGTCTGCTACTTCAACATTACGCATAAGGAGGCCCGTAAAACTTAATGCTATAGCCCCGAATATTACGGCTAGTATACCTAATAAATATTTTGAATGCATAGCAAGATACTCAAGTTAAAAAATTAACCTTATTATTCATTTAGGGTTTATACTTAAATAGTAATTATTTTTTATAATATATATTGCTTATAATTATTATTAGACATTATCTTGTTTTTTCTATTTCTAAAAAAAACATGTGTTTCAATTATATCAAAAAAAAAGGAATGCTTAAGTAATGGTCAAAAAGAAGGTTGAGCAACGTTCAAATTTCAATTTTTTCTTAACTATTCCTACCCGTTGGATGGATAACGATGTTTATGGGCACGTAAACAATGTTATATATTATTCTTATTTTGATACAGCAATTAATACGTATCTAATTAATGAAGGGGGCCTACGAATTAATTCGGATCAAATCATAGGTGTTTGCGCTGAATCTGGATGCCAATATAATTCCCCCATAAGTTTTCCTGAGGTAGTAGATGCTGGATTAAGTGTAGATTTGATTTCCAATAAATCGGTAAAATACGAAATAGCATTATTCACGAATAAAAGTAATTCAGCAGCGGCCCAAGGATGGTTTTTTCATGTATTTGTAAATCGAATTAATATGACTCCAACAAATATACCTAGTACTATAAAAACTTCCCTTGAAAAATTAGTTAAAATCTAAATTATCACCTTGATCTTTATCAAAATTTCTATAGTTATCATACACTTTAGAATATCTAATTAAATAAAAGAATAATCACAATATTAATCTGTCTTCTAGGATCTCTATTAAACTATGAGTAAAAACTCAAAGAAAGATATAAACGAAGCATTTCGTCTTGCAATGAGGCGTTTTGCGTCAACTATCTCAATAATTACGACTACTCAAGAAGACAATTTTTATGGTATGGCTGCTACTGCAGTGACCTCATTATCATTTGAACCATTATCTATCCTTGCTGCAGTTAATAGCTCAGCCTCTCTTCATAAACCTCTTTTAGAAAGTAAAGCTTTTTGTGTAAATATTTTAAAAACGGATCAAACACACCAGTGTGAAATATTTTCAAGCCAGGATCTTCGGTCTAAGCGTTTTAAAGAAGGGTCTTGGAAATCAGGCCATCTCGGCTTGCCTTTTCTCGAGGGCGCACAAGCTAATATATTCTGTAGCATGTCTGATTCCATAAACTCTGGTAGCCATACAGCATTTATAGGCCTAGTTAAAGAAGTCCATATAGATGAACTTGTGGACCCTCTAGTTTACCTTGATGGTAAATTTGTAAAACAGCTTGATTCTCTTAAATCCAGCTCTGAAGCTCCCGTATCCCTTGAGGGCATAGACTGGCTTTGGTAAAAAATAAGATTAATAATTAAATTTTAACCTTATTTAAAATAAAATAATTATATCAAAATATTTTCATATTTTTGATTATAAATTTTTTTAAATCATTTTAATTACAATTTGGATTTACTATGAAATCAAAATACAAAAATCCAGAATCTGTAAAAAATATTGCGGTAATTGGTGGTGGAGTAATTGGAGTGGGATGGGCTTCTTTTTTTACTGCACAGAATTATAGTGTGAAAATTTTTGAACCTTATGAAGAAAATTTTGAGTATATTATAGAATCATTTAATAGATCTTTAAGATTTTTATTTGAGTCAGGATTATCTAATATAGAAAAATTACCGGATCCAATAATTTCAAAGGACTTAAAGTATGTAGTTAAAGGTGCAGACTTTATTCAAGAATGCGCTCCAGATAAACTATCAATAAAACAAAACTTATTTAATAATTTAGACGAAGCAGCTGAAGATTATATTCCTATCGCTACAAGTACATCTTCACTCCTTGTGACACCTTTACAGAAAAATTGTAAATCAGCCAAAAGATACTTTACCGGACATCCCTACAACCCCGTAACCCTGATTCCTCTTGTTGAAGTGTCTGGAGGTGATTTGACAGATCCATATATTTTAGAATGGGCTATTAATTTCTACAAACTTTCAGGAAAATCGCCGATTAAATTAAAAAGAGAGATTAGTGGTCATATAGCAGGCCGTCTTAGCGCTGCATTATGGCAAGAAGCAGTCCATCTCCTTGCCGAAGATATTGCAGATGCAGGAACTATAGATTCTGCCGTAGTAAATGGCCCTGGATTAAGATTAGCTACAATGGGGCCACACATGATCTATCACTTAGCTGGGGGGGCAGGAGGTATTAAGCATTACCTGGATCATTTGGGTGATAGCCAGAAGAAACGCTGGTTATCTCTTGGTAAACCTGAATTAGATGATGAATTACGTGATAAATTAATTAAAGGAATAGAAAACTCTAGTAATGGAAAAGACATACAAGAACTTGAGAGCTATCGTGACAAAGAATTAATTAAAATACTAAAATCTAGACTACGCAATAAAATATAAACTTTATGATAAAAAAATTAAAATAAGTTTTTGTCATTATTGTTTACTAAGAATCATACTTGCAGCTTTTTCAGAAATCATTATTACGGGAGAATTTGTATTTCCAGAAGTTATAGTTGGCATAATTGATGCATCTACTATACGTAATTTATCTACACCATGAACTTGTAGCTTGTCATTAACCACTGACAAAGAATCGTGTCCCATACGACAAGTTCCGACAGGATGGAAGATCGTAGTTGCAATATCCCCTGCAGCCTTAACTAAATCCTCATGATCAGTAATATTATCTCCTGGCTTTATCTCTATAGGGTTATATTTACGAAGAGCAGGTTGCGAACAAATTTTTCTAGTCATATTTATTCCCTTAACTGCAATAGTTTTATCTTCTACTGCACTTAAGTAATTTGGTTTTATTATGGGTGATGACTTAAAATCATTATTTCTTATATGCACAGTCCCCCTACTCTGCGGTCTCAGATTACAAACAGATGCAGTTACTGCTGGGAATGGATGTAACTTTGCACCTAATGTCTCAGCACTTAATGGCTGCACATGATATTCAAGGTTAGGTGTTTCATGCATAGAGTCAGATTTTACAAAACAACCCATCTGGCTTGGGGCCATACTGAGGGGTCCTGAGCGAAATAATGCATACTCTAATGCCATACTAACACGGCCTAAAATACTATTTGCCTTTTCATTTAAAGTTGGCACTCCATTAACCTTAAACACCATACGAATCTGAAGATGATCCTGGAGATTCTCCCCCACTCCAGGCAAAGCATTAACAACCTCTATTTCGTTTTGCTTAAGCTTTTCCGGATCGCCAATGCCAGATAGCTCCATTATTTGTGGAGTTTTTATAGCCCCAGCTGAGAGAATAATTTCTTGCGTAGCTACAGTTCTATAAAATTGACCCTTATGAACATATTCTACTGAAGTTGCTTGTCTATCGTTATTAAATCTAATTTTTGATACCTCAGCACCCGTCAAAACTTCTAAGTTTTTTCTATTTCTAACTGGATTAAGGAAAGCTTTTGAACAACTCCATCGGGCACCCTTTTTCTGATTTACCTGAAAATATCCTACACCCTCATTATTGCCTCTATTAAAATCATTTGTTCTTGGTATTCCCATCTCTACTGCAGCATCTTCAAAAGCTGATAAAATTTCCCAAGATAACCTTTGCTCATCAACTCTCCACTCACCCCCGACACCATGCATTTCATCGATACCATGGGCATAATCTTCTGACTTCTTAAAGTATGGCAAAACTTCATCCCAGCCCCATCCAATATTTCCCATCTGTTGCCATTGATCATAATCCCTGGCCTGGCCTCTCATATAAATCATGCCATTTATTGAAGAACATCCACCAAGTAATTTTCCACGAGGATATTTTAAGGAACGGCCATTCAATCCACTTTCCGGCTCTAATGACATACACCAGTCAGTTCGAGGATTATTCATAGTAAAGAGATAGCCTATAGGTACATTTACCCAAAAATATTTATCATGACCACCTGCCTCAAGTAACAGAACTTTAGTTCCTGGATCATTAGAAAGCCTATTTGCTAAAACACAACCAGCTGACCCAGCGCCTATAATTATAAAATCAAAAATACCTCTATCTTGCATGAACCTTACGACCTAAAAGTTTTTAAATATATATATTTACTCTTATGGTTTTGATCCCTCTAATAAGATACGCATCATCTCTCGAGAGGAGTTGCCATAATTATACTCAACTTTATGCATAGACCTTCTATTATCCCATATTACAACATCACCAACTTTCCATCTATGCTTATATATAAACCTTGGACTTGTACAAAAATCTAATAATTGATCTAAAATTTTGTCACCTTCTTGAAAAGGCAAATCTAAAATATGGTCTATTCTATTAGGGTTTAAATAAATGCATTCTTTATTGCTCTCCGGAAGAACTCTGACTAGCGGATGGACAACATCAGAACTTTCATCCTTTTCATCTTTAGAACGTGAAGGCACTAAAGATTTGTTCCTACGAGATTGATATTTATGTACTGCGCGTAATTTTAATATATTTTTTTTAAAATCACTATCCAGCTCAGACCATGCCGCTTGTGTATCGGCAAATACCGTATCCCCCATTCCATCACCTGGGATGACATTACTATGCAAAAGAGTGAATGATGTGGGCTTTGATAAATAAGAATCGTCTGTATGCCAATGACTACCTAGTACTATTTTTTTTCCGCTTCCAAGAACATCTTTCTGTTTATTTGAAATAATACTGATTTCAGGGAAACCAGATAATCGATGGTCTCTTAGTAATTGCTCCTTAGGGACTCCAATACACCTAGCAATCTCTAGAAACCTATCGGGTGTCAATTTCTCTTCGAATCTTAAACAAATAACTCCGAAATCGTATATTAATTGCTTAATATTAGAATTATGGTCAAAAGTTATAGAAGAAAGTTCAGAATTCTCGATTAGTCTTCCGAATCTTCTCATATTTATTACCCTCCTTACATATCTTACATAATAGTATACCACAAAATACAAAATACTTACTCAGAATCAGCCTTTAAGGCTACAATGTTAAAAGAGAAAATAATAAAAAAAAGATCATAAATGCAATTAGTAGATAAATCTAAATTGGAGGCGTGGCTTAAAATAAACTCTTATGGGATATCTCCTCCCATAAGTCTTAAGCAATTCCCAGGCGGTCAATCCAATCCTACATTCTTAGTAACTTCGAAAGATGGGAACTTTGTCTTAAGAAAGAAACCTCATGGAGAACTTGTTTATGGGGCACATCAAATAGAAAGAGAATACCGCATAATGTCTCAATTATTCAATTCTAAGGTTCCAGTGCCTAAGATGATCACATTATGTGAGGATGACTCAGTAATTGGGACCCCATTTTTCATAATGGAATATATCCAAGGTAAAGTATTTACTAATACCTTGTTACCTTTTGAAAATCCAGAAACTAGATATAAAATTTACTTATCCTTATCTTCAACACTTGCAAATCTTCATCTATTAGACCCTAATAAATATTCCTTATCTAGATCTTTAAAGTCAGTAAATTATATCAAACGTCAAATAAAGATTTGGAAATCCCAATTTGAATCAACTCAAACTGAGAAAATTCCAGAAATGGATTTTTTAATAGGATGGATCGAAGAAAATTGTCCAAATGAAACACCCAAATCATTTGTTCATGGTGATTATCGCTTAGGTAATATAATTTTTAATCCTAAAAACATTAATATTTCTGCAGTTTTAGATTGGGAACTTTCCACAATAGGTCATCCTTTAGCTGATTTAGCATATAGTTGTCTTCCCTGGCATATACCAATTGATGAGGATAATTTATTTGGAATAAAAGGAAAAAATTGTAAAATAGAAGGAATACCAGAAGAAGAAGAATATCTAGAGAATTACTTTTCTCTAACAAAAACAAGTTTTCCAAGTAATTGGAATTTTTTCCTTGCATTTTCTTTCTTTCGTCTAGCAAGTATATCTCAAGGAGTTTACTCCAGATCAATTTCAGGGAATGCAAGTTCATTGGCTGCTAAAGATTATGGGGAGAGAGCAAAAAAATTTGCTTACTTTGGTAAACAGATAATACTCAGTAAGTAAATTTTTTAATGTCTAATTATTTAGATACCTCTGAGCAATAAGGCATGCAGAAGACATGACCTGAGAAGATATTTCTTTTGATGTATCATTATCTCTTCGGGTATGAACCCATCCGAGATAAGTGAATCCACGTAATAGATAAAATAGCTCTCTATTTACTGGATTATTATAATAAAGGGTTCTCTGCATTGTATAACCATCAAGAACCGCCTCTTCAATTTCATTAAAATTATTTTCCTCATAGAAGAAAAATGTAACCGTACATAAATCAAATAGATGCCATCCAAATCCACAATCGTCAAAATCTATTGGAAGTAAGTTCTGTTTAGATATAAAAATATTATCAGGGAGCAAATCAGCATGAATAAGACCGTAGTTCTTTTTGCTTTTGTCAAAAGAAAGCAATTCTATACTTGCTTTTTTCATAGCATCTAACACTAAATCTTTTTGGTATTTACCCAATAATGGAGATTCCCAGTACTTACCCCAAAGAGGATCACTACCCAATAAACTATTCATATCCCATGAATGACGAACAAAACTTTTAGGCATATTCCATGACTCAACATGGTCATGCATTTTAGCTAATAAAGAACCTATCTGCCTATATATATTAAGAGGTCTGTTTTTTGCTATTCTTAGACCATCACTTTCAAGTGAACCAACTAATTCACCGTCTACCCATCCTAACATATCAACTTGGATAGGTGTTGATAACCATTCTATATCTAAAACAACAAGGTCTCTTCCATCTAAAGAAGGAATAACCTCGGGAGTTAATATTCCCGATTTTGTTAATGCACGCATCCAGTTTAATTCTGATAAAATCTCTTGATTCCCATGATATCCTGGCCGATGAATTCGCATCACAGCTTTATTACCGTCTATCATGGTCGTTTGGAAAATTGCATTTTCTCTATATTTAATTAGACGAAGATCATTAGAGACTATTCCCCATTCTTTTTGGGCAATTAAAGCAATATTTGTAAGATCTGCTAAAGAAATACCTGAAAAAAATGAATTTGTTTTTTTATTCAATGAGATAATTTTCATACCCCCAACTATATTGTAATATTTTATAATGGTTAATTTTTATTAATTTTAGATATAAATAACCATACTTAGGTAAATATTTTTTATAGTAACCTATGGATATTTAAGGATAAATTATATTTAAAACATTTAAAGTCTAATTATTCTTATACAAGTTTAGTTATTCTAATTATCCTTCTCTAATGTATAATGTTACAACCATATATCGGCATATATAATTTAGCCGAAAAATCTTTAAAAGGTTGGGAGAAATTTAAATGAAAAACCCATTAAAATTTGTTGCCGCAGCAGCATTTCTAGCTGTCTGCCTAGGCGCTATAAATACGGCACACGCTGACGGACATGCTGTCAAAGTTGGTGTTATCTTAGGATTTACAGGCCCCATTGAATCACTTACTCCAGATATGGCTGCTTCAGCTGAATTAGCCATGAAGGAGGTCTCAGATTCTGGATTACTTTTAGGAGGTAAAAAACTAGTACCTGTAAGAGCTGACTCTACTTGTGTCGATGCTGGAGCTGCAACTGCAGCAGCAGAACGTTTAATATCAGCTGAATCAGTAGCAGCTATTTTTGGTGCTGACTGCTCAGGAGTTACAACAGCTATCGCAAATAATGTTGCGGTGCCAAATGGTGTTGTAATGATTTCA
>DBHM01000013.1:84421-91692 GCA_002296185.1 Alphaproteobacteria bacterium UBA828
GTAATGATTTCACCATCAGCTACATCTCCAGCCCTAACAACAATAGATGATAAGGGATATTTTTTCAGGACAGCTCCGTCTGATGCACGACAAGGTGAGGTTGTTGCAAAAGTTCTCAAATCAAGAGGTGTTAGTAGCGTTGCTGTAACCTATACAAACAATGATTACGGTAAAGGATTAGCTTCCAGTTTTGCAAATGCTTTTGAAGGAATCATCGAGATTTCAGCTTCACATGAAGAAGGTAAGGGTGATTACTCAGCAGAGGTAGGCGCATTAGCTGCAAGTGGAGCAGATCATCTTGTGGTATTTGGTTACCTTGACCAAGCTGGTAAGAATATCATTCAAACTTCCCTTGATACAGGAGCATTCAGTAACTTTATGGTTGCAGATGGTATGATTGGCCAGTCAATCATAGATGCTATAGGAGATGGTCTTAACGGAACCGTTGGCACACTTCCTGGCTCTGAATCAGAAGGAGCTCAAATGTTTTTAGCTCACGCATCTAAAAATGGTGTCAATGGTGATGGCCCGTTTAGAGCCGAATCCTATGACGCTGCAGCATTAATTGCTTTAGCTATGCAAGCCGCTGGGTCAACTGACCGTGCTGCTATTAAATCAAAAATAATGGATGTAGCTAATGCTCCAGGCGAATATATCCTTCCAGGTCAACTTGCAAGAGCATTAAAAATACTTGCTGATGGTGGCCAAGTTAATTATGAGGGAGCAAGTAATGTAGAGTTTACCTCAGTTGGAGAGGCTTTTGGCTCATACAAGGAAGTAGAAGTTGGTAACGGTAAATGGAATACCGTTAGAGTTCATTAAAAAATTAATTTTTATAGCCCCAGAGCGCATAATAAGTTCTCTGGGGCTCAGACCTTTTAATATAGCTAATATCCAATAATATCTGAAAAGCTCAATGATAAGAGTTGAGAATATCCATAAGTCATTTGGTGGTCTACAAGCAGTTAACGGCGTTAGCGCGACCTTCGAAAAAGGTCTAATTACAGGGTTGATCGGTCCAAACGGTGCCGGCAAAACAACACTCTTTAATATTATCGCCGGAAAGCTACCCCCCACATCAGGATCAGTGTGGTTAGATGATGAAAATATAACGGGCCTTAGCCCACATCTACTTTTTGAAAAAGGTTTACTTAGAACATTTCAAATAGCCCATGAATTTTCATCACTAACAGTAATAGAAAATCTTATGGTGATTCCCCCAAATCAAAATGGTGAGTCATTATTACGAGCATGTTTTTGGAGATCATCTATTGGTAGTCAAGAAACACTTATACGAGACAAAGCTGAAGATGTTTTAGAATTTCTAGGAATAATTCATTTAGCTAATGAACAAGCAAAAAATCTATCTGGAGGCCAAAAGAAGCTTCTTGAGCTTGGACGAACAATGATGACTGACGCAAAAATAGTTTTTCTTGACGAAGTGGGAGCTGGAGTCAACCGTACACTACTAAATTCTATAGGCGACGCAATAATTAGACTCAATCAAGAAAAAGGATATACATTTTGTATGATTGAGCACGATATAGACTTTATTACGCGGATGTGTGACCCAGTAATTGTTATGGCTGAAGGAAAAATCTTAACCACTGGCACTGCTGCTGAAGTAAAATCTAATGAGCAAGTAATTGAGGCTTATCTAGGACGAGGCCTTAAATTAGACCAATCGGATAATTAATGAGTTTCCTTTCAGCACAAAATATGACCGGAGGCTATGACTCAGTTGATATTTTAAGGGATTGTAGTATTTCAGTCGAACGCGGACAAATAGCAGTTATAGTTGGGCCTAATGGTGCAGGTAAGTCTACAGCTATGAAAGCTATTTTTGGTTTAATTATGATTAAAGAAGGCTCTATATTTCTCGAAGGTGAAGATATTTCAATGTTGAGTCCCCAGCAAAGGGTAAAAAAAGGGATGGCGTTTGTTCCGCAAACAGAGAATGTTTTTACCACCTTAACTGTTGAAGAAAACCTTGAGATGGGTGCTTATCTTAGAAAAGATAATATCAAACCTACTAAAGATCAGGTATTTGAATTATTTCCAATCCTTCATGAAAAAAGAAACCAAATTGCAGGTGAATTATCTGGCGGCCAGAGACAACAGGTTGCTGTTGGTCGAGCCTTAATGACTAATCCTTCAGTTTTAATGCTTGACGAACCTACTGCTGGAGTATCACCACTAGTAACCGTTGAACTGTTTGAACGTATTCTAGCAATTAAAAAAGCAGGTGTGGCAGTATTAATGGTAGAGCAAAATGCACGCCAAGCCTTAGAAATTGCAGATATGGGTTATGTATTAGTAACTGGGGAAAATAAATTTCAGGGTACAGGAAAATCTCTTCTTGAAAATGCAGAAGTACGCCGTTCCTTCTTGGGAGGCTAGGACTCATGGACATACTTAATGCTTTAGTTTTATTCGCTAACTTTGTAATTATTCCAGGTATTACTTATGGGTCCCAACTTGCACTTGGAGCTCTTGGTGTCACTTTAATTTTTGGTATTTTGAGATTCGCAAACTTTGCTCACGGTGATCTTATGGCATTTGGGACAATGTTTGTAATCTTAGCAACTTGGTTGCTACAAGATTTAGGTGTCAGTATATTTCCATTCCCCACAGCACTAATAGCCTTACCTTTAGGTATAATTTCTGCAATATTAGTAAGTTTACTTCTTGACCGATCAGTTTATCGTTTTTATCGAAAGAAAAAAAGTGCCCCTGTTGTATTCTTGATTGCTTCAATAGGTATAATGTTTTTATTAAACGGTATAGTTAGATTTGTAATAGGACCTGATGATAGAAGATTTATAGATGGTGCTAAGTTTCTTGTTAAGGTCACAGAATTCAAAAATGCAACAGGCCTTAAAGAAGGTTTAGCTATAAAACTATCGCAGGGAATTACATTTTTCGTTGCCCTAGCTGTCGTCATTAGTCTTTTCATATTTCTACAGAAGACTAGAACAGGAAAATCAATGCGTGCCTATTCAGATAATTCTGAACTTGCACTTCTATCTGGTATAGACCCTGAAAAAGTAGTCTTTTATGCATGGCTAATTGCGGGCACATTAGCTGCAGTCGCTGGAACATTATATGGGCTAGATAAAAGTTTTAAACCCTTTACCTACTTCCAACTTTTATTACCAATTTTTGCAGCTGCAATTCTAGGCGGTATTGGAAACCCCTTAGGTGCTATTGTAGGAGCATACACAGTAGCCTTTTCTGAAGTTACTATCACTTATGCTTATAAGAAATTTTTACGCTATCTTGTGCCTGAGAGCTGGGAACCAAATAACTTAGTTCAGCTCCTGTCTACAGATTACAAGTTTGCTGTTTCCTTTATTATCTTGGTAGTTGTACTTTTAGTAAGGCCAACTGGAATATTTAAGGGTCGAGTAATTTGAGAATAAATAATCGCACATTAGTTGTTTTTATATTAATAGCCGTTGGACTGTTATCTGTTGGATTTGGACAATCATGGAATGTGAGTTTATCAATTATTAATTTATGTCTTGTCTCAAGTGTCATGGCCTTAGGTTTAAATGTTCAATGGGGAAATGCAGGACTTCTTAATGTTGGAGTAATGGGCTTTACCGCACTCGGAGGCCTAGCTGGAGTTCTAATATCAGAATCTCCCGTTGCTGAAGCATGGTCAGCAGGAGGAATCAGTTTGGGACTTTCATTACTAATGTTAATCTTAACAATTATAGTAGTAATTTTTATTAGGAAGTTTATTCATAACAGGACCCTCCGCAATATTCTAACAGTCATAACCATAATAGCTGGATATTTTTTGATTAGAATGTTCTTTAACCCTGCTGTTGACACAATTGAATCTATTGATAGCGCTAAAACTGGATACCTAGGTGGAGCTGGACTCCCAATAATCATATCCTGGTTTGTTGGGGCCGCATTCGCAGCAGGAGCTGCCTGGGTTATAGGCAAAATTTCTTTAGGTTTAAGAGCTGACTATTTTGCTATTGCAACATTAGGTATATCCGAAATTATTATTGCTATTTTAAAAAATGAAGATTGGCTTACTAGAGGTGTAAAAAATGTTACTGGGTTAAAAAGGCCTGTCCCTTACGAAATAGACTTACAACAAAGCACATGGTTTATAGATTTATCTAAATTTCTTGGGTCCAACCTAACGGAAGCTTCAAGTATTTTTGTTAAACTCTGCTATGCGGGCTTATTTTTATTATTTTTAACTCTTCTGATTTGGATCACCCAAAGAGCGGTTAATGCTCCATGGGGACGCATGATGAGAGCAATACGTGATAATGAAGATGCCGCTTCAGCAATGGGTAAAGATGTAAAAGCAAGACATTTACAGACGTTTATTTTCGGTGCAGCTATAATGGGTATGGCAGGAGCAATGCTGACAACTCTTGATGGGCAGTTTACCCCTGCGTCCTATGCTCCCTTAAGATTTACCTTCGTAATCTGGGTTATGGTGATTGTAGGCGGTTCGGGAAATAATCTTGGATCAGTTGTAGGAGCTTTCTTGATATGGTTCATATGGGTCGAAGCTGAACCGGCAGGATTATGGCTTGTTGATACCCTTACCTCAGGAATGTCTGATGATAGCTCTATACGTGAACATTTACTAAGAAGTGCACCTCATATGCGTTTGATAATTATGGGTTTTGTGCTTTTACTAGTTCTTCGCTTTAGTCCGAATGGAATACTCCCAGAGAAACTTCGACGATATTCTACTAAAGTTTATCGGGAATAAACTTTATCTACAGGACCTACATAATCCTTGCAGCTCTATAGTAGGCTTCTGTAAAATAAAACCCGCCTTTTTAGTAACATTATGAAGACCAACTTCAACTGAATTATCTGAAACTTCTTTAACATCCCCACAAGAATTACAAATAATAAAAGCAACCATTGAATCATCTTTAGTTGCGTCATGACGACATGCAACAAAAGCATTCATGCATTCAATCCTATGAACTAGTCCTAGCATCTCGAGTCTTTCTAAAGCTCTATACACCTGCAATGGTGCCCTTAGACCATTTCCTTTGAGGCTGTCAAGAATAGCATATGCACTCATGGGATGGTCTACTTTAGATAATACTCCCATAACTAGATTTTGGTTTTTTGTTAATTTAGGAAGCTTATCAGGTAAATGCTCCATCATAATTAAGACTCCTTAGATAGTTTATCCCTTACTAGATGATACACAGGAACCAACAAACGACTTAATAGAAAAATAAAGAATGCAACAACAACAATACTTGGCCCAGAGGGTGAATCAAAGTTTAATGATGAATAAAGCCCTAAACATACAGAAATACAACCTATAATACTGGCGATAAAGGCCATTTTTTCTGGAGAAGTAACAAGATTCCTTGCTGACAGTGCTGGGATTATTAGCAATGAAGCCATTAATAAAATACCCACGAGCTTAATTGCCACAGCAATTGTTGCAGCAATTAAAACCATATAAACAAACTCTATTAGACGTGTATTTATTCCCTCACTCTTAGCAATCTCTTCGTCAACAGTAATAGCAAAAAATGGTTTCCATATAACAATAGTAACAACTAATATTACTGCTCCACTTACATATATAATGATTAGATCTATTTTTGACATGGATAATATATCACCAAATAAAAATGCACCTATATCAACTCTAATCCATGTCATAAAAGATATAATAACAAGGCCAATAGCCAAAGTAGAATGGGAAAGCATGCCCAATATTGAGTCACCTGCTAAATCACCCCGAAGCCTTAAAACTAATAAAAAAATTGATATGAAAACAGCAGTTATAAATACTAATAAAGTAGTATTAGTATCAAACAAGATAGATAATGCCACACCAAGTAATGATGCATGAGCGATTGTATCACCAAAATATGCCAATCGGCGCCACACAATAAAACAACCCAGAGGTCCAGATATTATGGCAACTCCAAGACCTCCCACGAGAGCCCGAATAAAAAAATCATCTAAAAAAGGCATCCACCTCACCGCCTCCTAAGGAGATTCACCAGCTTTGTTATGCTGACTATCAGCATGATAAGATTCGTCTGAGACTGAATTATGGCTATGTGTATAAAATGCTAGTTCCTTACTGGCTCTAGTGCCAAATAATTCTATATATTCTGTACTAGAAACCACGACCTTTGGAGTACCTGAACAACAAACATAGCCATTCAAACATAATACACGGTCTGAAGAAGCCATAACCATATGGAGATCGTGAGATATAAGGAGTATTCCAGCGTTTAATTCCTTAGACATATTTTTGATAATCTCATAAATTGCAATCTCACCATTAATATCTACACCTTGTATAGGCTCGTCTAAAACAATTAGATTTGGTTTAGATGCATATACTCTGGCCAGCATTACACGCTGCAATTCTCCTCCAGATAGGTTGCTAATCTGTTTATTTTTTAAATGATTAACTTTAGTCATTTCTAAAGCATATTCGATTTGTTCTTGTGAAAGATTATTCACTAAACACATAAAACGAATAACTGTCATTGGAATAGAAGGGTCCATATTAATTTTCTGGGGTAAATAACCTATTTTTGTATCGGTAGAACGAGAAATATTACCTTCGCTCGGTTTATGTATACCTAATGTTAACTTTGCAGTGGTTGTTTTTCCCGATCCGTTCGGACCAATCAGGGTTACTATTTCCCCTGAGGATATTGTCATATCAACGCCACGCACAAGCCATCTATCATTTATTCTGAGGCCTACATTATCAAAATTTATTAAAGAACTTTTTTTTGTTACCGCTTTCATAGCTGATCTAGAATCCATATTGCCTTCTATTTATAAATGTTATAATATTACATTTAGACTTTTTTTAACAATTTTACAA
The DNA here is from genome assembly GCA_002296185.1 of Alphaproteobacteria bacterium UBA828. Classification (GTDB taxonomy): domain Bacteria; phylum Pseudomonadota; class Alphaproteobacteria; order UBA828; family UBA828; genus UBA828. Next base: position 91,287 of record DBHM01000013.1, read on the forward strand.
TGAGAATGGAAATGCCAAAAATAATATTCTTATCAGCCTTTATATTAGTCAATTTAGCTTTGATCAAACCCTTATGGGCTTATTCAAATGTAGTTGTTTCAATTGCACCACTTCATTCTCTTGTATTAAATATTACAGGAAACTCTGAGAAAACAACATTATTACTAAAAGGCAATGAAAACCCTCATTCATTTTCTATTAAACCTTCTCAGGCTGAGGCTCTACAAAATTCTGATCTAGTTGTTTGGATAGGTAGAGAACTTGAGCATTCATTATTGAAACCAATATCCTCGTTAGCCACAAAGGCTAAATCTTTGTCAATGCTTGAATCAGAAACAATAGTAAAAATTAAATCGAGAGATCATAGCAATTTTCCATTAAAAGACGAACACCACGACGGTCATCA
>DBHM01000013.1:92078-102952 GCA_002296185.1 Alphaproteobacteria bacterium UBA828
AACATACAGACGAACACCACGACGAACATGCAGACGAACATGGTCACCACTTTGAATCAATATATGACCCGCACGTATGGCTAGATCCAATAATCGCAAAGAAGGCAGTTAAGTTAGTTACAAGACATCTAGTTATAATTGATCCCGAAAACGCCGATATATATATGAATAATAAGAAAAATACCCTTACAAACTTAGATCAGCTTCATACAGATATCGAAAAAATATTGCTTTCTGTAAAAGATAAAAAGTTTATTGCCTCCCATGATGCCTATTATTATTTTGAAAAACGTTACGGACTTTCTACACAAGGATCAGTTTCTCCAGCACACCACACAGATATAAGCGCCTCACGCCTTGCTAAGGTAGTAGAGTATACAAGAAATAATAGTAATGTATGTATATTTACACTTCCTGAAGATAAACCAAAGGTCTTAAAACTTAATATACTACCTGATGATCAAGTTTATGTTGTTGACCCTATTGGTAGAGATATAACTCCCGGCCCTCAGCTTTATTTTACGCTAATTAGAAATATGGCTAATAATTTTCAAGAATGCTTGAATAAACAGCAATGATAGTTTAGCAACATATTTCTCTTTAAATTTTGTAGGGAGGAAAAAGTGCTTTTTGGCTTTAATGTCCATACCGGGGGACCTCTAGCAAATAAACAAAACATAGAAAAAATTGTTAAACACGGTGAGAAGTTAGGTTTTTCACTTCTCACCGTACCCGATCATATTGTTTTTCCACGCACAATAAATTCTAAGTATCCGTATGGCTCTGATGGCAGTCTTAGCGCTAGCACAGCATGTGCTGATGGAAATTGGTTTGAACCCTTGACATTATTATCATACTTAGCCGCAATAACTGATAGGATTAAACTATTACCTGCTGTTCTTGTTATACCTAACCGCCCCCCCATACTCGCAGCTAAAACAATATCTTCAATTGATGCATTATCTAACGGCCGTGTGATTGTAGGCTGTGGCACTGGTTGGCTGGAAGAAGAGTTTATAACTGTCAGCGCTCCTCCATTTAAAGATAGAGGAAAGGTTACAGATGAATACATAAAAATTTACAAAGAGCTTTGGACAAAAGATGAGCCAAGCTTTAATGGAAACTATGCGAATTTATCAAACATCCATTTTGCACCACGTCCTGCTCAAGTTCCGCATCCACCTATTTGGATCGGAGGCGAGGGACCACTTGCAATAAAAAGAGCTGTTAAATTAGGAAATGGATGGTTTCCTGTAGGATGCAATGCAAAACATCCTTTAGATACACCTGAACATCTAAAAAAAGGCATAGAAAGATTAAATAGTTATAGAAAAGAACAAGGTAATAATGACGAACCTTTTGATATAGCCTATTGGGCCGCATGGTATGGTGGAAAGTCACCGACTGGAAATAAAGATACTTTTTTTTCAGGGCCTTACGAGGATACTATAAAAGATATAAAGTTCATGAAAGAACTTGGTGTTACTCATTTAGTTTTAAACTTTGTAAGGGATTGTATTAATCAATGTTTAGATGATATGGAAAATTTCCATAATGAGATTATGCCCTTTTTCAAATAATAATTCAAAATAACGCCTCAAAAATTTAAAAGTTTTCATAGAATTTTCACGTTTTGGTCCACCTTATCCATAAAATACTAATTAAATTCTACTATTGTGTTGAATATATCTCTATTTGCCATTTTAATAGGGTAATAAACTAGGGCCTTAAACAAAGACTCATAGGCTAGGAGCCCTTTTTATGAGCGCCTTATAGTTTTCATAATTAATACGCTACAATACGGGAGGACGCGCTGTGGCATATGGAAGACCAGATTTTAAAGCACAATACGAAAATTTTATTGGTGGTGAATGGGTTGCCCCAGTAGACGGTGAATATTTTGAAAACAATACACCCATAGACAATAGCCTCATTGCGAGATTTGCAAAATCGAATGAAAAGGATATTGATTTAGCTGTAGGAGCAGCATGGAAGGCAGCAAGTAGCTGGAACAAAACTTCCGCAGCCGAACGCAGCCAATTACTTATGAAAATTGCAGATAGAATTGAGGAAAACCTCGAAGACTTAGCTCTTGTTGAAACATGGGATAATGGTAAGGCAATAAGGGAAACTAAAGCTGCAGATTTGCCCCTTACTGTAGATCATTTCAGATACTTTGGTTCAGCTATTCGTGCAGAATCAGGTGAAACATCTGATCTTGATGCTACGCGCGTTACCCAAGAAATTCATGAACCACTTGGTGTTGTTGGACAAATTATACCTTGGAACTTTCCAATTTTAATGGCTGCTTGGAAACTTGCTCCAGCATTAGCTGCAGGAAACTGTGTTGTAATCAAACCAGCGGAACAAACCCCAGCTGGAATTTTAGTTCTGATGGAATTAATTAGTGATCTTATTCCTGCTGGTGTTGTTAATGTTGTAAGTGGGTTTGGTCCAGAGGCCGGTCAACCTCTAGCAACACATCCAGATATTAAGAAAGTTGCATTTACAGGCGAAACAACAACAGGTCGTCTAATTATGCAATACGCATCAGAAAATCTAATACCTGTAACACTTGAACTTGGCGGTAAATCTCCAAATATTTTCTTTGAAAGTGTAGCAGCAGCCGATGATGCGTTCTTAGATAAAGCAATAGAAGGTTTTGTAATGTTTGCACTTAATCAGGGGGAAGTTTGCACATGCCCATCAAGAGCACTCATTCAAGAAAATATCTATGATGAATTTATGGCTAAGTGCCTTAAAAGAGTAGAAGCGATTCAAATGGGTGACCCGTTAGAAGATTCTACAATGATGGGTGCCCAAGCATCTAACGATCAATATGAAAAGATTCTTAATTATATTGATGTTGGAAAACAGGAAGGTGCAGAAGTGCTGATTGGCGGAGAAAAATTTGATAACCCCGCACATCCAAATGGATTCTACATTAAACCTACTGTTTTTAAGGGCCATAATAAGATGAGAGTTTTCCAAGAGGAAATTTTTGGTCCAGTTGTAAGTGTAACCACCTTTAAAGATGAAGAAGAAGCTTTAGCAATAGCTAATGATACACTTTATGGTCTTGGTGCAGGTGTTTGGACACGTGATATACATCAAATGCAATCTATGGCACGAGGAATCGAAGCTGGTCGTATTTGGTGTAATTGTTATCATGATTACCCATCCCACGCTTCATTTGGTGGTTATAAAAAATCAGGTATTGGTCGTGAAACTCATAAGATGATGCTTAACCACTATAGACATACAAAAAATGTTATTACATCCTACAGCAAAGATAAGTTAGGATTCTTTTAGGTTATAATTTTTAAGGACGGTGAATTTATTCGCCGTCCTTATTAACCCTATTAGGAAAAAAAATATGCCAGTAGAAAGAGTATCAGTTACGGATTCAGCTTCAGAGATAATAGACCAACTGCGGGCTAAACATGGGGACTTAATCTTTCACCAAAGTGGTGGTTGCTGTGATGGATCAATGCCTATGTGTTTTAAAAAAGGAGATTTTTTAATAGGAAGACGTGACGTATGCCTTGGGGAGATCCACGGCTGTAACTTCTATATGGCACCAGATCAGTTTGAATATTATAAACATATGCACGTATGTATTGATATTGTTGAAGGTCGCGGTTCAAGTTTTTCATTAGAAATACCATTAGGTCTAAGATTTATGGCAGTCTCTACACTCTTTACGGAAGAAGAGTTGAAAGACCTTAAGCCACTTACCTAGTTTATGTATTAATTATATATCATAAATATTAGTCGCTAACTTCTTTTAAAATCTTAATACTTTTATTGCTTTGAGTAACTACTATTTTTTTTTGGAAAATAATTATGTACATTGCAATGAATCGTTTTGAAGTTGTTTTGGGAAAAGAAAATGATTTTGAAAATTTATGGCGAAATCGTGAATCTAATCTAGATTCTGTTCCTGGATTTACATCTTTTTCGTTACTTCGTGGAGAATCTTTTAATACGCATACTCTTTACGCGTCTCACACTACTTGGGAAAACAAACAAAGTTTCTTAAATTGGACAAAGTCAGATTCTTTTAGAAAATCACATAAGGGAGCAGGAACACACAAAAACTTGTATTTAGGGCATCCACAGTTTGAGGGTTTTGAGATTATAAATTAACTTCCCCAAACCCCTCAATAGGTTCAATCTTCAAATATGTATACCATATACTTCAAAAATAATTTTTCTAACACCTTCACTATATCTAATCTTCTTATTAAAGTTAGATAAATCTATTAAATTAAATGAAAGGGAATAATTATGCCACGCCACCACGAGGAAGCTCCGGGACTTTGCGAAGACATTGATAAAGAAACACAAGAATATATCTTTAGCCAAACAATGCTAAGGATTAAAGATCCTGGAGTATCTTTGGATTTTTACACTAGAATTATTGGTATGAAACTATATAGGAAACTTGACTTTCCTGAAATGAAATTCACTCTTTACTTCCTGGGCCTTCCTGGAGATGTTGACGATGACTCTGTTCCTTCAGGTGATAATCAAAGAACTACATGGACATTTAGTCAACGTTCCATGTTAGAGCTCACACATAATTGGGGCACAGAAAATGAAACAGGTCCTATATACCACAATGGTAATTCTGATCCACAAGGTTTTGGACATATAGGTTTTACTGTCCCTGACGTTTATAAAGCAGCAGAGAGATTCGAAAAACTTGGTGTCAAGTTTGTTAAACGACCAGATGATGGAAAAATGAAAGGACTAGCATTCATTGAAGATCCTGACGGATATTGGATAGAAATTTTACAAGCAAATATGATAGAGAACTCATCTTAAATTCTAATTATATTTATCTCTAATATTAATTTTGATAAATAAAATTAAAGTCTAATTATACCTCTTTTAGAAATACAAAAAAGGGCCCGGGCAGAAATATTACTATATGGAATTTGACCAATTTGATCAGAGTCCGCTGATAATGGAGAAATACCTTCTATACGAATATATTTTTTATTTAGAGATTTAACGACTTTAAGTATTGAGCCAAAATCAGGGTGTGATACTTCTACATAATCTCCTTTCTTAATTTTGTCGCCTAGTTTGATTTTTTTCGCAACTATATAGTCCCCATTCCTTAGAATGGGGACCATACTGTCGCCGTGAACCTTAAGTAATTTCCAGCGGAATACCATATGAAGATAATCAGAGTACTGGATAAACAGTCTCTAAACTTGGAGGATAAGGGCAAGTCTGCCTTTTGGTTTTAATATCCTTAGTCGCCCAGAATATCTCAGCAAACCTATTAACCATATCCACTAAGTCTTCTGCATCTTTCTTTGAAACTCCCTGCTTACATGCACTACCCTTAAGCATGATACCATGAACTAAATCATCGATCTCAGGGAAAGCCTCCTTTTGCGGCGCCTTACAATAGTCACCCCAAATTATTCTGACCTCGTGCTTTACCTTCTCAGCCTCCTCTTCCTTCCTTACGACGCACCGTGCTATGGTATTCTGAATCTCAACATCAGATTTATCAGATTCTGATGTCTCTTTAATTATATCCATTATACGTGCTACTGATAAAGCAGCTATTTGAGAAGATGATGGGTCATATATCTTACATGGAATATCACAATGAGCATCTGTATCTGGAATATCTACAATATTCTCAAGACCTCTAATTAAACTATGAAGCATTTATCTAACTCCGAAATTTATAAGTTAATATGGGGAGATAAAAATTATTCCCCAGATAATTTATGTGGGTTAACTATTATTAATTCCTAATAGGATCTAACAAAGGTGGTGTAAAAAGCAAGAAATTTATCATCTTTTGAAATTTATTATTGCTGACCTATATATACTTCTCTAAATTTAAGCATTTATTAATACATTCCACTAAGTTTGAAAGATACACACCCATGAATCACGATCAAGCTAAAAAGGCAGCTAATATTCTATGGGATGCCTATAATAACAAAAAACAAATAGATTCCTTACCAAGAAGTCTCAGGGCAGAGACTATTGAGGATGGCTATATAATTCAAGATCAGTTAGTTAAAGTATCAGGGGCTAAATTAAGAGGATACAAGGTAGGAGCGACAAATAAAAGTGTTCAAGCCCGTTTTGGTGTAGATATGCCCTTTTCTGGAAGGATCCTTGAACCATTCATCTTACAAGGTCCAGCAATAATACCAAAAAATACAGTAAATTTTTATGCCATAGAGGCGGAATTTGATTTTTTAATTGGCAAAACACTTCCACCTCGCAGTACTTCATATTCACGAGAAGAAATATATAATTCAATTGACACTATTCTACCGGCTATCGAGCTCCCAGACTCTCGTTATAAAAACTGGTTAAATGTTTCCGCGCCAGACCTAATCGCAGATAACGCAATAAGTGGGATCCTGGTTCTTGGTAGTCCAATAAAAATACCCTTACCTCGAAATCTATCGGATGCTGAAGTTATCATAAAAGTAAATGACAATATAGTAAGTCAAGGTATTGGTAAAAATGTTCTTGAAGACCCATGGAACGTAATCTTCTGGCTAGTAGAACATTTAAATGAGCGTGGGCTTGGGTTAATGGCTGGTGATATAATAACTACTGGAAGCACAACTGATGTTATACATTGCAAACCGCAAGATAATGTAGAATGTGACTTTGGAAAATATGGTAGTGTATCTTTATATTTTGAGTAATGACCCTAATATTCTATTCAAAGAAATACATGGGAACAGTATATTTTAATTAGAGAATATATCCGAGTCCGAAAAGGGCAAACATTGCTGCACAAAATAAAACCAAAGCACTCAAACGGGTTATAAACATTTCAGTCTCCGTCTTTGAAATATGTTAAGATATAATATCTTTTATATATATTTTAACTAATAGTGTAATATAATTTTTATTGGCAATTACAGCTTTTCTTTTTCTTTATACTATAATTTCTATGTTTTAAGAGGAGAAATACTAATGAAACTAATAATTTGGATATGTTTACGTATTTTACTAGCACCTATTCCTGGATTTATCAGAAAAAAAATAATCAAAGCAATATTAGGCAACTATAAAAACGACTAAACACCTAATAGAATTGATCTATTTTTCCTAAATTCCTTATTATTAGAGGTCACAAAGTATTGACTTATCTACATCCCTGAGATTTGAACTACCACATAATGCCATAGTAGAATCTAATTCATTAAGCATAATGTTCAATGTCTGCAATACTCCCTCTTCTCCTGAGGCGCCTAACCCGTATAAGTATGCGCGCCCAATCATGACTCCATTTGCACCAAGGGCAATGGCTCTTAGTATATCTTGTCCAGAACGAATTCCACCATCTACCCATACCTCAACCCTACCACCAACACGATCGACTATTGGACACAAAGCCTGGACTGTTGATATAGCTCCATCAAGTTGACGGCCACCATGATTAGAAACGACAATAGCATCAGCACCGATACTGACAGCTGACTCTGCGTCCTCAGGGTTTAGAATCCCCTTAATAACAAGCTTTCTGTCCCACACCTTTCTTATCTCTGCAAGGTCATCCCATGTTAAAGTGGGGTCAAACTGGCTACTAACCCAGTCCGCTAGAGAAGACATATCATTCACACCCTTAACATGACCAACGACGTTACCAAAGTTACGACGTTTAGTTTTACTCATTTCAAAGCACCAACTTGGCTTTGTAATTAAATTTAATATATTCTTTAATGTCATCTTAGGGGGGGTGCTTAATCCATTATTGCGATCTTTATATCTATTACCAAGTATTGGTAAGTCTACAGTAACAACAAGAGTCGAACAGTTGGCATTTCTTGCCCTCTCTATCAGTCTTCCAATAAACTCTCGGTCACGCATGACGTATAACTGAAACCAAAACTGCTCTTTTGTATTTTTAGCGACATCCTCTAAAGAACAAATAGACATAGTCGACAAAGTGAAAGGGACACCAAATCTTTCCGCGGCACGAGCAGCATGAATTTCTCCATCAGCTCTATGCATCCCTATCAAACCAACAGGAGAAAGTGCAACTGGCATAATAAGTTTTTTACCAAGCATATTCATAGATGTCTCCCGAGTCCCCACATCTACGCCAACTTTTTGGTTAAACTTTATTTTTTTCCAATCTTTTTCATTGGCTCTATAAGTGTCTTCAGCCCATGAACCACCATCAGCATATTCATAAAACATACGTGGAACAAACTTTTGCGCTCTAACTCTTTGATCTTCTATACAATTAATTTTCGTCATTATTTTATTTATATAAGCTAATTAAAAAAATATTAAAATATTATATATATTCAGGATTTACTTTGTAAGGTCCTGACCAGCGACACTACAATCTTTTGTATCATTTTCTGTTATATCACTCCCATCAAAATGAGAGCCCGTCTCTTGATAGTTTTGATCCATTATTTCTGAATAATGATTAGTCATAATAAGGACTTTATCAGCTAATTCCTCTAATTCTCTCTTGTTTGGTTCATTTGAACCTAAAAAATAACTCTTTACCGCTGCAACAAAGAATTTTTCATGAAGTTCTTTTGCCATTTTTTGTATTGGAAGATCATGATATAGTACACGAAATTGGGCCGCTGAAAGCGCTGAACAACGAAGTGCAAAGTAACTGCCATCATTAGGGTTACTGAGATCAAGACCCATATTAGCCAAGGCTTCAAACTCTCTTTTCTCCATTGCTTGACTATTACCATAACACAGAGTCAACATTATGAATAAAATTATGAAAAATTGTAGATTAGCGAACAAATCTTTTAACATAGTCCGCACCAAGGCCAACGTTTTCATAATGCTTACTGGCGAGGTCTATTCTAGTAAAAACATCATCAAATCCTACAGCCTGTCCAGACTCATCCACATAATGTAGAGACCCTGAAACATGAAAAAATGTAATCATCTCAGGGGTATCCTCATCAACAACTAAGGTATGTGTTTCACTTGGAGGCTCAAAAATGTAAGTACCTTCTTTAGCAACCCAATCATGCTCAAGGTATCTCCATTGTCCTTTTATAACCAAGCCATGAACTGGATCAGGGTGTCTATGTCGACTAACAACTCCTGCCTTTCTCACCCTTATCATATGACACCATCCACCTTGAACAGTGTTAAACATCAAGGGTCTGAACCAAACCCCGTCAACCATCGGCACCCATAGCCTTTCATCACTTGGAATTGATTCAAGTACTAATTCTTCTGCGGCATATGGATGAGTTGTAGATTCTTTTTCAATTCCAAAATTTTTCAAATTTGTAACATTTTTATTCATAACCCCTATACTCCATTAAATTACATAAAAATATGAACGATTATCCCATTAATATCTAAAGTAATTACTCCCAAATAATTTTCTATGTAACAATTATTAAATACTAAATAAAAAATAACATTACTATAATTTTTAACTATATATATTTTTTCTTATATTTTAATTATAAATCACTATCATATATATGCATTTATAGGAGAAAAACAATTGAACCTTTATTTAACACTGACAAGTCCCTACGGACGGATAGCAAGGATTGTTCGTATACAAAAAAAACTTGAAAAGCTTATTTCATTGGAAGTGGTAAAGACCAGGCTCAAAAATAGTCCCTACTACAATATAAATCCATCAGGCCGAGTTCCTGCTATGTCTCTTAAAGATGGATCAATAATTGAAGATTCTCGCCTTATATGCTGGTACATGGATCATCTGGACGAGAATCCCTCACTTCACCCAAATAGTAAAGATATTTGTTTAGAACATATGAGATTGGAATCTACAGCCAGAAGTATGCTTGACGGCACTAGTCTAATCTGGAGGGAAATTAAATATCGATCAATATCAGAAAGATCTATGAAAATAATGGAGCATGAATATAAACGAGCTTACAGACTTGCAGATTTATTTGAAAAAGAAATAAATAATCCTATCTTATCTGGAGAATTAAATATGGCTCAAATCATTCTAACATGCGTTCTCCATGGCCCACAAAACGAATATATAAATTTCGATTGGCAAGAAGGACGACCTAACCTACAAAAATGGTTAAAAAATATAGAAAGTCTTCAATGGGCCGAAGAAACTCAACCTAAGCTTTAGGTGATAAATCTATGGAAATATTTAATGAAAAATTATTAAATAGCTATGTAAGATTACCTGATATATTTTTTTCTTACACACAGCCGACGCCAGTCAAAAACCCTAAGACAATAGTCTTTAATGAACCATTATCAGATATATTGGGTTTATATAATAAAAATATAAATGAAAATTTTATAGCTCAAACCTTTTCCGGTAATAATCTCCCGTCTGACTCTACGCCTATATCCCAAGCATACGCTGGTCACCAATTTGGATACTTTTCAATGCTAGGTGATGGAAGGGCTATACTTATTGGTGAAGTTAAAGCCAAAGATGGAAAACTATTTGATATTCAACTAAAGGGATCTGGCCCAACTCCTTATTCAAGAAATGGTGATGGACGCGCTGCACTAGGACCAATGCTAAGAGAATACCTGATTAGTGAGGCTATGTATTCGCTAGGAATACCAACAACTCGAAGTCTGGCAGTTGTAAGCACAGGAGAAACCATAAGTCGCGAGACTCGCCTTCCTGGAGCTATTCTTACACGTACTGCAAGTAGCCACCTAAGAGTAGGAACATTTCAATATAGTGCCGCAAGTCAAGATATAGATTCTTTGAATTGTTTAACTGACTACACCATCGCTCGACATTATCCAGAGGCAAAAATAACTGAATCTGCCCCCTTGTCACTTCTAGAACAAGTTATAATTAAACAAGCAGAATTAATTACAGAATGGATGCGAGTCGGATTTATTCATGGAGTTATGAATAC
>DBHM01000009.1:0-43012 GCA_002296185.1 Alphaproteobacteria bacterium UBA828
AGGCCAGCTCCAATTTTCTATAGACAAAGCCAGTGCTATGGGGGTCTGAATAATAACCATATAGAAAAGTATGGATAATGGACTATCTTTATCTGAAATCGATTTAGTTATTGCGTAAACTACGGCATAACCAATAGCTGAGCCAAGAACAGCAATTTCTCCATATCCTGAAGTTTCTAGTCCGGGGCGAGTAATTATTAGAACTCCTATAAAGCCAAGACCGATAGCCAACCACCGGATTTTAGATATTCGTTCTTTTAAAAATAGCATTGCTATTAAAGCTAGCCAAACTGGAGTTGTGAATTCGATCGCAAAAACTTTAGCTAATGGAATAATACCTATGGCATAAAACCATCCATATTGTGAGACGAAGTGGATCAAATTACGTGCAACGTGCTTACCCAAGTAATTTGTTTTTAGTTCTTTAGTTCCACGAAATGAAATAATTAGTATAACAATCGCAACACCGGATGCGCTACGCCAGAACAATATTTGAAAAGTATCAAAATCGTTAGCGAGTTCTCTGCCGGATATTGCCATTAAAGTGAACGAAAATAGTGTCCCAATCATCCATATAACAGATTGGCTTGTGTGGTTTAGGGTAAGAGAAATTTTATATACTCCAGATACTTTAAATGAAATAGATTCCTGGGCAACGGCACGATCTAAAATTAATTCATGCCGTTGCCTGTGATATCATTCTATTTAATATTTGGAATACCTTTGTTTTTCTTTATCTTATCAAATGTTCCTTTGAAGCATTCCCAACTGTCCATCACTTCATGGTATCCGTATTGGATACGCTTGACGTCTTCAAGAAGCGTGTCCCATGTACGATTAAAGTTCCAGTCAGCAAATTCCCAGGATAGATTCTCATAAATATCTGCCTTTAAATTATGTTTTTTCATAATTTTATTCCAGACTGGCCTCTTATCTTCCATAAACATTGAGAGTTGCATAGGCATACAAACACCCATCTCACATCCGAAATAATCAGCAATTTTAGGCCAAACGTTAGCCCACCTGAAACCTGAGTCATTTGTCATATTAAAGACTTCATTTGCGCACTTTGGTTCTGAGGCCATCCATAACATTGAACGACCAAGTAATTCAGCGTCAGTATAGCGGTTTAAGGCATTAAAAGCGGCATCAGGACCAGGGAAGTTTAATGGTATTTTTAACTCACGACATATTGTGGCATAGATAGCTAAAATAGCAAAAAAATTGAGTGGGATCCCAGGCGCAAAACCTACGACAACCTCTGGTCTAACTAGTGAATATGACCATTTTTTTCCTCTTTGAAGTCGAGCTAATGCATCTTGTTGATCATAGTAAAAGTTGGGCGGCATATGGCGAGGGTCGGTTTCTATAGATGGCGTCTTATGGTGACCTAAATGACATCCATAGAACTTTCCGCCTTGACTAAGAACAACACGTTCTAGTTTTGGTGCTATTGGTGCTATCGAACCGACAGAATGTTTGACAAGATTAACATTTCCTTCAACATTTTCTGCTGCTATTCCACCTGCTAATGCAGAATAAAATATATGTGTAGTATTGCTTAATTTTGCTAGTTTTTTCTCGGCTTCTTTTTTATTGAGTAAATCTACTTGAATAGCCCTGGCCTTTGTACGAAAATCTGGCTTACGCCTAGATAAAGTAGTAATATTCCATCCCCCATCATTCTCAAGAGCTGAAATAATATGCCTACCGATAATTCCGAGGCCACCGACTACAACTGCGTTTTTCTTAGCCATAATCCTTTGTCTCCCTTTAATTTTGGTCTTATAGTTTACTAGTATGCCTGAGCAAATATTGAATTATACTGTCAAGTTTATGTTAATACACTAAATATGCAGAAGGTAGCATGGATTACTTTCTATTGGAGATTTAATTACTAAACAAGATAAAGTATATCTTTGTGATAATGAGGGGGTTTAGTTGTAATGTCAGGAAGTTGGATATCTATAAAAAACACTGACGGAGCTGATTTCGGTGGTTATCTATCTAAGCCAAGTAGTGGAAGTGGACCTGGAATTTTACTGATTCAAGAAATTTTTGGGGTCAATGATAGTATCCGGAGAGTTGCAGACTATTATGCTGAAGAGGGTTATGTAGTCTTAGCTCCTGATTTATTTTGGAGAATAAAGGAAAGGGTCGAACTTGACTACTCAACTGATGGAATGAAAGCGGCTTTGGCCTTTTACCAAAAATTTGATGAAGAAAATGCCCTTGAGGATATAGCTCTAAGTGTAAAGGCGCTTAGAAAAATCAACGAATGTGTTGGAAAGGTGGGCGCCCTTGGCTTTTGTCTTGGGGGTAAGATGGTTTTTTTAGCTGCTGAAAGATCTTATATAGATTGTGGAGTTTCCTACTACGGAGTTGGGATAGAAAAATCTTTGCACATGCTAAAGAACATTAAATGTCCACTTGCTCTACATTATGGTGGATCTGATGAGCATATTTCAATTGAAGCTATTAAAAAAATTAAAGATACAGTTGCTTATATTCAAAGCGTGGAATTTTATGAATATCCAGACGCTGGCCATGGATTCGCTAACTCTGATCGTAATGAATTTTCAAAATCAGATAGTCTCATGGCCCATTCCAGATCTATTGCCTTGTTTAGGAAAGAGATGGGTCCTTATTTTAATCTTTCTGAGTTATGGGACAAACATTGCGAGTATGAATTTATGACACGAAATGTTGAAGCTACAATGGATACTATGGTTCCTCAGCCTTATGTTAATCATATTCCTACAATGACTGGAGGGGTTGGGTATAATGACCTAAAAAGGTTCTATACTGAGCATTTCATTTTTGCAAATCCCAAGGATACAAAACTGATACCAATATCTAGAACTATTGGCTCTGATAGGGTGGTAGATGAACTTTTATTTTGTTTTACTCACGATAAAGAAATAGATTGGATGCTTCCAGGAGTTAAGGCAACGGGACATTACGTTGAAATACCTTTAGTAGCGATAGTATGTTTCAGAGGCGGTAAGCTTTATAATGAGCATATTTATTGGGATCAGGCATCAGTTCTTGTTCAAATCGGCTTACTTGATAAAAAGGGGTTACCTGTGGCAGGAAGAGAAACAGCTAATAAGCTTCTTAATGAAACGCTACCCTCAAATAAATTAATGAAAAATTGGCGTAGTGAGTGAGTCTATAAAATACTAATTAGGAGATATCTATATCATGAGTCGCCAGGGTTCCGACGCACTGCGTAAATCTATAGAGCGGATGCTTTCAGAGGCCAGCACTAGAATGCAGGCAGGTAAGGTATCAGATGCAGCTCGTTCGTATAAGAAGGCTGCTCAGTTTGCTGATCAGGCTTTAGAATTAATTGAAGATGCGGAGGAAAGGCGCGCTATGAGTATTCGTGCAGCTGAGTATAAACAGCGCTCCCGTTCTCTAGAAACGACAGGGCGTGCTGATCTTGGTAGAATTAAACCTAGTGAAATGCCGGCTGATGAGATCGTATATTCTGACGAAGAAAGCGATTTACAGGAACAGCAGATTCTTCTGCTTATCGATGATACCCCCCGAAAGATAGATTGGGATTCTATTGGAGGACTTAGCGAACTTAAAAACGAACTCAAGTTTCATTATGGCCTTGCTATGGCAAAGAACCCTGATGGAATTGAAATTGAGGGTTGGCAGAATATCATGTTTTACGGCCCGCCCGGTACTGGTAAAACTCTATTGGCTTGTGCAATTGCAAATAAACTTAATGCAACATTCTTTAATGTTAAGGCCAGTCAAATTGTTAGTAAATGGGTGGGAGAAAGTGGTAAGTTAATAAGTACCTTATATCGTGTTGCTAGAAAATTTACAAAAGATGGAAGGCCCTCTATTATATTTGTTGATGAATTTGATGCTCTTTGTAAAAGCCGAGGGATAGATGGTCAGCTTTATCATCAGCAGATGCTTGCAAGTATCCTCTCGGAGATAGATGGATTTTCTCAAAAAGGACATAAAAATCTAGTAATGACAATTGGTGCAACTAATCGTCCTTGGGATCTTGATGCGGCTGTACTTTCCCGTTTTGAAAGGCGGATATTGATTACTTTACCTGATACTGATGCACGTATTGAAATTTTTCGTATTCATCTAGAGGGTAGGGGTTTACCAATTGATAGTAGTTCTGTTTCTTATAGTGCATTAGCTAAAAAATCTGAGCGACTCACTGGAAGAGAAATTTCTAGACTTTGCAAGGAGGCTACAGCAAAGATGTTGGCAGAGATGAATCCTGAAATACCTAATATAGTTGATAGCGGTCTAAGTAAAATCCAGTCTTATGAAATTAAGGTTAGGCCATTAAATAACTCTGACTTCGCATATTACCTTGATACATTAATACCTGATACTAATCTTGATGATATAGAAAGCTATAATGATTGGGGGAGTCATCACGCCCATCAAAAAATAAAAAGATAAAAATTTATAGGTAAGTAATCTATATATAACTAATTTATTTTTTGGTTGTGAGTTAAGCGATAAACAAATCCACCAGTAATCATACCTGCAATTGGTGCAATTATATATATCCAGTAAGTATCAAAATCTCCTCTAGCTAAGTACGGCCCAAAAGCACGTGCAGGGTTCATTGCTGCACCTGCAATAGGTCCCATTAGCATTACTTCAATTGCCACAACAGATCCAACTGCTATACCGGCTAAGGGTCCATGAGAACGCTTATCTAGACCTACGGATGCTACAACTAACATTAAGAAAAATGATAGAAAGAATTCGATTAGAATTATCGCTCCGAGTGATATATCAAGCTCAGTATTTGGAAGATTAGCGCCGATATCAGCATGATTTCCAAGAAGCCATAGTAGAGATAGTCCTGCCAGAGCAGATCCAGCCATTTGAGCAATTATGTATCCTGGTAGTAGTCTCCAATGTAGATGACCTATTAATGCAGCAGTAATAGAGAGTGCAGGATTTACGTGCGCGCCAGATATATAGCCAAATGTATATATTATTGCAGTGACTACTAGGCCTGAAATTATACCGCTTCCTATCGGGCCAAGAGTTCCTCCGGTGATTACGTCAATCATCACAGCTCCAGCGGCAAAAAAGACTAGTGCGTAAGTTCCTATAAACTCGCATAGAAATTTTTGCATACTTTTACTACTTTTAAATTCAAAGTTGTAACTAGAGGGTTCTGTTGGCAATAATTTATCTCTTAAAATTTTATGGTTCCATTTAGCTTTATATAGTTTATTCTAAACATTAATGATTTCTAAAAACACTTTTTCATGGTCTAGTGGCTAAGAAATTTAAAGAATATGTATTGAATCAAACACAGGCTGAGAATAATTATACTCAATGTTTAGTCTAGTATTAAGATGATAGAGTCTATTTGCGCTTATATTAATATCTATTTTTCCTTTTTTATCTCAAAAAGGATCTCATGTTTGGCTTTAATGCTTCCCATTTTCTTTGTTTGCTTGCCTCAATTAAAGGCATCTGAGCCGATCCGTATAGGGGTTTTAGTGGCATTAGGGGGAGCTTATGGAGATTTTGGAAAAGATGCAATCCGGGGAGTAGACTTGGCTATCAATGAGTTTGGTGGGTATATAAATGATAGGCCATTACAGGTGATTGTTGAGCATACAGATGGTAGTGCCAAAAGCCTCAATACAGCAGTTGAAAAAATTCTTGGTAAAGGGCGGATAGAGTTAGTTGTTGGTCCATTAACTGGCCATGAGGATATAGCCCTTCACAATATTGCTAAAATGCAGCCTAATATAACATTTATAAATGGTAGTTCAGCTATGCCATATATGGCTTTGGGAGATGGCTTGAATAACTATTTTAGATTTTCACCTGATGTAAATCAATGGACCTCTGGGCTAGCTTCTTATGTCTTTAACAAACTTGGAATCCTTAAGGTGGTAACGGTTGGTGAGGATTATTCGTTCCCTTTCATGCAGATTTTTGCTTTCACGGCTAAGTTTTGTAGTCTTGGTGGTGAGGTGGTAAAGCACTACTGGGTTAACGTTGGTGACAATAGGTTGAAATCAGTTGCCAAAAAAATAAGCATGACGGATGCAGAAGCAATTTTTATTGCACTTGAGGGCCCCGAAGCAATCGTTCTTACTAGGGAATACAGGGCGCTTGGTGGTAAGTCGATGTTTATTGGAGGTCCTG
This sequence comes from Alphaproteobacteria bacterium UBA828, assembly GCA_002296185.1. GTDB lineage: Bacteria > Pseudomonadota > Alphaproteobacteria > UBA828 > UBA828 > UBA828. The sequence goes on from DBHM01000009.1 coordinate 6,169, forward strand.
CTACTATAGACAACGATTTTTTAAATGAAGTTGAATCAGAATTAGACGATTATTCGGGAACAATATTTTCTTCACCTATTCCTTTGGCTGAAGCTGATGATAATTGGTATGAATTTGTAAAAGACTATAAAAATATTTCTACTGATTGGTCTCACGACCCATCGTTATTCGCTTTTTCTTATTACGTTAATACGAAAGCACTACTTTTAGCATTAGATTATGTTGATGCTGATCTTAGCGAACAGCATGAAGATTTACGTGATGCATTATCTGATATCTCATTTGAGGGCCCTACTGGGAGATTGTCAGTAGATGAAGAGGGGCAGGCAATAGTGAGTAATTTTGTATTTGAACTGGTTCCAAGTAATAATTCTCTACTAAAAAGAAAGCTGATTAAGACTATGAAAAGGGTTGATAGGAGATTGGATATTGATGAAGAGGATTGGAATAACTTTATTAATTCTGTAGAGAGTGGTGTAAATTGCCCAAAAATTGAATAAGTATATTTTTTTTGATAAAATCATATAATTATAATAGATATTGAGAAAACAAAAATTTACCAGGTATTATATTGATGAATAAAATTGTTATAGGAATTACTGGGGCAACAGGTACAACAATTGGCTTAAGAGTTATAGAAGTCTTAAGAGATTTGGGTGTCGAAACTCATGTAGTTGTCAGCAGATGGGGAATGCAAACATTGTCCCAAGAGACAGGAAGATCTCTTGACTACATCCGTTCTCTCTCAAGTGTATTATATCCACCAGGAGATATGGGCGCGGCAATTTCTTCGGGCTCTTTTGGTGTTGATTCTATGATTATTGCTCCATGTTCCATGCGCTCTACTGCTGCAATAGCTCTAGGTTTGGGAGATAACCTTATACATAGAGCGGCAGATGTAATGCTTAAAGAGAGAAAAAAAATTGTTATAATACCTAGAGAGACACCATTAAGTGAGGTCCACTTGAAACATATGCTAAGTCTTAGCCGTATGGGTGCAGTCATAATGCCTCCTAATCCCGCATACTATAGCCATCCATCAACACTAAAAGACGTAGTAGATCAATTTGTAGCCCGAATACTAGATCAAGTGGGTATTGAGGCTCCTTTCGCAAATAGGTGGAAGGGCATGAAGTCCTCTGCGCAAAATGTTATTTCTATTGATAGTGATTAATTTTTAATATTATGTTGTATGTGTTTTCATATCTCCTTCTATTCAGTCATTACTTCAAAGCGCTTACCAACCCTTTTAAGTAAAGGTGTGTGAAGCCTTGGTTGATTAGCGTTAATCCATCCAGATAATTCCTGGAGAACATAACTTGTTATATCTGGTATAGGTAAATTAAGAGCATCACGGGTTGAAATCCATTTCAGATCTGATAATTCTCCATTACCACGAAGCTCACCAAAGCTTGCCTTAGATGGTGCGATGAAGAACCTTGCGTTAAATCTACGGGGTCTACCTGGTGGAGTTATTGCTCGACAAACAAAATCTAGTTGTGAAAACGATGGCGCATAACCTGTCTTATGAAAATCTTTCCAAGAAGGGGCAATATTCTCATTATTACTAGAAGATCTACAAGCAACTCTAAGACCTGTTTCTTCCCAGGTTTCACGAATAGCTGCTGCAGCAAGTGATCGTGCTCTAGCTCGAGAGCAGCTTTTAGAAAGATTATCCCAAACGTTGGGTTTTAACTCATCGCTTGGCCTTACGAATCTATCACTTCGGTCAACTGCTCCACCTGGAAAAACATATCGATTTGGCATGAATGCATGGCGATTATCGCGGCAGCCCATTAATACATAAAGCTTGTGATTTTCTTTTCTGTAGAGAATTAGAGTAGCTGCGTCTTTGGGGCGTTTCGTTTTTAATGTTTTCATTTCTGGTATCTTTAGGTAGTTTTTGGTATTGCAGTTATAAGGCTAATAGGTCTCATTATAATATAGTATATTTTTATGGAGTTAATGGTGAAACCAAAAATAAAAGTTTTTACACTGGGTGGTACTATAGCTATGGTATCAGATGGCAGCGAGCGTGGTGTTTCTCCAAAATTAAAGGCAGAATCTCTTATAAATGCTGTCCCCGGTATTAGTGATATTGCAGATATTGACCCAGTAACCTTTAGGCAGTTGCCTAGTCCTAGTATATCTTACCATGATATCTTCGACTTATTGTCAGAGATATACAGATCCCTTGATAATGGTACTAATGGAATTGTTATAACTCAAGGCACTGATACCCTCGAGGAGACATCATTTTTACTTGATAGAATCTATACAGGTCAAGCGCCAATAGTAACTACAGGGGCAATGAGAAATCCAACCTTACCTGGCGCAGACGGACCTTCTAACATTCTACATGCTGTTATGGTTGCTGCTTCCTCAGAGGCTTGTGGACTTGGAGTTCTAACAGTATTTAATGGCGATATTCATGCCGCTCGCTTTGTTCAAAAGGGACATACTCAGAGCCCTGCTGCTTTTACATCAAGTCCAATAGGTCCAATCGGTTGGGTTTCAGAGAGCAAGGTAAGGATTATTTCAAATCTTAATAAACGATATATTATAGACCTTAATAATAAAATTCAGTTACCTAAAGTTGCTTTATTAAAAGTATCAATGGGCGATGATGGGTCCTTGATTGATACTGTGATAGATAAGGGCTTTGATGGCTTGGTTATTGAAGGAACCGGTGGCGGACATTTACCTGCTGCTATGGTCGAGAAAATTACTAAGGCTGTAGCTAAAATTCCTGTAGTCTTAGCTTCTCGAATAGGTTCCGGAGAACTTCTACGTGAGACTTATATGTTCCCAGGTTCAGAGATAGACTTGATGGATAAGGGGATTATAAACAGTGGCTTGATGAATGGACTACAAGCAAAAATAATACTTACTTTACTTCTAGCTAATGGTGTAAACACTAATACAATTATCTCAGAATTTAATGCATGGCTAGAATAAAAGAGTTTAGACCTTATCTTTAGAGATAGCTTTCATTAATGCTAGAGTACGTTTTGCTGCTGATACTACTGGGTAATCAACAAATCGGCCGTTAACCTTTATAGATGCTGATCCTTTTTTTTCAGCTTCATTAAAGGCTGAAACAATCATTGTCGCATTCTGAATTTCTTGTGCTGTTGGCGTGAAAGCTTCATTAGCAATAGGCACTTGTTTTGGATGAATACATAGTTTTCCAAAAAACCCTAAGTCTCTAGATTTTATAGCAGTAGATTTAAATCCGTCGTCATCATCAAGTCTTAGATATACAGTATCAATTGGAGGTTCTAACTGAGAGGCATTGCAGGCTAAAGCTACACGACCACGTATATGATGTAGCTCATTTTCTTCAACTGTCCACCTCATATTCATATCGGTAGTTAGGTCTCCTGCTCCAAAAGTTAGACGTTTAACTCGTGTAGACTTAGCAGATTCTGCTATTTTGTCTATTGAAGCTATGCCTTTAGCTGTTTCTATTATTGGTAGTAGATCAATTGAGCCATTTTGGAGATTTTCTTTTTTCTCCAATTGAGTTAATAGCCAGTCTAAGGCTGGGATTTGCCATACTTCTTCAACTTTTGGCAACATTACACCAGAGATATAAGGGCCAACCAGAGTAGTGAGATCTTCAAAGCAGTAGTCAGTATCTAGTCCGTTTACACGAACATATACAATCGGTAAGGAAATATCATTACTATGCTTTTCCAGTAAGGTGGGTAATAATTTACGGGTAGAATTTTTATCCTTTATTGCGACTGCATCCTCTAAGTCAAGTATCACTGCATCAGCCCCAGATTTAAACACTTTTTCGACTTTCTCTAAGTGATTACCTGGCACAAAAAGGAGGGATCTCAATGGTTTAATTATATCATAATTGCTCATTTTAATCTTCCTTCTAATGGAAGTTTTTGCTTAACAATATGTTGCTCCGCTAAGGTATTATATTCATAATATGTGAAATATTATGAAGTTGTTTAGATATTTGTCTTATACTCCAGTAATATATAAAAAAATATATATATATTAATAGATGTATTTAAATAAGAAGTTTTATATATGTATTTATATATTAATAACTTAATTTTCTTCTCTTTGAGTTAGTAAGACAAGTTAAATGGTGTTTATACATGAAACTAACAGGACTTCGTGTTCTTGATTTATCAAGGTTTTTGCCTGGCCCACATCTTGCGATGATGATGGCTGACCATGGGGCAGACGTCATTAAAGTCGAGGATACAAAATTTGGTGACGCTACACGTAGTATTGGTCCAAAAGAGGGTGGTCAGACAGTCTATTTTAGGAATGTAAATAGGGGTAAGCGCTCTGTAGCTATAGACCTAAAAAGTGATAGTGGCCGTCTATTATTTCATAAATTAGCTAAAACAGCTGATGTAATTATAGAGACGTTTCGCCCTGGTGTAGTTGATAGACTAGGGATAGGATATGAGACAATCAAAAAGGATTGTCCACATATAGTTTATTGCTCTATCTCCGCTTTTGGTCAGACTGGCCCATATCGTGATATTCCTGCGCACGATTTAAGTGTGAATGGGCTTTCTGGAGTACTAAGCATGAGTGTTGGCAGTGATGGCGAGCCTAATATGCCTTGCTTGCCTCCTTCAGATTTAGCCGGATCGTTAATGGCTTTCTCTGGTATATTAATGGCCTTAATCCGTCGCAATAATACTGGAATAGGCGATTATATAGATCTAGGAATGTATGATGCTGTAGTGTCGTGGACACCGCATATTATAGGTAAGTTATTTTCAGAAAATATTGCTCCGCAACCATCATCTGAGCGCACACAAGGGGGTAGCGCTTTTTATAATACTTATCGTACGAGTGATGATCGTTGGATTTCTCTTGGCGGGGGTGAGATCAAATTTGTGACAAATTTTCTAACAGCTATGGGCCGGGAAGACCTAATTGAAATCGGAAAATTACCAGCTGGAGAATTACAGAAACCACTAAAAGATTATTTGAAAAAAACTTTTCTACTTAAAACACAAGCGGAGTGGGTAGAGTGGTTTGAGGGAAAAGATATATGCTTTTCCCCTGTTCTTGATATGAAGGAGGCAATGAAAGTTTCTCAACTTTCTCACCGTAACATGATTTTGACTGACGCCGCCGGTAATAGTCATCTTGGTGTTCCAATAAAATTCAAAGAGGAGCCAGCTTTGCCTGATCTAAGCGCTCCGGAGCTTGGGGAGCATACGCAAGAAATCATGGTTGAATTAGGTTATTCTGACCCAGATATTTCTAGGATGCAAAGTGAAGGTATAGTAAATCTTGGGTAGTTGCGCTATTTTTTATCTTTTTTTTCAATAGTTCCTCCAGCTTCAACCCATGCTGAAAATCCACCACTAATATGTGCAACATTTTTAAGACCCATGTCTTGAGCTGTTTTAGTAGCTAGCGCTGATCTAAGGCCTCCTGCACAAAAGAAAATAAACTTCTTATCTAGAGCAAAGATCTCTTTGTGGTATGGACTCTCAGGGTCAATCCAAAACTCTAACATTCCACGGGGTGCATGAAATGCTCCTGGAATGGCACCTTCTCTCCAGAGTTCCCGAATATCACGAATATCTACGATCTGTGTACCTTCTTCATCCAGTAATTTCACCGCTTGTGGGGCCTCAATAGTTTCTATCTCAGTTTCAGCTTCATCACACAGCTGTTTTATATTTTTTATTACCATTAGATTAGTTCCTACTTAAGTAAGAATTTTAGGAATATTAAGAGAGTTAATTAGATTTAGATTTATTAGATTTAGTATATATAATATATGTTTTCTAATATTCCTGTTATTAGTGATTATTAATATATTAGTAATTTTAATATTTATAACATGATTCAGACAAGGTTTTTGAATATTATATAGGATTTAGAATGGATAAAGATTCTCTAAAGATGAATAAGACAGAGGAATTCTGGAGGAAACAACTAACTCCAGAGCAATTTTTTATTTGTAGAAAGAAGGGAACTGAGCCCGCATTTTCAGGAACTTACAACCAAGAAAAGAATAAAGGTATTTATAAATGTATTTGCTGCAATTCCGCATTATTTGATTCTCAAACTAAATATGACTCAGGTTCCGGGTGGCCAAGTTTCTATAGTCCTATAAGCTCTGAAGCTATACGTGAAGAAAGTGATTCTTCTCATGGAATGATAAGAATAGAAGTTCTCTGTAATAACTGCGATTCGCATTTAGGGCATGTATTCCGTGATGGGCCAGCTCCAACTGGGCTGCGATACTGTATAAACTCCATCTCACTTAAATTATATCCTGAAAAGTAATGTTCGTCAGATGTATTAATCTTAATTTTGCATTTCTTCAAATGTCATCGCAATTCCACTTACGCACATTTGGCCTAATGTAAATGCTTTTTCTGGAGACCATCCAAATTCAGAATCTGGATTGAGAGCATTATCCTTAAATGGTTGCTCTAGAGTGATCCCTGGGCAAGAAAAATTTTCAGCCACCCAATTTCCTGCAATTTTTAGATTAGCTTTTCCAGGCTGGTTAACCGGGTAACCAAACTTATTTTGGAAATCCGGTGATAGGTTGCATAGAGAATTCTCAAAAAATCTGACTAGCCTAATTTGTTTATCACTCAGTGATGGGATGCCATCTGGTCCAGCTATAAAATTATAAGGTATGGCTTCATCACCGTGTATATCTAAGAAAAAATCGCATCCGATATCAATCATCATCTTTCTTACATAAAATACTTCTGGGCTCTGGTTTATACAGGGATTGTCCCACTCTCTATTTAGGTTGATTCCTTTCGCATTTGTGCGTAGATAGCCTAAAAAGCTGCCATCTGGATTCATATTAGGTACTAGATAAAATTCTGTTGTTTCTAGCATCTTACTTATGACGCTATCCTTTGCTAAAAGTTTATTTATTACTCCCTCCATAAGCCACTCAGCCATTGTTTCTCCTGGATGTTGACGGGCAATTATCCAGCATTTACGAGTTTTAGTATTGACCGAAGTATTTGAAATACGAATAACATCTATTTGCCTGCCTTCACTGCTAAGTCCTGAAGGTATAAGTGATGATTTTTTGTCAGTAAGGGTTTTAGCAATTAAATCGTTGTGACGTTCTAAGGAGTAGGGGGCAAAATAAGCATAATATTGAATTTCTGAATCTGGCTTATGGTCTATGGTAAGTATGCCGCCTTCATATGTTGTTTTGACTCTGGACCATATAAGGCGGTCAGATGATGTTACAGCTTGATATCCTTGCCATCCTTTTGGATAGGAGGCTTCACCTGCATTAACTATATTCATACGAAGACGGGTTTTATCAAAATTAGATATACGAAAATAAAACCATTGGAAAAATTCCCCTCCCGCATCGGGCACAATTTGTAATGATATATTTGATGAATCAGTCTTCTCAAGATATTTGATATTACCACCATCAAATTTACTATTGATTTCCATTTTATTGTCCCTGATTTTCTAGTATAAAAATTTATGATATCTAGATTTGTTATTATGATTTGTATCTTATTAAATAAGAACGCGAAACCCTAGATAAATAGATTAAGTAACGGCCAGATAAATAAAAAATTACGGTATTAAAGTGGAGCCAAAATTAAAGACACAAATTATAGTGCAATCAATAATTAGACAGTGTGATGTTAGGATGATTCCTGCAATAGTCCTTCATAAAGGAGATGTTGATTCAGGGGCTCTAATTATGAAGATTAATCTTATGAATAAGACTTGCTTTTTAATTCGTAAGTCAACCATGCCTTCTGGAAAATCTGCGTGGATAAAGCCTCTCAGTGATAATCCGATACCTGAAGATAGGGTTGATGAGTATATAGAAAGAGAGATTAATAGAGATTGTGATTTATGGGTAATTGAGATTGAGGATGCAAAATCCCAATATGAACCAGTAGAGCCAATAATTTAAATTAAAAATAACTATTTTTTTAAATTTTATTACTTTAAGGATTATTTTTGGACACCCTTTTTAAGCTGATACGAACAATATGACCTACTGTAAGTCCCTGAAAAACTATAGAAAAAATTACCACTGCGTAAGTGGCGGCAAGAATTGCTGATTTATAAGGTCCTTCAGGTAGAGATAATGCAAGAGCTACCGAAATTCCTCCTTTTAGTCCGCCCCAAGCAAGTACAGGAATTGCCCCTTTTGTAAATTCTTTCCTTAGTTTAAGCAGGCTAAGGGGAGTTGCAACGCTAATGAATCGAGAAAAAAGTGCTATTGGTATAGCAAGTAATGCAAAAATAACTACATTGCTGGACCATGAAAGTGCTAAAACCTCGAACCCAATAAGTAAGAATAAAATTGAGTTCATTATCTCATCGAGAAGTGACCAGAACTTTGATACATGGTCTCTAGTCTTTTCTTGCATTGCGAATCTTTTTCCATGATTACCTATCAGTAGGCCTGCGATTACTACTGCAATTGGCCCTGATAAGTGTAGTGCAGTTGCTATAGCATATGTACCCATTACTAATGCTAATGTAAGTAGAACCTCAATGTTATGTTCATTTACAGTTCGGATTAAAAAATAAGCTATTAGCCCACAGGCTAGGCCCAAGGCTGCTCCTCCTAGTGCTTCTTGACAGAAAAGAATTATTACATCGATAACTTCTGGTGTAGGGATTTGGCCTGTTGGATCAGTGATACTGACTGCTATAGCTACTACGATTAGGAATATAACAATTCCCACTCCGTCATTAAATAAGCTTTCTCCAGCAATTTTTGCTACAAGACTTTTTGGAATTTTTACACTTTTGAGTATTCCTAATACAGCCACAGGATCTGTGGGTGCTATTAACGATCCAAATACTAGACACCATATAAAAGGCGTATTTAATCCTATAGCGCTAGCAATTAACCAAGTAAATGTGCCAACTAAGAAAGTGGATATTAGAACGCCTATGGTAGCAAGGCTACCAATTGCCCATTTTCTTGCTACTAATTCATCGAGGTTGACATGAAGAGCGCCTGCAAAGAGAAGAAAACTGAGCATTCCTTCCATTAAAATATCATGAAAATCTATTTCTGAGATAAATCCGCGAACATTGTCTTCTATTCCAAGTTGAGGGGCTATTTCGTTGATACCCAAAACGCCTAAAGAAGCAAACAAGGCAATAATAACCATACCAATAGTATGAGGTAATTTTAAGAATTTGTAGTTTATGTATCCAAAAATAGCTGCTAGTGAAATTATTATTGTGGCAGCAGTAAAAATAGAGAGCTCATTCATTAAAATTTATATCCTCGCAATAATAATAATTTTTACTTATAATTAATAAGGCTAACTAATAAATTAATAAGTGCAATATTTTGCTATTTATTTATAATCATTATCTTCACAAACCATTGGGTTAATTAAGAATCAAGGAACTGGTTATGAGCGCAAGTAGTGACGATATTAAAAAGGCATTAGAAACTATTTTTGATGCAGATTCAAAGATATATCAAAATCGAGGATTTCAAAGAAGAATAGGCTTTGGCAGTAGGCCAGCGCTGCTAATAATCGACCTTGCTAATGCTTGGACTCAGCCAGGCTATGCTTTTACTTGTGATAACATGGATGAAATTATTCCAGCTAATCAAAAGCTTTTAAAGGCTGCCCGTGATAAGAAAATTCCTGTAGTTTATACCACAACAGCATATCAAGATCCCTCCGGACCTAACTCTGATACTGGTCTTTGGCACCTAAAGATTCCTGTAGAAACTGTAAGAGAGGGAACCGAGGCGGCTGAAATTGACTCTAGAATTGCACCTATCGATGGAGAGCAAGTGATATGTAAAAAAAGAGCAAGTGCTTTTCATGGTACTTATTTAGCTGGCTACTTGAGAGCGCATAGAGTTGACACTCTTATAATCACAGGCGTTACATTAGCTGGTTGTGTAAGGCATAGTACTGAAGATGCTATAGCAGAGGGTTTTAGGCCAATTGTTGTACGCGAAGGTGTTGGAGATCGTGTTCCTGGTGTTGTGGAATGGAATCTTTTTGATATTGATGCAAAATTTGGAGATGTAGAGCCGGTAGATAGTGTTTTATCCTACTTGGACGGTATTGATCCTTTTACAAATACATGAATGACAAGATATTCAGCTTTAAACCTTCTTCGAGAGGCAGGGCGCTTACATAGCGGTTGGCCAGAGGCGTGGTCTAGTCGAGATCCTAAGACATCTTATGATGTTATAATTGTTGGCGGCGGCGGCCATGGTCTTGCTACTGCCTATTATTTAGCAAAAGTTCATAAAATTTCCCGGATAGCTGTCTTAGAAAAGGGTTGGATAGGTGGAGGTAACACCGGCAGGAATACAACTATCATCCGTTCAAATTATTTATGGGACGAAAGTGCTCATTTATATGATTTTTCTTTACGTCTTTATGAAGGACTTAGTAAGGACCTCAATTTTAATATAATGCTTAGCCAGAGAGGCGTTATCAATCTTGCGCATACAGAGAATGAGATGAGGGAAATACAAAGACGTGTTAATTCAATACGTCTTAATGGAATTGACTCGGAAATTTTAACTCCTGAAGAAATTAAACATTTTGTACCTATCATTAATCTATCCAATAAATGTAGATACCCTATTCTTGGGGGTTCTATCCAACAGAGAGGGGGGGTTGCTAGACATGATGCTGTAGCTTGGGGTTTTGCGAGAGCAGCTAGCAAATTGGGAGTTGATATTATAGAAAATTGTGAAGTTGAGGGTTTTTTGATAAGTAATGGGCAAGTGCACGGAGTGAACACAAATCGAGGTATTATAAAAAGTAATAAAGTTGGATTAGTAGTATCAGGGCATGCGGGTGTTTTGGCAGAGCGTGCAGGATTTAGATTGCCTATCGAGAGTAAACCTTTACAGGCATTAGTGTCAGAGCCGTTAAAGCCATTTTTTAACGTTGTTTTAATGTCTGGTAAAGTCCACGTATATCTAAGTCAATCTGATCGAGGTGAACTTGTTATGGGGGCGGGTACTGATAGTTATAACTCATATTCCCAGAATGGAAGTTTTCAAGTTATTGAACAGATGATGGCTTCTAGTATAGAACTTTTCCCAGTCCTGAGTAGGTTAAAGGTTATGCGTATGTGGGGAGGTATAGTTGATGTTTGTCCAGACGCTAGTCCTATTATTGGATTTTCGCCTTTAAAAAATCTATATCTAAATTGCGGGTGGGGAACTGGTGGATTCAAAGCGACCCCTGGTTCAGGGTATGTTTTTGCCCATACTATAGCGCATGAAGAGCCGCACGATTTAGCTGCGCCATTTTCTTTAAAGAGGTTTTCTTCTGGCGCTTTGATAGATGAACATGGCGCTGCTGCTGTAGCGCATTAATCTTTTTTGGGGGATATAAAATGTTGTTAATTCCTTGTCCATGGTGTGGTTTAAGAGCGGAAAGCGAATTTTCTTCTGGTGGAGAGGCGAATATTTCTAGACCTTATGTAAATAATGATCTTAGTGATAATGACTGGGCTGACTATCTATTTTACAGAAAGAATCCCAAAGGGTGGCATCAAGAACAGTGGCATCATGTGAAAGGATGTCGTCGATGGTTTAATGTTGAACGACATACAGTCACTCATGAAATAAGGAAGTCATGGCCAATGAATAGTAGTAGCGATTCTAATGATTAATAAATAACTGGACTAGAGATTGTGAGAAACAAGATTCGACGTTTAGAACAAATAGATAGGGTTGATCGGGATAAGCCTATTAAATTCTATTTTAATAATAGAGCGTATAGTGCATTTGAGGGAGACACTCTAGCTTCAGCTTTGCTTGCCAATGGAGTGAAATTAGTATCACGAAGCTTTAAATTTCATAGGCCAAGAGGAATATTTGGTAGTTGGTACGAGGAACCAAATGCGTTGGTTCAAACAGGATTGAGATCTGATAGCACGCCAAATCAACGGGCTACAACAGTTGAATTGTTTGATGGGCTTAGAGCCAAAAGTGTAAATGTATGGCCAAATCTACATTTTGATATTTTATCAATAAATGACAAAATTTCGTCAATTTTTCCAGCAGGATTTTATTATAAAACATTTATGTGGCCACATTTTTTATGGCCAATTTATGAGTATTTAATTCGGCATTCCGCTGGCCTTGGTAGGGTTCCCGAAGCTCCAGATCAGTCAAGTTATGAAAAACAAAATATTCATTGTGACATATTAGTTATTGGCGGTGGGGTCTCCGGTTTAGCTGCAGCATTATCAGCTGCTAAATCAGGCGCAAGGACTATTATTGTTGATGATCGTGCTGAGTTAGGCGGGCCTAAATTTGATAATAAAGCTCATATATCTGGGCAGAGTATAAAATCCTTCACTAGTCATGTTGAGCATATTTTGAACAAAAATCCTGATTGCGAGATTTTTACTCGTACGTCCGCATTTATGCACGGAGATCATAATTTTATAGTTTTAAACCAGAAAGTAAGCGACCATATTCACCCCGAGCTTCGTGGTAATTTACCACGAGAGAGACTTTTGAAAGTCCGTGCTGGTCAGGTAATATATGCAACTGGAGCTTTAGAAAGGTCGTTAGTTTTTGAAAACAATGATCGCCCAGGTACAATGCTTTGTAGTGCCGTGTCTGAATATATAAATAATTTTGGTATTTGTCCGGGTAAGAGAGTTGTTATATCAGGAAATAATGACACTATCTATATATTGGCGAGAGATTTACTAAATGCTGGAGCTGAAATAGTAGCAATCTCTGATGCTAGGAAAAGAGAATTAGCTGTTACTGCCTCTGAATTTAATAAAGACTTACCAGTATATTTCGAGCAAGCTCCCATAAAAACTCATGGCCGCCAGTGCGTTCGTGCCGTTACTTTTGGTCGAGTATCTAGTGATGGATTTATTAGTGCACTAGACAAGAATAAAAAATTTGAATGTGACCTTTTATGTTTGTCAGGTGGTTTTGATCCTAACTTGAGCCTTTTTTGTCAATCGGGGGGAGATGCAGTTTTTAATAATGAATCTTCTCTTATTTATCCAAATAATTCTCCAAAGAATGTCCACTTAGTTGGATCAAGCTCTGGCATATTTTGCCTAAGAGATGCCTATAATAATGGGCTAAAAGTTGGAATTAGAGCTTCAGAGTTAGAGGGCTTTAGTTGTTCATTAAAAGCAGAGTTAGAAGAATGTAGTGATAATAATTTGGGCTATTTCCAGCCTGTATGGGGATTAAGTTCCGTTCATAAACGTCCTAAAGATTTTGTAGATCTTCACAATGACGTTATTGGAGACGATATTCGTTTAGCTGTTCAGGAGGGTTATCAATCAATTGAACATTTTAAACGCTATACAACTACTGGCATGGGTCCTGACCAAGGTAAAACAGGAAACATAAATGCGATGGTTTTATTAGCTAAACATCTTGGTAAAAAAGTCTCAGAGATTGGATTGACGAGGTATAGAGCCCCATGGGTACCTGTTACTTTTGGTGCTTTTGCCGGAAGAGACCTTGGTATTCTTTCTGAGCCGATTCGTAAGACATCACTTCATTATTGGCATGAAGAGAATGGAGCTATATTTGAAGACGTTGGTCAATGGAAAAGACCTCGTTATTATCCTCAGGCGGGTGAGTCTATTGATGATGCAGTTGTACGAGAATGCCATGGTGTAAGAAATGAATTAGGTATATTCGATGCCTCGACTCTAGGTAAGATTGAAATTTCTGGTCCTGATAGTGGTAAATTCCTTAACCGCATTTACACTAATAAATTTGATAATTTAAGTATAGGTTCATGTCGTTATGGGCTGATGCTCAAAGAAGATGGTATGATTATGGATGACGGGGTAACTTCTCGACTTGATGAGCATAATTGGTTTATGACCACAACAACTAGTAACTCCTCTTTAGTTTTTAACTGGCTTGATGAGTGGTTACAATGTGAGTGGCCAAGTCTCAAAGTATTTATTACATCTGTTACAGGTCAATGGAGCAATATTACAATTGCTGGGCCAAATTCAAGAAAGTTATTAGCAGAGGTTTCAGATATCAATACAGAAAATTCTCATTTTCCACATTTAACGTGGCAGGCAGTTAATTTATTTAACATAGAGTGTAGAGTGTTTAGGATAAGCTTCACAGGAGAATTATCTTACGAGATAAATGTGCCTTCGCAGTATGCTCAATTTATATGGAACAGACTCATAGATATTGGCAAAAAATTTAGTATTACTCCTTTTGGGACAGAGACTTTACATGTACTACGTGCTGAGAAAGGTTATATTGCAGTTGGTCATGATACAGATGGTACAGTTACTCCTAATGATTTAGGTCTCGTAAAGATGTTAAAAAGTGATGGTGATTATATTGGTAGGCGATCGCTTTATAGGTCCGATACAAGCAGGGAAGGAAGACTCCAGTTTATTGGCTTACTTCTTGATGAAAGGGTTCCTGAAGGTGCGCCAATAGTGGAGATTAAGGGGGATTATTCAAGTCGGATAAAAACAGGTTATGTCAGTTCAAGCTATTATAGTCCAACATTAGACTCTCCTTTAGCCTTAGGTTTTCTTCAGGACGGTCTTTCTAGACTAGGAGATTCCGTTCAAGTTGCTATTCCGGTTCAAGGTCGTAACGTGGATGCAAAAATAGTATCTCCTGTATTTTATGACCCCTCAGGAGAGCGTCTCAATGGATAATGTCCCCTCTCTAATAAGACCTCTACATTATCTAAGCAGTGATATGCTTAGTTTAGGTTGTGATAAATCCAATACATATTGTATTAGAGAAGAAATGTTTAGGTATCTATTTAATATACGTCTAGATGCTAGTGATACCGATTCCATGACAGTTCTAGAAACAAAAATACAAGCAAAATTACCTTTAGCAACTAATTCAACCTCTGAAGTGCTTAATGGGAGTGGGAGAGTTTTTTGTTTAGGACCAGATGAGTGGTTGTTAGAGGTTGAACGGTATTGCACAGAAGATTTAGCACCCTTATTAGACTGCCATTCTAATAAAGGCATATCCTTTATAAATATAAGTCATTCACAAGTAACCTTTTCTATTTCAGGGTTAAGATCTGTTACGATATTACAGAAGGGTAGTACTCTTGATTTCCATCCTAGATCTTTTCCTGAATCTACCTGTGCACAAACTGCCTTGGGGCAGGCAAGCGTATTGATATACAGATCTTTATTTGATTCTTCAAATAGTTCAAAGTGGTCCGTTTATGTAGATAGAAGCTTTGCTGAGTATCTGTGGTTTTGGCTCGAGGGTGCTGTCAAAGAATTCATATAGATAATTATAGCTTACTTTTATTATTGATTAGTTCAGCTGTTCTTAGGGAGCGAAGAGCAACACATGCTGCTCCATAACCGTTGTCTATATTAACTATAGCAATTCCCGGTGAGCAACTAGATAACATAGCTTTCAAGGCTGTTTTTCCTTTTTCAGATGCACCATAACCGGTTGAGGTAGGTACACCAACCACTATACCTCCAACAAGTCCTCCAATGACACTAACTAATGCTCCATCCATACCGGCGACAACAATTGTCACACTGAGATTACGGATTTCATCTATCCGTTCCATAATCCTCCAGATTCCAGCAACTCCAACGTCATTGATTTCCAGGCATCCTATACCATAATACTTGAGTGTGCGTATTGTCTCACGACTAACTTTTATATCGGATGTTCCTGCTGTAACAATAGCGACAGATTTTTTTTCAGATTCATTTTTCGTATCTCCAAATATTCCTGTACGTGATATATCATCGTAATCTATAAGTGTTTTTACTGCTGAGGGGAGATTAAGGAACACCTCCTTATTAAGTCTTGTAAGGAGCATTCTTTGATTTCCTAAGGAATTAATTGCTTCAACAATTTGGTCAGTACTCTTTCCTTCACAGAATATAGCTTCGTCAAGGCCTATCCGTTTATTACGGTCAAGATCGAGTTTTATTTCATTTATTGTCATATGTAAGAGAATTACATCCTTTTTATTTCTTTTGCTTTTCCGATTCTTTTCTTACTTTTTCTCTTTTTTTGTAATTATTATGTATTTTTAGATCATCCATCTCTGCTTTTAAAGTTACTTCTCCATTTGGTCTGTAAGACTTTTTAACCCTAACTCCTCGAGAATTTTTTTTTAAAATATTTCTTTTTAGAGATGATCTATTAGTTATTTGCCACCTTATTCCTAATGTAGTTGTTTCGGAAAAACAGATGTTTAGAAACTTTTCTATTGATTCGACATCACAAAGTAATTTAACACCTATTAAAATACGACCTTTTTTACCAAACCGAGTTGTCTGACTTACATCTTTTATACCATCTATATTACGAATTTTATCGAGAGCCACGCTTAGATCTTCGGGGGTCTGGTCATCTACATCAAATGATAAGATCGCAATTTCCTCATTAAAGATATCACTCTGTTTAGGCTCATCAGTAAAGACAATAGTCCTTAGAATATTACTCATCCCAGGAAAAGATTGTGAACCAAAACCTATCCCAACCCTTGTGAGGATCGCCTCTTGCTTAAGTGATTTTTGTGTGGGTTTTAAATGGGCTAGTATCGCAGCTCCTGTTGGTGTGACTCTCTCGCCTGTAATCCCATCATCATAGCACCTAAAACCTTTAATTAACTCAATAACTGCTGGTGCTGGTATAGGAATCTGGCCATGTTTTGTTTTTATACTTCCTGATCCTAGTGGCAAAGATGCTACAGACCAGTTAGTTGTACCTATATGATCAACTAGCCAGGCAGCTGATAAAATATCAGCAATACTGTCCCACGCTCCAACTTCATGGAAAGTGATATCTTCAGTTTTGACTCCATGTACACGAGATTCAGCTTCAGCTAATAATGAAAAAATATCGATTGCTCTTTCTATGGTTTTTTTAGGAAGTGTTAACTTTGATAATTCATATTTAAGATCTGACCATTTAACGTCTTTATAATTTTCTTTTTTCTGTGAAATCTTAATTCTATTTCCGCTGAAGGTATGATCATTATGAGAAATTAGTTCTATATCGAAGTTCTTCATGATGCCTGATTTTTCCAGGTCGCATATAAGGCTCGAATAGACGTCAGAAAATGCATGAAGAATGGATGCAACAAACATGTCTCCCGATATCCCACCTAGGGGTTCTATATGAATACGCTTGATATTGGCCGTACTTGAGGTGTTCAAATTATATTTTCCTTAAATTTACATCCATTCACCGCCAGCCAAAGCTATTGATTGACCGGTAACTGATTCTGAACCAGGCTTTGATAGCCATAAGGCTGTAGCTGCAACTTCTTTCGCATCAATTATACGATTCTGGGGACTCATATTTTCTAACTGAGTTCTTGCATCTTTATTAGAGCGACCAGTATTGGTTGTTATAGAGTTTATTGCCTGGGCAACCATTTCAGTTTCTACATAACCTGGGCAAACCGCATTAACTGTTATACTTGTTTTTGCTAATTCAGCTGCTAATGAGCGAGTAAGCCCAATCAGGGCGTGCTTAGATGCGCAATAAGGGGCAATATATGGCTGTCCTTTGAGTCCCGCTAAACTGGAAATATTTATTATTCTTCCCCAGTTTTTCTTTATCATGCCCGGTAGAACGGCTTGTATACAAGTAATTGCTGAAATAACATTTGTTTCCATAATCTCCCGAGTTCTTACATTATCAATTTTTAGAAAGGGGGAGCTATCTGCAATACCAGCGTTATTTACTAAGATATCAATATGACCATGATTATTTATAGCATTTTCGAATACAGATTTTATAGAATTCTCATCACAAACATCTAAGGTATAAGTATTAATGCCATCGAGTTTATTAGATAAAGTTTCTAATTTTTTAATATTTCTTCCAGTAATTGTTACTTTTGCACCATTTTGATGTAGCGCATTGGATATTGCGCCGCCTATTCCGTGTGCGCCTCCAGTAACTAGGGCATGTTTTCCTGTAAGCTCTTTATTCAAAATTGATTCCTGTTCCATTTACAATGTTTTTGAGAATAAAATGTAATGGTTATACTTAGTTTTTGATGTGATACTGAAATATGATTATTATGAATAAACTATAAATTTTTGACTGTTTATAGAGACTATAGAATCTATTAAATAGAGCTTATTTTATAGTAATTTAATTATATTCGTTATTTTGTAATTCCTTTTCCACAAAGCCCACTTGTATCTCCGTATTCATCTATCCAACTTTCTTCATAACCGTAATCATCTTTAGCTTTATCTGCTGATATAAATTCTTCAATGACATCTTCTACAACGGAGCTACGGTTTCTTTGGTTAGGATCACCATATCCGCCACCGCCAGGTGCTTTGACGGATATACGGTCTCCAGGCTTTACAGGTACATTTGAATATTTACTTGGGCTAACTTTGCCAAATGCTTGTGAAATTGTTTGCCATTCACTTCCGTCTTTAGCCTTGTATAATGTAGCTCCTGAAATTCCATCTTTACCTTTAAATAGGCCCCATGCTTGTTTTTTATGTTTATTTGTCATCTGACTAATAAGCATATCACCTCCAGTACAAAGCATTGTTTTAGATATACTGAGGCCTCCGCGGTGCTCACCTGCTCCACCTGAGTCTTGACGAAGGGCATATTCTTCAACCATCCAGGGGAACATAGTTTCAAAAACCTCTGTGGGTGTATTTCCACAATTACCATTTATTGAGTCGGTTGCATCATTACCGTCTGCATTATGTCTTCCTCCATATCCGACGTATGAGAAGTCAAAAGCACCAAACGGTTGATCATTATCTTCATCCCATCCTCCAAAAACAAAGCACCCATGGGTTGTTCCTTCTGATGCCATTACTCTAGTTGGAGAGGCTTTTGAGAAAGCACCAAGAATACATGCTACTATTAGTGGGTGAGTCTCAGTATTTCCTCCTACTTCAGATCCTGGATAATTGACATTCATAATGGTTCCAGCGGGGGCTATGACGCGAATCGGTCTAAAACAACCAGAATTCTTGGGTATTGATTCGTCTGTTACATGTAGCATCGCATTAAAAGAAGCTGAATAGGCTACACCAAGAGTTGCATTGATAGGCCCCTTTGCTTGAGGAGATGATCCCGTATAATCTATTACTACTTCGTCGCCCTGAACAAAGGCGGTGACTTTGATTGTATACTCCTTATCTTCAATGCCATCATCCTCTAAGACATCTTCAAATTCATAACGACCATCTGGAATTGAGGATATTTCAGCGCGCATGCGGCTTTCTGAGTAATCCATTAGATCTGTTATAGTCGTTCTAAATGTATCTTTTCCATATTTCTTTATGAGGTCTGCAAGTCGACTTTCTCCAAGATCCACAGCACTAATCATGGCCCTAAGGTCACCGTAGTTTCCACGTGGGGTTCTAACATTGGCTAAAAGTAGTTTCCATACCTCGGGTACGTCTTTGCCTGCTTTAATTATTTTAACAGGTGGCACCCGGAGACCTTCGTGAAAAATTTCTGTTGCCTCGCCTGGAAATCCTCCAGGAACCATTCCTCCAACTTCAACAAAGTGTCCTATGCAGACAGCAAAACCCATTAACTCATCATCGACAAATATAGGTTTAAACATCGTATGTTCAGGAGTATGTAACCCACCTCTATATGGATCATTATGTACTATTACATCACCAGGCTTGATATTTGATATCGATATTTCTTTAACCATTGAGCGAACTAACAGGGGCACCCCTCCAATCTGTGCTGGACAATATTCTGCAACTGCAATCATTTCCCCTTCAGGGCTTGCTAAAGCACAACTGTAATCTTCAGCTTCTGAGAAAATTGTAGAATATGCAGTTTTCTGGACATTAACACCCATTTCACGACATATTGCTACCATCGCCAGTTCAATGATATTCATAGTTACCATGTCCATAACAGGGGTCTCCTCTTAGAAATTAGATTCATAGGAATAATTTTATTATATTATTTAAGCTGTTTCATGAATTCCTTCTTTTGGAAGAGGAATGCGTGGTTCTTCAATTCCTTGAGATTTTGCTTGGAGCCACTTGTCACACCAACTTGAACAAACTAACTTTTTCTCACTTGATACTTCGATTTCTATTCCATCATCATAAATCAACATCCCACAATTATCGCATTTAATATAACGCTCAATATAGTAACCATTATCTGAAAAACGCATATCTACTAATCCTTTCTAAAGGGTATATTTTTACTATAACCTAGTTAAGTGGTAGTTATTATTAAATGTCCGTAATCGTCTATTCTCACATTATGCTCTGGCCTGATAACAGTCACTGAAGCTGGTTCTTCAATTACTGCAGGCCCTTGAAAAGATTGGCCCGAAAAAAGTTCACTCCTATTGTAAACATTTGTCTCATGGGGACCATTGTCAAATGTTACCTGCCGAGAACTAGCAGGAACTGCCTTTGAATCTGATTTTTGCAGTTTAGGCAGGTTAGGGCTCTCTGTTACAGCCACAGCTGTTAATTTGACACTAATTAATTCAATAATTTCGCCTGGAATATCAAAGTTGAATCTATCTCTGTGAGCTGAATGAAACAGTTCCCAGCATGAATTTATTGTTTCATCATCAAAAGTATCAAATGATATAGGAACCTCTAGTTCATGATTTTGTCCAAAGTACCGCATCTCAAGAGATCTGTATAGATGAATATTCCCTTTGTGCCCTTGCTCATGAAGAGATTTGGAGGCTTCCTTTGACAGTTCAGAAATCACCCTATTAGCATGATCTCTGTCGAATACTTTAGAGGTCATTTGCGCTGTTCTCTCTAAGTCAATTCGTGCATCTGTCATTATAAACCCAAAAGCTGAAAATTGCCCTGGATGATTTGGTATTACTCCACTTGGAATACCTGCTTGATACATAAGGTCTGAGACATGGACAGGGCCGGCTCCACCAAAACCAAGAAGTGTAAAGTCTCTTGGGTCTAGGCCTCGTTCTGTAAGTTGAGCACGTAATGCTCCAATCATATTATTATTCGCTATTTGCACTATAGCTAAAGCAGTTTCTTCAACTGATTTATCAATTTCTTTAGCAACTTCACTTACTGTTTTGTGAGCTGCCTCAGCGTCTAGTTTCATCTTGCCTCCGAGGAAGTTATCGGGGCTGATTCGGCCAAGCACAACATTTGCATCGGTTACCGTAGCTTTTGTGCCTCCTTGGTTATAGCAAGCAGGTCCAGGTTGTGCCCCGGCACTTTGGGGCCCAACACGTAGCATTCCTCCACTATCTATCCAGGCTAGTGAGCCCCCTCCTGCTCCCATAGTTCGAATATCAATCATTGGTATTTGAATTGGAACGGCAAACTCTATTTCAAAACTTGTTGTAAAGCTTTCTCGTCCATCTACAATAGTTGATACATCTGTAGATGTTCCTCCCATATCTAAAGTAACTAAATGATCTACCCCTATGAGATTTGCAATTTGTTTTGCACCAACTACACCTCCAGTTGGACCAGATAAAGTCATTTGTATCGGAGTTTGAGTAGCTGCATCAAGGCTCATTTCTCCGCCATTAGATTTTATTATAGATACTTTATTTCCCATTCCTCTCTCTGCAAATTTTTCTTCCATTTGTCCTACATGGTGTCCTACTAAAGGTCTTATGTAGGCATCAGCTATAGTTGTTGAGGCACGTTCATATTCTTTCCACTTAGGGAGAACATTATAAGAAATAGAGACGGGTTTTTCAGGGCATTCCTGAGAGAAAATTTCTTCTACTTTTCGTTCATGTGAAGGATTAACGTATGAAAATAAAAGGCATACTGCGATAGCTTTAATATTTGGATCTTTTGCTATTGTCTTTGCGAGTGATCTTACTTCATCTTCGTTTAAGGGCTCGAATTCTTCTCCGCGCGCCGTTATTCTGCCTCCTATTTCATAGCAGTATCGTCTTTTTGCAAGTGGTTTTGATTTAATCCACGTAATATCATAATGGCTTCTTCTTTTTCCACGTTGAATAAATGGAACATCGCGAAAGCCTTTTGTTGTAACATACGCTACCACTGACCCTTTTCGTTCTAATATAGCATTTGTGGCAATAGTTGTGCCTAATCTGAGATGCTCAAGGTCTTTAATGGACCCTTTATCTGACATTTCCAAACCTTTAAGAATGCCTTCTATGGGATCATGTGGGGTCGACAATGTTTTCCAGACGGAAAGATTACTATTTTCTGGATCGAATGCTACAAAGTCTGTAAACGTTCCGCCCACATCAATTCCCACAAGTTTGCTCATTTTGTTGTGCTCTCCCTGTATCAATAATAAAATTATAATTATATTTTAAATATTGCTACTCTATTAACTTTGATGCAATGCTTAATAGGCATTTTCTATTGATTTTTTATGCCTGATTTCTGTCCTTTGAAGGGGGAAAGCCCTGCAGGTGCTAGGCTGGCAAGTTTCTCCGTTAAAGCGCTTGGTTTTTGGTCTTTATCTTCTGCCTGATCTCTGGCTGCAATAGCCTTCCTTACTAATTTTCCTCCAAAATACCTTATTGGCTCGGGAGGAAAGTCTCTGGTTGGTTGTCTAACTAAACCGCAATTTGACCATTGGTCATTTTTTTCTAATGCCAACGATGCAAGTATACGTCCACCTATATATGTTGGTCCAACACCATTTCCTGAATATCCTGCTCCGAAAAAAATATCTTCGTGTCCATTAAGTCTCCCGAAAAATGGTAGCCCACTCTTTGATCTATCTATCGGACCTGTCCAGCTTGAATTTACTTTTACCTTAGATAGAGTTGGATAGGTCCATTTAAGCCAATGTTCTACATCCTTAGATAGACGGGATGGGCCATCAAACATGTTTCCTATATTTCCTCCATAAGGCATTAATCCATTCATACCTCCCTTCCCAAAAGCTATACGGCCGTCTTGCGTAGTGCGATAGTAATGCACAAGCATTCTTCCATCGGATATAGTCAGCCCGTCGTCAAATCCAATCTCAGATAGTAATTTAGGAATAGGCTCTGTTGTTACTATATCGCTTGATACGACTACTAGTGCTTTTCTGAGTTCTGAGAACTGAATACTCCAGGCATTGATCGCTAGTATAATTTTTCTAGCAGTAATTTCACCTTTTGGCGTCTTTATCTTTGGGGGGTTACTTTTTGTAAGTTTAGTAAAAGGTGTTTGTTCAAATATTCTTACTCCACGTTCTAAGGCAACACGGCGTAATCCGCGCGCTAGAAGTGCAGGTTGAATACTTGCCGGGTAGGGTTCGAAAATACCTGCAACATGTTTCTCAGATCCACTTCTATGCGCTACCTTTTCCGGCGCCCATCTGTCAAATGGATATTTTTGATAGCGTTCTGCTGCTTCTATAGTTGGTTCCCATGCTCCTATTTGAGCATTGTTTGTCGCTGCCCATAGCCAACCGTCTTGACGAAAATGAGCATCAATATTGTTGTTTTTGCAAAACTCACCAATTTTTGTAATAGCTTCTGCTGAGGCATCTGCAAGGCGTACAGCTTCTTCTCCTCCGCAGAGCTTTTCTAGGGTTAAAAATTTTCCCCACCAGCTGAGCACAAAACCGCCATTTCTTCCACTGGGGCCAGCACCGCAAACATCTTTTTCAATAATTACAACATCAAGACTAGGGTCGGATTCTTTAATATGGATTGCGCTCCATAGACCAGTAAATCCTCCGCCAATGATACAAACATCGGCTTTAATGTTCCCAATAAGACTCGGGCATTCTTTGCTCTCTTTATCTAATGCTTCGTCAAGCCAATGGCTATTTCTTTTATAAATGCTCATAATTTAAATCTATAAGAATATTTGCTTATATTTGAAGAATATATATTAAAAATATTATATGGCCTCTAAAATAGCTTTACCCATATCTGCTGTGCTAGCTTTACCTCCAAGGTCGCGAGTACGGACTTTACCTTCAGATAAAACGTGAGATATAGCTGTCTCAATATCCTTTGCTGCATCTTTAAGCCCCAAGTGCTCTAACATCATAGCCCCAGTCCATATCTGGGCTATGGGATTTGCGATATATTGGCCAGCTATATCAGGTGCTGAGCCATGAACAGGTTCAAACATTGAAGGATGATTGCCTTCAGGGTTTATATTTGCAGCTGGGGCCAAGCCCATACCCCCTACAACTGCAGCCCCTAAATCAGATAAGATATCACCAAAAAGGTTTGATCCTACTACAACATCAAACCAATCTGGGTTCTGCACAAAGTGAGCACTTAGTATATCGATATGGAACTGGTCTGAATCAATATTTGGATGCTTTTCCTTTATAATAGAAAATCTTTCATCCCAGAAAGGCATAGTGTGTATAATTCCATTTGACTTTGTAGCTGAGGTAACATGTCCGCGGCGATTTTGAGCTATAGAGAATGCATAGTTTAACACCCTATCAACACCAAGACGTGTAAATACACTCTCTTGAACAACCATTTCGTGTTCTGTTCCTGAGTAGATCCTTCCACCCATCTCAGAATATTCACCCTCATTATTTTCTCTTATTATTATAAGGTCAATTTCACCTTCTTTACGATCAGCAAGAGGAGATGACACACCAGGAAGTAGTTTTATTGGTCTTACATTTACGTATTGATGAAATGCGCGTCGAATAGGAATAAGTAATCCCCAAAGTGAAACATGATCTTCGACGCCAGGAAATCCTACCGCGCCGAGAAAGATACCATCAAACTTGCTTAACACCTCAATGCCATCCTCAGGCATCATTTTTCCAGTTTTCGTATAAGACTCACAGGACCAATTAAATTCTTCCCATTTAAAGGTTGCTCCTACCTTGCTTCCAGCTTTTTCAACGACTGCTATAGCTTCTGGCAAGACCTCTTTGCCAATACCGTCTCCAGGAATTGCTGCAATTGCATATTCTGCCATAGATATAAATCTCCTTAATGAAAAATATTATAAGTTTAACTCTCAATGGGTTTATAGCCAAGGTTTGGTGCAAGCCATCTTTCAGCATCTTTTAATGGCATATTCTTACGTTTTGCATAGTCTTTTACTTGATCAAGCCCGATTTTTCCAAGGCCAAAATAATGGCTTTCTGGATGAGCAAAGTATAGTCCTGAAACTGTTGAGGCTGGATACATTGCAAAGTTTTCAGTTAATCGCGCTCCAACATTATTTTCAGCAGATAAGAGTTCAAAAAGAGTTTGTTTCTCAGTATGATCAGGGCATGCGGGGTAGCCAGGAGCTGGACGTATGCCTAAATATTTTTCTTTAATTAGTGAATCATTATCAAGGTTTTCGTCTTTAGCATAACCCCAAATATCCTGTCTTACGTGTTGATGCAGGTGTTCAGCAAATGCTTCAGCCAATCTATCCCCAAGAGCTTTTACCATTATAGCATTGTAATCATCATTTTTAGCTTCGAATTTTTTTGCCCAAAGATCTGGTTCATTGCCTATGGTAACGATAAACCCACCAATCCAATCTAATGTATTGCTTGTTTTGGGTGCAATAAAATCAGCTAAACTGAGATTTTGCCGTTCTTTCCCTCTTGACATTTGTTGACGTAGCATGTGAAAGATTCCAATGGTTTCTCTTCTCTCTTGATCTGAATAAACAGCAATATCGTCTTCATTAATTTTGTTAGCGGGCCAAATAGAAATTACTCCTGACGGGTTGAACCATTCCTCATTAACAATTTTCTCAAGCATTGTAGTTGCATCAGTGAATAGTTGAGTTGCGGCATGACTGAGACTTTTGTCTTGAAGTATATCGGGATATTTTCCTACTAGGTCCCAGGTTCTAAAGAAAGGTGACCAATCTATAAAATCAACAAGTTTCTCTAGTGGGTAGTTATTAAATTTGTGTTGTCCAGGTTCATTGGGGGTTATTAAGTGAGTAAAATTATCATCTGGTATAAAACAATTAGCTCTTGCGTCACTTATTGAAATTAAACTTCTAGACTCTTGCCCTTTAGAGTGAGTTTTTCTAAGTTTATTATAACTTTCTATTAATTTTTTGGAAAAGTCCGGTCGCCTTTCTTCTGATAACAGATCGTTGACTACCCCAACAGCTTTAGAAGCATCGGGAACATGCACAACAAGATTAGAGTATGATGGGTCAATTTTGACAGCTGTATGTAATCTGCTCGTTGTGGCGCCTCCAATCAAAAGTGGAATTTCAAAGCCCTCTCTAGTCATCTCATCAGCAACGTGACACATCTCCTCTAGGCTGGGTGTTATAAGTCCAGAAAGTCCTATTGCGTCAACTTTTTCTTTCTGAGCGATATCAAGAATTTTTGATGCAGTTACCATAACACCTAAATCTATTACCTCGTAGTCGTTACACTGGAGAACTACCCCTACAATATTTTTCCCAATATCATGTACATCTCCTTTAACGGTAGCTAAAAGAATCTTTCCTGCATGAAGTTTTTTGTTTTCACCTGATTCTCGTTCACTTTCCATGAAAGGTATAAGATGTCCGACAGCTTGCTTCATGACTCGAGCACTTTTCACTACTTGTGGTAGAAACATCTTACCCGCACCGAATAGATCTCCAACCTCATTCATACCATCCATTAATGGGCCTTCTATGACATCTAGAGCGCGAGATGATATTAACCTAAGCTCTTCCGTATCCTGGATAATAAATTCATTTATACCGTGTATAAGAGCGTAACTAATGCGTTCGCTAGTAGGTTTTTCTCTCCATAGTAAGTCTTTTTGTTTATTTTTTGTTGATTGCCCCTTGAATGACTCAGCTATTTCTATAAGTCTATCTGTCGCGTCACTCCGTCTATTTAGGAGCACGTCTTCAACGCTCTCTAAAAGTTCTTCGGGTATATTTTCATAAAGATCTAATTGACCGGCATTTACTATTCCCATATTCATTCCAGCTTTTTTTGCATGAAACAAAAATGCTGAGTGCATTGCACGACGTACAGGTTCATTTCCTCTAAATGAGAAAGATAGATTCGATAGACCGCCGGAAACATGACAGTGAGGGAACGAGTCTTTTATAAGGCGTGTTGCTTCAATGAAAGACAATGCATAATCATTATGTTCACTGATTCCAGTCGCAACAGCAAAAATATTAGGGTCAAAGATTATATCTTCTGGTAAAAAACCCACTTTATCTGTAAGTAATGAAAAGGCTCTACTGCAGATTTCATACTTATGTTTGGCTGTCTCTGCCTGACCTTTTTCATCAAAAGCCATAACAACAGTGGCTGCTCCATATTCCTTTATTTTATGAGCTTGTTCTATAAATAGATTTTCCCCTTCCTTTAGGCTTATTGAATTTACAATTGCTTTGCCCTGGACATTTTGCAAACCAGCTTCAATAACAGACCATTTGGAGGAATCAATCATTATTGGAACCCGAGCTACATCTGGTTCAGCTGCAATCATCCTAAGAAATCTGGTCATTGCATACTCAGAGTCAAGCATCCCCTCATCCATGTTTACGTCAATGATTTGTGCTCCGTTCTCTACTTGATGCCTCGCAACCTCGACTGCAGACTCATAATCACCAGACTCTATAAGCTTTCTGAAACGAGCAGAACCAGTAACATTGGTTCTTTCTCCGATATTTATAAAAATTCCTTTCATGCTTCTATTGCCAGGGGTTCAAGTCCTGAGAGTTTGAGTTTTGGATCAAAACTAGGAATTTTTCTGGGTGGTTTCCCGATGATTGCCTCTGATATAGCTAACATATGCTCTGGTGTGGTTCCGCAGCATCCACCAACTATATTTAATAATCCGGAATCTGCCCATTCACCAATATGTTCAGCTGTTGTCTCTGCTGTTTCGTCATATTCACCAAACTCATTTGGAAGTCCTGCATTAGGATAAGCGCATATACGAGTATCTACACCTCTAGAGAGTTCACTTATATATGGCCGCATATGTGCCGCACCTAGTGCACAATTAAGTCCAATACTAAAAGGATTAGCATGACGCATAGAATAAAAAAATGCTTCTGGTGTTTGGCCTGTAAGTGTTCTACCTGATAAATCCGTAATAGTTCCAGAAATCATTATAGGAAATATATTTCCACATTCTCTGAAAGTTTCAAAGAGAGCAGAAAGGCCGGCTTTGGCATTTAATGTATCAAAAATAGTTTCTAAAATAAATATATCAACGCCACCGTTTATAAGTGCAAGAGCTTGTTGTTTGTAAGAATCACGTAGTTCCTTAAAATCTATTGCTCTATATCCAGGGTCTGTAACATCTGGAGATATAGAGGTTGTTTTATTAGTAGGTCCAATTGATCCAGCCACAAAGCGTGGTTTGTTATCTTCACTACAATCTAATGCAACCTCTTTTGCTATCTTTGCTGATTCAAAATTAATTTGAGGCACCATGTCTTCAGTAGCATAGTCAGCCTGAGATATAGAAGTGGCATTAAAAGTATTAGTTAGAATAATATCTGCCCCTGAATCAAGGTATTGTCTATGAATTTTTTTTATTAAATCGGGCTGGCTGATACTAAGTATATCATTATTACCCTTCAAGTCATTTGAATGTTGGGTGAACTGATTTCCTCTATAGTCCTCCTCTGTTAAGTTTTCATTTTGGATCATCGTTCCCATAGCGCCATCAAGCATTAAGATTCTCTGACTTGAATGTAAGCGTAGGTTTGTAAATGACTTACTTTCTTTTAACATCGTATATAACCTCAGATCTTTTTATCTCTTACCCCAAGAGCATGGCATATAGCTCGTGTGAGCTCTGCTCTATTCAGGGTATAGAAATGGAAATCTTTTACACCATTCTCAGATAAACGTATGCATTGATCTATAGCAATCCATCCAGCAATTAGCCTTCGGCTGTCAGGGTCTTCATCAAGACCATTCAACATTTGTTTAAGCCATTCTGGAAGAGTAGTGCCACACTGGTCAGTAAATTTTTTTAAGCGTTCAAAGTTTGTTACAGGGAGTATTCCCGGTACTATTAGTGCTTCAATTCCTCTCTTTGAGGCAGAATCCCTGAATCTAAGAAATGTATCAATATCAAAGAAAAACTGTGTTATTGCTCTTGTTGCCCCGCAGTCGAGTTTATAAGCCAGGTTATCTAAATCAGATTCTGCGCTTATGGCATCTGGATGTACTTCAGGATATGCTGCTACACTAATCTCAAAATTTGCAATCTCTCTCAAGCATTTTACTAGTTCTCCTGCATTTTTAAACCCTTCGGGGTGAGGGATAAAGTTTTTATCTCCAGTATCCTTATCACCTCTGAGGGCGACTAAATGCCTTACACCAATTTCCCAATACTGATTTGCAATTTTACTGAGTTCTTCACGTGATGAGCCTACACATGTTAGATGAGCAGCGGGCGTTAGTTCTGTTTCGTCAATAATTCTTTTAACAGTCTCAAAGGTTCTTTCACGTGTACTTCCTCCCGCTCCATAAGTTACAGAAACAAATGAAGGCGCAAGGGGTGCAAGTCGAATTATTGAGTCCCAGAGTTGATTCGTCAATTTCACACTAGATGGAGGGAAAAACTCAAAAGACACATTGATTTTTTCTTGCTGAAGCAAGAACATATTTCTGTTGTTTATTGTCATTATTATACAGCTTTGCTTTCTATATCCTAGTTTTTGTGCTGTAAACTCTTAATCATTTTCTTTATCAACATATACTGCTCCTTAACAAAAAAACCCACCACAGCTACGCTGGGTGGGGTCCCAGACGCTTTAGCGATATTTATTTAGCGCGCCCGCAAGCTGTTCTCTCAAAACGGCGCTAGGTCTATACATATTCGAGAGTTGATAAAAATTCAATGCTGACTTCGCAATTTTTATTTACATGGTTATAGTATTAGTTATGTTGGAACAACCTCACATTGATCGGAGATTAAGTGTGGCCCCTATGATGGGCTATACTGACCGTCATGGTCGTTTTTTTTTAAGGCAGTTTACAAGGCGTACATTACTATACACTGAAATGATAGCAACTGGACAGATCATTCATGGCGATGCCAGTCGTTTTCTTAATTTTGACCAACAAGAATCTCCTATTGCCTTACAATTAGGGGGGGCGGACCCAAAGGATCTTGCCGTTTGTGCTAAAACAGGAGCAAGATTTGGTTACAACGAGATTAATCTAAATATCGGATGCCCTTCAAAAAGAGTTAATTCAGGTCAGTTTGGTGTTTGCCTGATGGCTAAACCTATTTTAGTTGCAGATTGTATTAAGGCTATGGCCGATGTCTCAGGAGTTCCTGTAACTGTTAAGTGCAGATTAGGAATATATGGGTCTGAGTCTTATGACCAATTACATGAATTTGTTAATTTAATTATAGATGCAGGCGCAGAGAGTATTATTGTACATGCACGAACGGCTGTGCTTGGGGGGCTTTCACCAAAAGAGAATAGAGAAATTCCACCATTACGTCATGACTGGGTATGGAGACTAAAATCAGAAATTAGTAGTGCAAAGATTGTAATAAATGGGGGTATTAATTCACTTGCAGATGCAAATTCTCACTTAGATTATGTTGATGGGGTAATGATTGGCAGAGCTGCAATATCTAATCCTATGATGTTAAGTGGCGCTGATCAAAATATTTTTGGTGAATCTCCTATGCCTATTATTCGAGAACAAGTTGCGGAAAATATGCTAAGATATATTGATACTGAACTCAATTCAGGCACTCGATTGGGATCAATAACAAGACATATGTTTGGGCTTTTTCAAGGGCGTCCTGCTGCCCGTATGTGGAGACGTTACCTAAGTGAACATAGTAATTCATCTGATGCAGGACGGGATGTGGTGGAGAAAGCTCTGAGCTTAATGAATGAAACAGCTCATATCTAGACCTTCAAATTTTTATTATTACCCACGTATTTGTAGATACTTAAAGTTAATATGCTAATTTAATAGCTCTCTTTGTCATTACGCCAATAAGGTGTGAGCGATACTCTGCACTAGCATGAATGTCCGAATTAAAATTTTCGTAGTTTAGAGTGGGTATTTCTTTTCCTTCTGCTATTGCAGTTTCAATATTATTAGCCCTGAAAGCGCATGGTCCAGCTCCAGTTACGGCAATTCTTTTATTCTCATTAAACTCTGCAAACATTACTCCCACTATAGCATAACGGGATGCCGGATTAGGAAATTTTACATATTTTGATTTATTGGGGATTTTAAATTTCACGCAGGTAATTAATTCACCATCCTCTAGGGCGGTCTCAAAGAGATCAACAAAGAAATCATTTGAGGGGATTTCGCGATTATTTGTCTGTATTGTACCGTCTAGTGCTATTAATGCTGCAGGGTAATCAGCTGCGGGATCATTATTTGCTAATGATCCTCCTATAGTTCCTCTAGCGCGAACCTGTGGGTCTCCTATACCTTCTGCAAGGTCAGATAATCCGGGTAATGAAGCTGATATGATTTCCGAATCAGCCACTTCTTCGTGTGTTGTTGCGGCCCCAATAAATAGCTCGTCGTCTTCGATTTTGATTCCTTTAAGGTCTTCCAATTTTGAGATATCAATTAAGTGAGACGGGCTCGCAAGTCTTTGTTTCATTGTTGGTAAAAGGGTGTGACCACCTGCGATGTAGCTAGGATCACTTGCACTCTGATACTTACTTAAAGCATCATTTACTGATGAAGCGCGGGCATATTCAAATTCGTACATCTAAATTTTCCATATATAATATTGGCTACAATTTTTATAATTTTATTTGTTGTCTCACGAAGAATTAATAGCCTTAGTTCCTTCGCTTATAGCTTTCACAATATTGTGGTATCCTGTGCAACGACAAAAATTTCCTTCTAGATATTTTCTTATATCTTTTTCATTGGGGGATGAATTCTGTTTGGCTAATTGAAGTGCTGTCATTACCATTCCTGGTGTACAGAATCCGCACTGTAATGCATGGTTACTTTTAAAAGCCTCTTGCATAGGGTTGAGTTCTCCATCATTCGCAACGCCTTCAATTGTTACAACATCCGATCCATCGACTTGGACGGCAAGTATTGTGCAAGATTTTACGCATTTCCCGTTTACATGAACATTACAGGCTCCACACTGACTAGTATCACAACCTATGTGCGTCCCCGTAAGACCCAGGCTTTCCCTTAAAAAAGTGACTAGAAGCGTTTTTGTGGAAACCTCTTTCTCAACAGTTTGGCCGTTTACAACCATCGACACCGAATTTACTGGCATATTTCCCCCCTTATACTTTTGATTAGACCTGGTTTAAAAGGCCAAACAAACTTAAGGATAATAGACCAAAGTAGATATACACTAAGGTCAACCCCAGACAAGAATAGCGTTTTTAGACCAATATCGCTAGACTAGAAAGTTTAACTTTTTATTTCACCTTTTTCTTCTAATTAATCTTCTAAACACACAGCAAAATTGCCATAAAAGATGGAAAATACCTTTAAAATCCTTAGTTAATTTGTGCCGATTTTGCCAATACTCTGGTATAGAGGCAATTGTGGGTAAAAGGCCATTTTGAAATACTAAAACGAACAAGATTAGAATAGCCCCCAAAACAAGCGTAACTTGTCCAACTCCTTGTGTTCCAAGCCAACCTTTAAAGTATTCAATTGCGAATACTCCTGTGATAGGACCAATTAAAGTAGTTTTTCCTCCAACAATGACCCATATAATTACATCAGCTGCTTTGCCCAAGCTAAACATCTCAGGATGAGCTAATGGAATGGAGATAGCATAAAGCGCTCCACCCAAGCCTGCAATTGATCCACATATTATAAAGGCAGAAAGTTTATAACGACGTATGTCATATCCTAAGAGTTCTGCCCTATTAGGATTCTCTCTTATGCCAATAAGAGTGCGTCCAAAATGTGTAGTTAATAGCAGTCTTAGTCCAATATAAATAATCAATAAAAGAGTAAATCCGAGATAGAAAAACCAATTTATAGTTAAGTTGACTCCTGATTCCCATGGTATCTCTATCTGGGGTACATTTGGTATTCCGTTTTGACCCTTCAGTTTTACGCTACCAATTATATATTGATCGCCAGAAGTCGAACGTATTGCTTTTTCTAGTATTAGTGTGAAGACTAAAGTAATAGCGCTAAAGTAAATATTACTTATACGTCCATAAATCATAAAGTATCCAAAGATGGCAGCGGCGCAGGCTGCAAAAAATGGGGCGAAAAATAACGGACCAGTGGTATCATCAATGTTTAGTGATAAAATTGTGTATGCATACCCACCGAGTCCAAAAAAAGCTGTTTGTCCAAAACTGAGCATGCCGCCATAGCCCCACAAAAAACTCATGCTAAGTGCTAATAAAGCCATGCCAAAAAATCTCGACATTTCAAGAATGATGAACATTTCCATCCAATGAGGCATAGAAATAAATACCGCTGTTAGCGTTAAGACAGCTAACCACCAAGTGATTCTTGGTTTCTCATTAGATGGCTGTGAGCTAAGTTTTAGACTGAACATCAGAAACTTATATACCTCTATTTATTTTTGCAGTAATTCCTAAAGGAAGCACACGCAATAAAACAATAGCTAGAAGAAGGACCGAAATTTCACCAATCACTGAGGTTGATATTGTTGCAATAACCCCGTCAATAGTCCCAAATAATAGTGATGCTGTGCTTGTGCCTAAAAGTGGTAAATGTCCACCAGATATCACTGTTATAAACGATTTTGCTACATAAACGATACCAAGAGTTGGATATGCTCCAACTATAGGTACAAGTAGTGCACCCGATAAGCCTGTCAGCATGGCCCCAAAGCCAAATGTTAGCATATAAACGCGGTTTTGATTTATACCTAAAGCCGCTGCAGCTTTTGGGTTTTGCATAGTGCTCCTAACAATCAAACCAACTTTTGAATGTTTCCATAATGTATAAACAGTTACTAACATTATAAGTGCGGAGGCAATTATAAATAGACCATACACCGGTATAGAAAGTTCACCGATATGAATGCTACTCAAAGGGGTAGCTATGCTCTCAGTTTGGGGACCAAAAATTGATGTAACGCCTCCTATTAGAAGTAGGCTAAGACCCCAAGTCGCTAAAAGTGTGTCGAGTATGCGGCCGTAGAGCCATTGAATAACAAGCCTTTCGATTAGTATACCAAAGACACCTACTGCAATAGCCGATAAAGGGATTGCCAACCAAAGGTTTATTCCTGAGTGAACGCAGAGGGTGCAAAAATAGGCACCCAGCATTAATAATTCTCCTTGTGCCAGGTTAATTACTCTCATCATCCCAAAAATTATAGCTAGACCGAGGCCTATTAATACAAATATTGAGAAGGAAAAACCGATTTGAAAGAGATAGTTTACAAATTGCTCCAAAGTTGACCTCTTAGTTTATTTATCGTTTTAAACTAAGCCGAACTTTATAGATTTTGCAAATGTGTTTAACTACACTTCTGGCTCATACTGAGTATTATCATTCGGGTTAGCGTGCAAATCACATACTAATTGCGTATCTCTTGGTGGCCTTTGTTTAAATGACTCTATAACTTTAAATCTATTATTAATGCCAGAGACAATATGTATATCCATGGTCGTGTGATTTGTCTTTCCGTCAACGGTGTATTTTCCGCCTGCCCCCTGGACAGAAATTCTTCCTCGGGACAGAGCTTCTATAGAAGCCTCAGGGTCTGGACTTTTAGCTTGAATAACCGATTCTGCCCAAAGATTTATTCCTCTTTCACCGTATTCACCATATTCTCCAACATAACTCATATCTCCAGTATAGTTTTGAAATCTTTTTACAAAAGCTTTTGCTTCTGGAGTTTCAAGGTCATCTACATAAGAACTCGCTATAATTATGCCATTACCTTCTTCCGCACTGAGTTGGGTGTGTTCTAGTCCTACACCATAAGTGCTGGAAGCTAGAGATATATCTTTTCCTATTGTGCTTTGAAACTGGCGATAAAACGCTATATGTGCACCGCCCACTAATGCAGACAAAACAACATCTGGTTTAGCCTTCTGGATTCTAGAGATGGCAGGCTGAAAATTATTAACATCTAAGGGAAAAAATTCTACAGCAAGATCTTCGCCTCCACTTTCCCTTACAAATTTTTTCATCCATTTTGATGTAATGTGTCCATAGTTATAATCAGCAGCTAATATATAGCACCTTTTATGGCCTAGTTTTTTTATAACATGATTAATAAGTGGCTCGAGTTGTTGGGCTGGTACCATACCTGTTGAGACATGACGTTTATCACATACACCACCTTCGTACAGAGAGTTGTAAAATAATAACCCTTTAAAGCGGGAAACTATTGGTCGCATTACTTCTCTTGAGGAACTTGTTATTCCTGCATGAACAACATGCACTTTATCTTTAACTAACGCTTCTGTTACATATTTTGAGTTGTATTGTCCATCAGATTGAGAATCATAAAAAAGTAACTCAACTGGTCTACCTAGCAATCCACCTTTTGCGTTTATTTCATCAACTGCCATAGCTGCAGCTTGTATCTGCTTGAGGCTATAAATGTTAAGAATCCCAGTCTTGTCGAGAATATTAGCTACTTTGATCGGTTTTTCTTTTGCTATTCCAGCATTTGTTAAAACTGCCGGAATGCTGGCAAAAGCTAAAGCTCCAGTTGCGGTCTGAAAAAACTGTCTACGATTGAGTCTCATGATTTGCTTCCCAATTATTTATAAGTTTAGAGCTTATATATATTATCCTAATTGTGATTATCTTTTCTGCCACCTGTATTCAAGTATTTCTATGTAAAATATATGGAGATCATGTAATCTACTTAGTTCAGGTATATTCTATTGTTCTTAACAGAAATATTAGATTTTCTCCTAATGATTTGAAATTAATGAAGTTCTTCAATTGCTGTAAGTTCAGTAATAAAGTTATTCATCTTGTTTTTTAATTCTTTTATACTCTCAAGCTTGGTTATATTCCTCTCATTTAGATAAAGGCCACGATTAATTTCGAGCTGAATAACATTAAGTCCATTTTTTGGATTTCCGTAGTTCATTGTTGTATAGGCACCTGCGTAAGGTTTGTTTAAATATACCTTTAGTTGATTTTTCTCTAAAATAACTTTGGCAGAATTCATTATAATTGGTTCGCATGAAGTTCCATATCGATCCCCAAGTATAATATCAGGCCGAGATTCTCCTTTATCTATATCTTGATCCCCACCTACAGCTGGCATTGAGTGGCAATCAATTAATAAAGTTTTCGGAAATATTTTTTTGGTTTCTATAATAATTGATTGCAGGGCAGCATGATAAGGGTGGTAGTATCTTTCTAGCCTGCTTATAGCTATTTTTGCCGGGATAGGTCCGTCATAAATATTTTCTCCTGTAGCTACACAACGAGGGATAACGCCAAATCCAGCTAATGCACGCGCGCTCCTCTCCACTCTATCTTTTGGTAGTGATCCCGAAAACATAGTTGGATCGAGTTCCCACGGTCCTCTATTTGGGTCTACAAATGATCTTGGAAATTGGGCTGATATTAATGGAGCGCCGTATATAGGAGCATCTTTAAAAATTTCATCAATATAAGGATCCTCAGACCTCCTAATAGTCAGGCTATCGAGCCTAGATTGAGCGAGGAAATCCTCACTGTAGTCCCGGCCACTATGTGGATTTGATAAAATTAAGGCAGATCGAAAGCTTTTTGGCTTCTCTATTGATGTCGAAGATTCCAAAATATTTCAACTCCAGTTATATGATTATTTTAAATCATTTATATTTGGACGGTATATCTTACTAAAGAGTAACTATTTAAAATCTACAATCTTCTAAATTATCAACAAATATTTCAAAATACTCAAACCTTTTTTACTTGTAAAATTAGCTGATTTTATTCAAAAGGTATCTTTAAATTTTGGTTTTTATGGCCTCTATGTGCTTGCAAGCAAATGTCTCCGATGTTAATCGAGTAATATAAAGGGCGCGTAGCTCAGCGGGAGAG
>DBHM01000009.1:43373-56211 GCA_002296185.1 Alphaproteobacteria bacterium UBA828
GTTCAATCCCAGCCGTGCCCACCACTATATTCTAAGTAAGTCTTTTTATAAGTTCTGTTCACTCAGCTACTATTCGTATCCAAGGACAGTAATTTGATTGCGACAATAAAAATAGTTGAGGCAGGTAAATTAAAGTACATACTTGTTTGGCTTCTTGCTGTATTTCTATCGGGTATACCTGTGATTATTATTTGGGGGCTATGGTATAGTTCTCTTGACTTTTTCAAGTTAGGTGAAAATTTAGCTACTTCTGCTGCGGATCCTGATTTAACAGAACGTTTCCAAGCTATGGTTACTATTACTCCTATCCTGGGGGCTTTTTTTGGACTTTTGGTTCTAGTTATTATTTATAAAAAATTTAAGTCTATAAATAAGCGTAAAGTTATTCCATGGATATTTTTTGCAACTGTCATTAATTATGGAAGGACAGCGTATGATCTGCATGAAATCAATAGTGATATGGGATATGATTCTAGTGGCATGATCATTTCTATTTTAACTGCAGTGATTATTAAGTCTGGTGGATTTTTGTGGTACTTTTACTTACGTAGAAATATTGAAAAAGTTGAGTACGTAAAAAAGTAATGATGTAGGTTTTTTTAAAATAGTTAATATATAAACTCCGAATCAAGAGATAATAAAAGTAGGTCAGCTAATATGAAAACAATAGATTTTTGGTTTTCCATAGGAAGTACATATACATATCTCACGGTTTTGCGACTGAGAAATCTGTTCAATCAAAAAAATATCCAAATAAATTATTATCCATTTAGTGTTAGAACAGTAATGAAAGAAATGGATAATATTCCTTTCCCTCCTTCTAAGAAGTCAAAGGTAGATTATATGTGGCGGGATATTCAGCGGAGATCGGAACTTTATAAAATTCCTATCCCAAACGTTCCTGTTCCTTATCCAATAAAAGACCTTGATTTGGCTAATAGGATAGCTGTTGTCGGAATCGAGGAGGGTTGGTGCCTCAATTATTTAGAGGCTACTTATAGGAGGTGGTTTTTGGATTTTAGTCTGGCGGGTAGTGATGAGAATATTTTATCTACGTGTAAGGAAATAAATTTAGATTATAAATATATTCTAAATACTGCGAACTCATCTGAGATTAAATATAAATATAAAAATTTAACCAATTTAGCTAAAGATATAGGTATATTTGGATCCCCAACATTCGTGGTTGGTAAAGAGATTTTTTGGGGCGATGATAGACTTGAAGACGCTATAGATTGGCTTGGCAAACCTTAGCGAAGAGTTATTTGATGGAGTTATCAAATTTCTGCCGGGCTAATTTTGGGTAGTCGTTAAAGTATTTAGTTATTTCCAATAAAGAAAATTCATTTAGTATAGATGAATTACTCTCTCTTTCTAGAAGGAATCTAAAGGAGAACTCTATTAACTCTTCTTTATCTACGTTATTTTGAGTTAGACTTTTATGATATGAATCGGTTAATTTTACTAGATGTGTAGTGCTAGTTTCTCCGAATACCTCAACTTTAAACGTAGATCCGTCAATATTGCTTATTGCTAGGCGTATCATTGTTAATCCTTTTAAATTTATGGTATCTTAATATAAATATATTTTTGTATCTAAAGTATATATGGTTGATAAGTGAAAAGTAATTTTGTTCCGGGAGATTGGGTTATTAGCCCACAAAGTCCAGAATGGGGCGTTGGGCAGGTGCAATCAATAGATCAGCATCGGGTTACAGTCAATTTTGAACACTCAGGAAAAAGGGTGATCAATTTATATGTGGTGAATCTTGAGCCATCCAACCCACCCTATGATCCCGTTTGTTAATTTTAAATATATAATTGTTCATATTAACTATATTAGGAAGATTTTTTATGAGGATAATGCGTGTTGGTGATAGGGGTTCTGAACGCCCAGCTGTTTGCAGTGATGATGGCGGTATAAGGGATATTTCCAGTATTGTATCTGATATTAATGGGAATTGGTTGGCTTCCGGGGGAATTAATCAACTCAAGTCATTAATGCTAGAGAGTAATAAAAATTTTCCAACCCTAGATAGTAATGGTCTCAGAATTGGTGCTCCCTTAGCCAGGCCTGGAAATATAATTGCAATAGGTCTTAATTATGAAGACCATGCACTTGAGGCAGGAATGGAGATTCCGGAAGAGCCTATCATTTTTTGTAAGGCGCCTAGCAGTTATTCAGGTCCAAATGATGATGTTCTTATTCCACCAGGTAGTACAAAAACAGATTGGGAAGTAGAGCTTGGCATAGTTATAGGAAAGGAAGCAAAATACCTCAAATCAGAAATCGAGGCATTAGAGTATATTGCTGGATACTGTGTTGTTAATGATGTTTCAGAGCGAGCGCTTCAGCTTGAAAGAGGTCCAACATGGATCAAGGGTAAGTCTGCTGAGTCTTTTTGCCCGGTTGGTCCTTGGCTTGTTACACCTGACGAGATAAATGATCCTGGTAATTTAAGTATGCTTTTAAGCGTTAACGGTGAAGTTCGTCAGAAAGGCTCAACAAATACAATGATTTTTGGTCCTGCTTATATAGTCTGGTATTGTAGTCAGTTTATGGTTCTTGAGCCCGGGGATCTTATAGCAACAGGAACTCCTCCAGGAGTAGGGATGGGTTTAAAGCCACCAGTTTACCTTAAGGCGGGCGACATTATGGAGTTAGAGATTGAAGGTTTAGGAAAGCAAAAACAAAAGGTTATTAAGGGCTAGAATGTCTACTGAGGGATGTTTTCTGGAAATACTAGAGCATTTTTCCTTACGTTGACAGTTTCTAAATGTCGTTTTATTGTGCGCGCATCTTAACACTGGAAGCTATTAGATATGAAGATTTTAAAATCACTGCGTTCGGCCAAGATTAGAGATAGGGGATGTCAGGTAGTGCGTCGCCGAGGCCGTGTATATGTTATTAATAAGCGCAACCCAAGGTTTAAGGCGAGACAAGGCTAGTTTCTTAATATTGGACTATAGTTGATTCTCTATCGATTCTTATTAAGGTCTAAGTGATAATAAGATTAAATAAGAATATTTGACTTTTAAATTACTGTCTCAATTCTTAAAACATTTGTCGCCCCAGGTGTCCCAAAGGGTACTCCTGCTGTAATTACAATCTGATCATTTCTTTTTGCATAACCTTCAGTCAATGCATGTATCGATGCTTTTTCTACCATTTGTTTAAAACTTTTAGCATCTTCGGTGTGGACGCAATGGATTCCCCATACAATTGAAAGTGCTCTTGCTGTTGCTAGGCTAGGTGTAAGTACTAGTATAGGTACTTTTGGCCTTTCTCTCGCGGCCCGAACAGCAGTAGAGCCAGAAGTAGTATATGTGGTTATTGCTGCGGCCCCAATAGTATCAGCCACTTGTCTAGCAGCGGCAGTTATCGCATCAGCAGTAGTGGCTTCAGGGCTATTAAGTTGGTTTTTGGTAATTTCTTTATATGCTGTATCATCCTCAACACACTCAATTATTCTATCCATTATTTGCACAGACTCGCTCGGAAAATCACCTATAGCTGTTTCTGCAGATAGCATAAGAGCATCTGCTCCATCATAAACGCCTGTTGCAACATCAGATGCTTCTGCTCGAGTCGGGGCTGGATTATTTATCATAGACTCAAGCATTTGTGTTGCAACAACAACTGGTTTGCCTGCACGTCTACTTTTTCTGATAATTCTTTTTTGTATTGCTGGAACTTCTTCGGGTGCGAGTTCTACGCCTAGGTCCCCGCGAGCCACCATTATACCATCTGAGAGATTTATAATTTCTTCAATATTCTTTAATGCTGAAGGCTTCTCTAGTTTTGCCATGATACGAGCCTTATCACCAACAATATTTTTTAATTCTATTAAATCGTCAGGTCTTTGAACGAAGGAAAGTGCAACCCAATCTAGTCCTAGACATAGTCCAAACTCTAAATCCTCCCTGTCTTTTTTAGTCAATGCTTTAAGCTTAAGATCAGTATTTGGAAGGTTTACACCTTTATGGCTATAAATAGTACCTCCAACAATTACTTGTGTATTTACA
Organism: Alphaproteobacteria bacterium UBA828; assembly: GCA_002296185.1. GTDB lineage: Bacteria > Pseudomonadota > Alphaproteobacteria > UBA828 > UBA828 > UBA828. The sequence goes on from DBHM01000009.1 coordinate 47,400, forward strand.
TAACCTGAACCGTTCTCCTTAACTTTAAGTATGATTCTTCCATCATCAATTAGAATTTCATCTCCCAGTGAAAGGGATGAAAAAAGTTCAGGGTGGGGTAGGGGGGCCCTATGTTCGTCACCTGGAATATTTTTTAAATCTAAGGTAAAGGGGTCTCCGGCGAGAACATTAGTTTTATCACCATTAATTTCACCTATTCTTAGTTTGGGCCCCTGAAGATCCATTAGTATGCCAATTGGTCGATCAAGATTCTTCTCAAGCTCTCTTATAATTTTATATCTTTGACTATGCTCGCTGTGCGATCCATGGCTAAAATTTAGACGAAAGACGTCGACTCCAGAAAGAAAAAGCGATCGAATTTCCTCTGCACTTGAAGTAGAGGGTCCAAGAGTGGCAACTATACGTGCTCTACGATGTCGTCGCATATTTAAATCCTACGTTATAATTTTATATCAGGTGAAATTAAAATTGCTCTAAAATCATTAACATTAGTTAATGTTGGTCCAGTTATAACAAGATCATCTAGGGCTTTAAAAAAACCATATGAATCATTAGTTTCTTGATGTTGTTTTAAGGATATTCCAGCCAATTTTGCGCGTTTCAATGTATCTGGTGTTACTATTACCCCGGCATTATCCTCTGTACCGTCTATTCCATCGGTGTCACAAGCAATACAGTATATATTTCTATTACCATTGAGTGTTTCGGCAACACCGAGGGCGTATTCTGCATTCCTGCCGCCACGGCCTGGCCCACTTACTGTGACAGTTGTCTCTCCGCCTGATAATAAGATTGTATTTTTCTTTTCTTTAAGGGCTAGAAGAGCGTGATCTGAGCCTAATTTTCTAGCTTCTCCTTCAAGCGCGTCTCCTAGAACTATTGGTTTTAAACCGTGATGACGTGCAAATGTAGCTGCTGCATCTAAAGATAATGAAGGCTTTGCTATAGTATGGTATGAAGTCTTTATTAAGCGTACATCTCCGCTTTTAGGGGTTTCTTCTTTTCCGCATTTAATAAAATCAATTATTTCTCTAGGTTTACTGATATTATAATTTTCTAGAATTTTTTGTGCATCTTTAAAGGTAGTTGCATCAGGTACAGTGGGTCCGGAAGCTATTACTGAGGGGTCGTCACCAGGAACATCAGATATAGCCAATGTAACGAGACAGGCTGGATGGGATGCTATAGCAAGTTTACCTCCTTTTATAGCCGATAGATGTTTACGCACACAATTTATTTCAGAAATAGTAGCGCCAGATCTTAGTAAGGAATCAGTTACGAGCTTTTTGTTATCAAGTGAAACTCCATCAGCGGGAAGTGTGAGAAGCGCAGATCCCCCGCCAGATATTAGGCATATTACTAGATCTTCTGAATTTATAGAATCTAATAGCCTCATTATCTTCATTGAAGCTTTTTTTCCTGACATATCTGGTATTGGATGTCCTGCTTCAATTACTTTAATATATTTTGTAGGGTAACTATGGCCATACCTAGTAATAACTAGGCCCTGGAGTGAGGTTGGCCAATGCTTTTCTACAGTTGCAGCCATAGCTCCAGCGGCTTTGCCTGCTCCTATGACTATAGTTTTTCCCTTTGGAGGAGAGGGAAGAAAATTTGGGAGGCAATTAGCTGGTTTTGCTACGTTTACAGCAGATAAAAAGAGATTTTCAAGAAACTCTCTAGTGTCTATTTTATTTCCTTTTGTATCAATGAACATCTAATCTCATCAGCTGGTATAATCTTTTTGATTATAATTATAACATCTGTTTAGCTAAACTATGACTTATTGATATGTTGTTAAAAAGTATCTCATAAAATACCAATCTACAGATCGGTAGGGCTTGATTTATAGTATTTGAGTAATATTCTTATAACACACTATCTATCTATGATGTGTATTAAATATTTAGAGGAAGAAAAAATGAATCCAGAATTGCAGAAAGAGATTGAAGCCGCGGCTTTTCGTGCCTTAGTTGGGCATCTTCGGGAGCGTTCTGATGTCCAAAATATTGACCTTATGAATCTTGCTGGTTTTTGTAGAAATTGTCTTTCTAAATGGTATTCTACTGCTGCAGGAGAAAATGGTATTGAGTTAAATTATGAGGACGCACGTACAATTGTTTACGGAATGCCTTATTCCGAATGGAAAGCTAAACATCAGCTAGAGGCCAGCGCCGAAAAGCTTAAGGTTTTTGATGAGTCGCAGAAATAATAATTAAGTTAGTCTTTTTAAAACTCTTCTACCCAGGGTCTAATCTCTGTTTCTAGTGTCCAGGCACTGCGTTCTTGCATGTGAATCTGCCAATAAAGTTCAGCTATAGATTTTGGGTCTATTAGTCCATCAGGTGGCTGCTCAGACTCTAAGTGTGTGTAGCGTTCAGATTTAATTTGTCCATCAATTACAATGTGCCCTATATGAATACCTTTTGGGGAAAGTTCTCGAGACATGCTTTGTGCTAGCATTAAGAGGCCGGCCTTGCCTACGGATAAATTAAAAAACTCTGCTGCGCCTCTTTTACTAGCAGTAGCTCCTGTAAATAGGATGGTGCCTTTGCCTTTGGGAATCATTACTTTAGCTGCATTCTTTCCAACTAGAAAACCTCCAAGGCAATTAGCTTCCCAACATCGACGAAAGTCTTCTTCGGTCGCATTTAGTATACTGGTTTTCATATATGCCCCTGCATTATAAATAACAATATTAGGTGGTCCCCACATTTCTGTTGCTTCTTTGAAAATACGATCTACATCTTTTGTGCATGTAGCATCAGCAGTAGAAGTGATCACTCTGTTTTGAGATTTTTCTTGTGGCATAGCATTTAAGAGACTCTTTTTTGTTCTGGCTACTCCGAATACACAAAGGCCTTCAGATTCAAACTTTTGAAAAAGTGCTGTTCCTAAACCTGGACCGACCCCAAATATTATAGCGTTTTGTTTATCGGTCATGAAATTTCCTCCAATGTTTTTCTGTAAATTTCAAATACCTTATGACGTCTAATTTTTAATGTTGGAGTCATTAGTTCATTATCAACTGTAAATGGTTCCTTGGCTAATATATGAGATCTTATTTTCTCTATATTAGAAAGATCCTTATTTGCCTCTTTTAGAGCATTGCTTATAGCGGACGAAAATTCTGGTATTCTTGATAATTCCTCAAGCGACTGATTGGTTTGATTTGCTGTATTCCAATTAGTGATAAAATCTTCATCCGGTACTAATATCGCCAAGAGATGTGTTTTTTTGTCCCCTACAACCATGGCTTGCCCAATTTCTGGGCGAAGTGTAAGAATCCCCTCTATTCTTTGGGGTGATATAGTCTCACCACCGGATAGAACTATAATATCTTTTTTTCTGTCAGTAATTTTAATTCGACCATGACTATCAATATGACCAACGTCACCAGTATGTAGCCACCCGTTTCTAATTGCCAATGAAGTGGATTCTGGATTGTTCCAATAACCTTTCATTATAAGCGGGCCCGAAACCAAAATTTCTCCATCCTCAGCTATCTCCACATTTACATCGACTAATGGCGGCCCAACCGTTTCAAGGTCCATAGATTTGGGTTGATTACAACTTATTACTGGAGATGCCTCGGTTTGCCCGTAACCTTGCAAAAGTCTTACACCAAGTGCTGTAAAGAATAGTCCTACATCAGGATTAAGTGGTGCCCCTCCTGAAATCATTGCCTTAAGTTGCCCTCCAAAACGTGCCTGGACTTTTTTTCTTACTAAGATTTCTAGAATTTGGTTAGCAAATATATGAAAGAGGCCTAGTTTTTTTGAGGATTTATATTTGGCCTCTCCGAATTGAACTGCTTTTTTAAATAGGAACCGCTTTAGAAATTTTTGTCTGTCTATAGCCTGCATTATTCTCGCTCTCATGACATCATAGAGCCTTGGAACGCTGATCATAACAGTGGGTTTTACTTCTAAAAGATTAGCTGCAAGTTTATCGATGCCCTCAGCGTAATAGATTTGTGCGCCTATAGATATTGGAAAAAAGAGTCCTGCAGTATGTTCGTAAGCATGGCTGAGTGGAAGGAAAGAAAGAAACTTTTCTTGACCGACACCGAGTTGTTTAAGAATCTGGTATGCGCCTTTACAGTTTGAAAGAATAGAGCCATGAGTTAGCATTACGCCCTTAGGATTACCGCCGGTTCCTGAGGTATAGATCAAGCATGCGACATCATCACGTTTAATTTTTTCAATTAGTATAGAAGATGATTCGAGTTTATTATTTTTTGCAGCGAGAATATTCTTCCATTTATAAACCTTAATATCGAATAAATTATCATCAATATCATCTATCGAGATAATAAATTTTAAATTCTTGCATTCTTGTGCAGCTGGTAAAAAACTCTGACCGATTTCACGGGTTGATATAATTGCAGCTTTAGCCCCGCTATCATTAATTATATGACTATGATCTCGAATCGTATTAGTTGTATAAGCCGGTACCGAAATGGAGCCAGCAAGCATTATGGCTAAATCTGCTATAGCCCATTCCGGCCTATTTTCTGAAACAATGATTATTCTGTCCCCGCGAGATATACCTAAAGAAGAAAGCTCTTTTGCTAAAGAATAGGCAGAATCGGCAGTATTTTTCCATGAAATAGGTTGGTAAGTTTTATCTATTTTTGACCACATAAATGGTTGGTCGCTATATTCGTTGGCTTTTTGAAAAAACATCTGGGGTAAGCTAGTCCATTTTTCATAACTCATTTTATTTTCTTCCTTAAACATGTACACTTAGGTAAATTTGATTGCCCTTAATATGAATTAGAATAATAAAGAAGTTATAGTGTGATGAATAAAACAAAAACGAATCAAAAGAAATCTAATTTACTTTCTGATAAGCCATTGGGAGATTTGCCTAGGTGGAATCTCTCTGACCTCTACAATAGCACCAAATCAGAACAATTTAAGCAAGACCTTGCTGAAGTCACAACCGGTGCAAAATTATTAAAGGAAAAGTATCAAGGAAAAATAAGTGAATTAGATGCTAATTCATTGGCTAAACTCATAAAGTCTTACGAGCAAATAAGTGAGTTGATAGGAAGAATAGGTAGCTTTGCATTTCTTAATTATGCCGAAAATGTATCAAATTCGCATAACGCACAATTCTTTCAAAATATACAAGAAAAAATCACTGATATTTCATCGGATATATTGTTCGTAACTTTAGAAATTAATCGTTTAGAGGAAGATGTTTTTGTATCCTTGCTTGAAAATGATAATCTTGCTTATTATGAGCCATGGCTTAGAGATATACGTGCAGAGCGAAAATATCAACTTTCCGATGATCTCGAGCGGCTTATAAATGAAAAACGACTTACTAGCCAGGCATGGGTAAGGCTTTTTGATGAAAGTATTTCTAGACTAAGATTTTTAGTTAATGGAGCTGAACTTACTAGCGCAGATGCTCTAAATTTATTATCAGATAGTAAAAAAGAAAATCGCAAAGCTGCGGCTGAGGAAATTGGATTTGTATTTGGAAAAAATATTGAAACCTTTTCTTTAATCACAAATACACTGGCTAAAGATAAGGAGATCGAAGACAAGTGGAGGGGGTTTAGTGCCCCTATTTCAGCAAGAAATCTTAGTAACCGTATTGAAGATACTGTTGTTGAAACTTTATTAGAATCTGTTACTAAATCTTATTCCTCAATACCTCATCGATATTATGCTCTAAAAGCAAAATGGATGAATGTCGAAAAGTTAAATTATTGGGACCGTAATGCTCCATTGCCTGATGACGATGTAAAACTAATTCCTTGGGAGGACGCTGTAAAAATAGTTATAGATTCTTATAAGCAGTTTTCGCCAGCACTTGCAGAAGTTGGAAAACGTTTTTTTGACAATCCATGGATTGATGCCCCACCTTTAGAAGGTAAATCTCCAGGTGCTTTTGCGCACCCAACTGTTCCAAGTGTCCATCCATATTTGCTGTTAAACTATCAAGGAAAAACTCGTGACGTAATGACTCTGGCTCATGAGCTTGGACACGGGGTTCATCAAGTTCTTGCTTCTGGGCAGGGTCAACTTATGTCAGATACTCCTTTAACTCTTGCCGAAACAGCTTCTGTTTTTGGGGAGCAGCTAACCTTCCAATCTATGCTCTCATCTGTATCGGATTCAAAGCAACGACGTATTTTGTTATCTTCAAAAGTAGAAGATATGTTAAATACTGTTTTTAGGCAGGTAGCCTTTTGTGATTTTGAAAAAATCATCCACCATGAAAGAAGAAAGGGAGAGCTGACTTCGGAACGTATATGTGATATCTGGCTTGATGTTCAGAGTAAATGTTTAGGTCCGGCTATTAATATATCTGGTGATTATAAATATTTTTGGGCTTATATACCTCACTTTATTCATTCCCCTTTCTATGTTTATGCTTATGCCTTTGGTGATTGCTTGGTTAACGCCCTATATGGACAATATAAAGAAAGTCCGGAAGGTTTTGAGCCGCTTTATTTAGATATGTTGAGAGCTGGGGGCACATTGCCTCACGCCTCACTTCTCGCTCCATTTGGATTAGATGCAACTAGTAATGAGTTTTGGGATAAGGGGCTTGGTATAATAGAGGGATATATAAATGAATTGACGGATCTATAATATTCTATTACTTGAGCCGGCTTATATTTCTATATGGATTTTGGTATATACCTTTAATTGGATTTTATTCAGGGACTTTTTTTATTATGATAATTGGAATACCAAAAGAATTACGTTCTGGTGAAACTCGTATTGCTTCTACCCCTGAATCAATCAAGAAATTCTGTGAAATGGGGATTCAGGTTTTTGTAGAAAGTGGCGCTGGCCTGGGTGCTTTTATTTCTGATCAATCTTTATCTGATGCTGGCGCTATCATGAAGGATAGTGCAATTGAAATCTATAGCCAGTCTGACGTGATTCTTAAGGTTCAGAGGCCATTAGAGGCAGGCGAGGGTTTAGTTGATGAAATGGCTCTGCTGAGAGAGGGAGTAATCTTAGTTGGGCTTTTATCTCCGTTTCTTCATCCAAATCAAGTAGTAGATTATGCCAAACGCAATGTAACTGCTTTTGCAATGGAATTAATACCTAGAATTAGTAGGGCTCAGAGCATGGATGTTCTTTCTTCTCAAAGTAATATTGCTGGTTATAAGGCTGTGATAGATTCTGCACAAATATACCGTAGAATTTTCCCAATGATGATGACTGCAGCAGGCACAGTTGCACCAGCTAAGGTAGTAGTTTTGGGTGCTGGTGTTGCTGGACTTCAGGCAATAGCTACAGCGCGTAGATTGGGAGCTGCTGTTTCCGCTTTTGACGTGAGGCCAGGAGTAAAAGAACAAGTGGAGAGTCTTGGCGCAAAATTTATAGAAGTAGAGAAAGATAAAATTTCAGAATCTGAAACTGAAGGGGGTTACGCAAAGGAAATGGAAGAAGACTATGCTCGAAGACAGCGTGAGGTTCTACATGAAACTCTTAAGAATCAAGATATTTGTATAACTACAGCGCAGATTCCTGGAAAGAAAGCACCTATACTAATAACTAAAGATATGGTTTCAGATATGAAAGCAGGTTCTGTCATCGCTGATCTCGCTGTTGAGACGGGAGGAAACTGCGATTTGTCAGAACCAGACAAAGTAATTGATATCGACGGCGTAACTATAATAGGGCATACCAACTGGCCGGCCCTTGTTCCAAGTGATACTAGTTCTTTGTATGGGAGAAACTTAGTAAATTTGATGAAGCTTATGATTGATGAGGAAAACAAAACTTTATCAATTGATTGGGATGATGAGATAATTGAAGGGGCACTTTTAACTCGCAATAAAGCTATAGTTAATTCTGCTTTGCTAGAGGTATAGATTTAAATGGAGTATTTTCTTGATATACACCCGTTGATAATTTCAGTAACAGTTTTTGTATTAGCAGTATTTGTTGGCTACTATGTAGTTTGGAGTGTGACTCCTGCTCTGCATACACCATTAATGTCTGTAACAAATGCAATTTCTAGTGTCATTATAGTTGGGGCTTTATTAGCTGCAGCACCGTTAGATGGTAGTGTGGGTAAGGCTCTTGGGGGTGTCGCAGTTGGATTGGCTGCAGTGAATATCTTTGGGGGATTTACAGTAACCCAGCGTATGTTAGCTATGTTTAAAAAGAAAGATAAGTAAGGCATTAAATTATGACTGCTAATCTTGCTGCTATATTATATTTAATTTCAGGCGTCTGCTTCATTATGGCCTTGCGTGGTTTATCTTCTCCGGGTACTGCAAGAAGAGGTAATCTATATGCGATGTTTGGTATGGTTATCGCTGTAGGTACAACTTTAGCGCAGCCCGGTATTGAAGATTATCTATGGATAATTATAGGCATTGCTGTTGGTGGCTTAATAGGCACTATTGTTGCGCTTCGAATACCTATGACTGCTATGCCTCAGTTGATGGCTGGATTCCATAGTTTAGTTGGTCTTGCTGCAGTATTAGTCGCTGGTGCTGCTCTATATATTCCTGAAGTTTTTCATATAGGTGAGCCTGGAAACATTCGGCTAATTAGCAGAATTGAAATGAGTGTGGGTGTCATAATCGGTGCTCTTACATTTACTGGATCAGTTGTTGCATTTGCTAAACTACAGGAACTAGTTTCTGGGGCCCCATTAGTTTTTCGTGGGCAGCACATTTTTAACCTTTGTATTGCTATAATCATTATAGGTTTAGCGATTTTATTTTGTTTTGAACAGTCCCATGCAATTTTCTGGATCATGACTGCAGTCGCACTTCTTTTTGGTATTTTAATCATTGTACCAATTGGTGGCGCAGATATGC
>DBHM01000009.1:56528-87085 GCA_002296185.1 Alphaproteobacteria bacterium UBA828
GGCGCAGATATGCCAGTAGTGATTTCTATGCTTAATTCTTATTCCGGTTGGGCAGCTGCGGGTATAGGTTTTACCTTAGAGAATACTGTCTTAATTATTGTTGGTGCGCTAGTTGGTTCATCAGGTGCAATTCTAAGTTATATAATGTGTAGAGCTATGAATAGATCTTTTGTAAGTGTCATCTTGGGTGGTTTTGGCGGTGCAAGTGAATCTAGCGAACTTACCGGAGATAAGACAGTGCGCCCTGGGAGTGCTGATGACGCAGCATTTATTATGCAGAATGCTGAGTCAGTTGTAATAGTTCCTGGTTATGGTCTTGCAGTTGCTCAAGCTCAACATGCGGTTCGTGAAATGGCTGATTCCTTGAAAAGGAATGGAGTAGAAGTCCGCTACGCTATACACCCTGTCGCTGGACGAATGCCAGGGCATATGAATGTATTGCTAGCAGAGGCGAACGTTCCATATGAAGAGGTCTTTGAACTTGAAGATATTAATAGTGATCTCCCTAATACCGATGTTGCGTTTGTAATAGGTGCTAACGATGTTACTAATCCTTTAGCGAAGACAGACCCTCAAAGCCCCATAGCTGGAATGCCTATACTTGATGTGGAGCGTTGCAAAACTGTTTTGTTTATAAAGCGATCATTATCCCCGGGATATGCAGGTATTGATAACCCTGTTTTTTATAATCAGAATACAATGATGTTATTCGGGGATGCCAAAAAAATGACTGAAGAGATTGTTAAGGTAATTTAGCTCTAGAGTTAGGTTAATTATTCTTCCCTCATGGCTCTTTTTCGAGCAAGTTTTCTAGTGCGTCTTATTGCCTCAGCTTTTTGTCGGGCACGACGTTCAGAGGGTTTCTCATAATGACGACGCATTTTCATCTCTCGAAAAAGCCCTTCACGTTGCATCTTTTTTTTCAGAGCTTTAAGAGCTTGGTCGACATTGTTATCTCTGACTTGTACTTGAACCAAGTTATTCACCTTTCATTTACAAACTATTTGTTAGTTGTTCACCGGTTGTTAACATAGACATCTCTAACCCTCAAGTGTTCTTGAAATAAAATTATATCCTAATAGTTTGCGAAAACGCAAAAAAACAGCATATTGTGTTGGATGTCGATATTAAAAATAGCAAAAATGGGTCATCCTGTTTTATTGAAAACAGCCATTCCTGTTGAGGATCCAGGGTCTCCAGATATTCTGAGGCTCATAGATAATATGGCTGATACTATGATAGATGCGTGTGGTGCTGGCTTGGCGGCTCCGCAAGTGCATGTTTCATTAAGGATAATGATTTTTCATGTGCAAAACGATAGGGCAGAGCATAATGAAGAATCAATGTCTTTGAGGGTTCTTATCAACCCCGAAATAAAAATTTTAGATGCTAAATTAGATGTCGATATGGAAGCTTGTTTATCTATTCCTGGCCTAGTAGGGCTGGTACCCAGAGCTCGGAAGATTTATTATCGTGGCCACGATTCAAGTGGTAGGTTGATAGAGGAGGAAGCAGAGGGTTTCCATGCTAGGGTTGTTCAACACGAATATGATCATTTAGACGGTATATTATATCCTATGAGAATGACTGATCTTTCAACTCTTGCTTTTCGTGATGAACTAGGCCGCTCTGTTATAAATCCGGAACAGTCTAATAGTAACAATGAATAGGAAATATTTTGTTTGATAATCGACTTGAGCCTTCTGATATCAAGGATAAAATAATTGATGCGGCGTTGTGTCATATTCCATTTGATGGATGGACACAAAAGTCTTTAAAGGCCGGGGCAAAAGATATTGGGATTGATATAAATTTAATAGATTCTTTATTTTCGAATAATTCGATAGATCTACTCCAGTATCATTCAAATTTATCAGATCGTAGGATGAAGCATGCAATCAATGAGCTAAATCTAGAAGAAATGAAGATAAGAGAACGAATAGCAGCATCTATAAGAATCCGTTTGGGTGCGCTAGATTTGCATAAAGAGGCTATAAAATCTGGTGTTACCCTCTTATCAAAGCCATCTAATACTTTGTCTTCTCTAAATATGTTATATGAAACAGTAGATGGTATATGGTTTTCAATTGGTGACTCATCAACAGATTTTAATTTTTATACAAAAAGGTTTCTTTTGAGTAATGTCTATATATCTACATTACTTTATTGGCTAAATGATAAATCTGAAGGTAGTTGTGAAACCTGGAATTTTCTCGAACGAAGAATAAATGAGGTTTTAAAAATTCAAAAACTAAAAAGTGAAGTGGTTTCGAAAACATCTGCGGCTAGTGATCTAATGACTAGGATTAGAGAGGGTGTAAGTAATCAACCTTGGAGTCGAAAGACTTATTAAAAGTTATTACTTAGATATTAAATGCCAGTTACTTTACGCATTATATTTTTAAAAAAATTAACTCGTATATAGTTTAAGGATATCGTTGGTTGGATTTAGCCAGGTGACATGTCCCATCTTTCTACCAGGCATGGTTTTTTTCTTACCATATAGGTGTACATGCGCATTTTTAGTTTTAATTAAATCTGATGCGATGGATATATCTTCTCCAATAAGATTTTTCATCAATGCAGATGAATGTTGATAAATCTCTTGAAGAGGGAGTCCTGTTATTGCCCGTATGTGTTGAGTAAATTGTGAAGTTCCGCAAGCTTCAATTGTCCAATGTCCTGAATTATGAACGCGCGGGGCAATCTCATTTAGTAAAATGTTGCCATTTGACTCAACAAAAAGCTCAACACAGAGCACACCAACGTGATCTAAAGCTTTGGCTATAGTAGTTGCTATATTCTTAGCAGTGTTTATCTCTAAACTTTTTGTGAGAATAGGTGCAATAGTGTGATCTAATATCCCATTTTTATGGATATTTTCGCAGGGGGTGTAACTTTTCATATTACCTAAGAGATCACGAGCTATAATCACAGATATTTCTTTTTTGAAGCTAATTTTCTGTTCGAGTATGCAATCATTTGCACCTACAGTAAGCCAGGCATTATCTAAATCATTTTTTTTATCTGATGTGATTATAGTTTGGCCTTTACCGTCATAGCCCAATTCAGAGCTTTTTAATATACAAGGAGTGCCTATTTTTTTCACAGCATCAGTTAGTGCGTTACGATTTATTACACTAAGCCAAGGAGCTACTGATATTTTATTTTCTTGTGCAAAGGTTTTTTCTTTCACACGGTTTCTGCAAATTAGAAGGGACTTTTGGCTAGGATGTAGCGCGGTGATAGAGCTAACTACTTCTGTTGCACAAACAGGTACATTTTCGAACTCATAGGTAATTATATCAACATCTTTAGCGAATTTTTCTAACGCTTTTTCATCTGTATATTCTGCTACTGTACTTAAATTACCAATTTCAGAAGCTGGAGAATTAGACTCAGGGGAAAATATGTGGCAACGGTAACCTAGTGGAGCTGCGGCTAGGGCTAGCATTCGACCAAGCTGTCCTCCGCCAAGTATACCGATAGTTCTACCTGTAGGGGTCATTTATAAATACTTTTTTTCTTAGATAATTAATCCGAGGATTTTTTGGATAGTTCTTCTGCAACATGTTCAGTTTGCTCCAGACGCCAGTCATCTAATGTTTTTTTAATTATTTTATCGTTTAATGCCAGTATGCTGGCTGCTAGCAATGCAGCATTTTTTGCCCCAGCTTTACCTATAGCTAGTGTTCCAACAGGAATACCTCCAGGCATTTGAACTATAGATAATAAACTATCCATACCTTTAAGCGAGGTGCTCTCAATGGGGACTCCCAAGACAGGGAGGGAAGTTTTTGCTGCTGTCATGCCTGGGAGATGCGCTGCTCCTCCTGCCCCTGCTATTATAACTTTGATACCTCTATCAAAAGCAGTTGAAGCATAATTATAAAGTCTTTCTGGCGTGCGGTGAGCTGAAACTATACGTGTTTCATGCGCGATACCAAGTATATCCAGCATATTAACTGCATATTTCATGGTTTCCCAGTCAGATTGACTTCCCATGATTACACCAACATCTACATTTTCTTTATTCAAGTATTTCTTACCTTATGTTTTATAAATAGCTTGTGAAATATTTTGTCTATTAACAAAAAATGTTTGTCTTTCAGTTCAAAGAAACAGGAAGATAAATTGAACAAATATTATTAATAATTACACACTACCAATAATAATGTTTTACTAAGGCTGAGAATATTTTTCCACCGATAATATCCTTAGAATAATTCTAAGCCATCACACTATTTACATCTACTTTTAAGCGAATTATTTGATCTTTGATTGCAAGCTTTCTTTTTTTAAGCCTCGTTATTTGGTTACCATCACTTTCAGGATCGATAGATAAAAGTTTAATTACCTGATCCAAGTCACGGTGCTCAATCTGAAGGTTTTCAAGTGTATATTCAGGGCTATTTTTTTCCATGACAACTATAATTCTCTCTTTAATTGTTATAGCTATAACACTTTAAATACTAACAAACATCATACGAATTTTGAGTATAAATTTATATAAGCTGGATCTAAATCAAAATCCTCAATTAAAAATGGGGGCATGTTTTGTGAAAAATCATATGTTTTCAGTGGTTTCCGGAAATTTTATTTTTTTAGAATTTTTTATTATGTGAATAATTATAATACTATTCAATATAGAAAACATATTTTAAATTCTTTCAACATAGCATTTGACCTCTACCGATTCGTTAAAAGGGGATTATTTTCTTTTTTTAATCGCGAATTCGGTTGATAGTTTCTGAGGTGCTGTGACCTGGTTCAATATCTGCCAAAAATATTTTCCCACCATTTTGTAAAACAATGTCCTTACCTATGACTTCATCAAGAGTATAATCTGATCCTTTAACTAAAATATCTGGAAGTATTTCTTTTAAAAGAGATATGGGTGTATCTTCTGCAAAGATAATTACTAGATCGACTATCTCGAGAGAGGCTAGAACTTGAGCGCGTGCATCTTCTCCCTGTATCGGCCTGTCTTCGCCCTTCAATCTTTTTACTGATGTGTCACTATTTAGCCCAACAATTAACCTGTCACAGTTTGCTTTAGCTTGGCGTAATAGAGATATGTGGCCCGGATGAAGAAGATCAAAGCAGCCGTTGGTGAAGCCAATTATTTCGTCATTCATACGCCATATATCCAAAGATTTTTGAGCTGTTCCATGAGTTACGACTTTGGCCTCAGTATTATTAAGGTCTTGAGAACGTAGTGCATGTAGTAAGTCTGATGTGTATGTGGTAGCAGTGCCGGTTTTTCCTACAGCAACTCCTGCTGCCGCATTAGCCAGGGCTGCAGACTCTTTTAAATCTATTCCTGCACCTAAAGCAGCAGATAATGAAGCTACAACTGTATCTCCCGCTCCTGAAACATCATAAACTTCTCGGGCATCAGCAGGTAGGTGTTCAACACAACCATTCCTGCTAATTAAACTAATACCCTCAGCGCTTCGTGTAACTAAAGTATGATCAATATCAAAGCTTTCCATTAATTTTCTAGCTGCATCTATTATTTCTGTTGAAGAATCTGTTTTTAAATCAGTAGCAATGCTCAATTCGTGACGGTTAGGAGTTATAATTTGGCAATTTTTATACTTTTTAAAATCTGGTCCCTTGGGATCTACAATTATTTTAATATTGGCCAGGTTTGCGGCATTAATGAGAGATTCTGAGACTTCTTGATTAATTAAGCCCTTGGCGTAATCACTAATAACTAATACATCAGAATCTGGGATTAAGTCATGTGCTATCCTTAATAAATTTTCTGAAACTGATTCAGAAATTTGATGAATTGTTTCATTGTCAGCTCTAAGAAGCTGTTGATTGCCAGCTACAAACCTTGTTTTTTGTGTCGATTTTCTCCCAGATTCAACAAGTAGATAGGGCTCTATTAGTTTTTCTTGCCCTACCATAGTTGTTAATTCTCTACCAACTAAATCATCTCCAACTACAGAAACAAGAGTTACCTTTGCTCCAAGAGAAACAATGTTATGTGCTACATTTCCAGCCCCACCAAGCATCTTTTTCTCTTCATTGATATTTAAAACTGGTACTGGTGCTTCCGGTGAGGTTCTTTCAACTAGTCCATAAACAAATCTATCAAGCATCACATCACCAATACAGAGAATCTTGGCGTTTGCTAGATTCTCGACTTTTGTTGCTAGTCTAGAAAGTTTCATATTACTATTTGTCGGTTTCACTATTTCCAAAAACTTTTTCCGCAAGAGTCTCGTGATCCATATCTGCATCTAACTTTATATCGGAGTTTTCTTTAGATACTGAGTCATTTAGTTCACTATGTTCAGAAGTTTCTGTAGAAATATTTGTATCTACGTTTTCATTTTTATCTTCTAAGTCTGAAATATTAGATACGATTTCGTTAGGGATTGATTCTTTTTCAATATTATTTTCGGGATTGGCTATATTTTTGCGCTTTTCCTCCCTAGCTTTTCTCTTTTCAGCGCGTTCTTGACGCCTACGTGCGTAATTAACTGCATCAACAAGTTCCTGCTCACTACAAATACCTAAAAGTAATGGATCTTGTGGAGAGATATGTTGTGAGTTCCAGTGACTGCGGTCCCTGACAGAGTTAATTGTAGTTTTAGTTGTACCTAATAGCTTTCCTATTTGCGCATCACTTAGTTCAGGATAATTTTTTATTAACCAGGCTATACCATTCGGTCTTTCCTGCCTTTTACTTACAGGTGTATAACGGGCATTTTTTGATCTTTTGGGCACTTCAGAGACTGGGGGGATAATTTCTAACCTAGCTTTGGGGTCATTCTCGCATCGGGAAATTTCCTCTCGACTTATTTGACCGCCAATAATTGGGTCCATACCTCTAATCCCAACAGCAACTTCTCCATCTGCTACACCTTGAATTTCTAAGGCATGTAATCCACAAAATTGAGCTATTTGCTCAAATGTTAAGGTAGTATTGTCAATCAGCCAAACTGCTGTGGCTTTGGGCATTAAAGGTTGGGCCATTTTTTTTAGTCTCCAAATGCTAGCCTGATCTATTTATGCTTAATTTCCATAATGAGATTAAGGTAAAATTTATATTATGAGTTTATAGCCTCTTATGTGCCAGTACGGCCAGAAAGAAAAGTGATTTAAGTTGTAAAGATATAAATTAAACCACTAATACCGTCTTACCAATAAGTTTTCCAGACTCCATATATTCATGTGCTTTCGAGGCATCGGTCAGTTCAAATTCCCTGTCTATTAGGGGCTTAATTTTGCCCGAAGCTATAGAAGGCCACACTTTTTTCTGTAGAGCTTTAGCTATCTTCCCCTTAGCCTCAGTGCTCTGGGGCCTTAGAGTGGACCCAGTTAATATCAATCTTTTAAGCATTATAGGAAGCATATTTATATTAATTTTTGGGCCTTCTAGAAAAGCTATTTGTATCAGCCTTCCTTCATATCTTAAAAGTTTCAGATTCTTTTCTATATAACTTCCTCCAACCATATCTAAAATCACATCAACTCCTTCTCCATTGGTAATGGCCTCAACCTCTTTAACGAAATCACTTTTTTTGTAATTAATACTTGATTTGGCCCCTAAAGTTATACAGGCATTACACTTTTTCTCTGATCCGCATGTTGTTAATACTTCTGCTCCAAAGTGAGATGCAAGCTGAATAGCAGTTGTGCCAATACCGCTAGAGCCTCCATGTACTAATAACCTTTCTCCACTTTGAAGATTGCCCCGGTCATAAAGATTACTCCAGACGGTAAAGAATGTTTCTGGCATACATGCTGCTTCTGTGATTGATAGTCCTTTGGGTATTGGGAGTGTCTGTGCTTCTGGTGCAACACAATATTCTGCATAGCCACCTCCATTAGTCAGTGCGCAAACTTCTAGACCTTTATCCAGCTTAGTTTTATTTCCTGAACTGACTATCTGACCTGATATTTCAAGCCCTGGTAAGTCCGATGCACCAGCTGGAGGAGGATAAAATCCTGAGCGCTGCAATATATCCGGTCGATTAACTCCTGCAGCACTAACTTTTATTAAAACTTCGTCAGGTTTAGGTGTTGGAACTGGGCGTATGACAGGCTTCAATACTTCTGGGCCACCTGGCTTGGATATTTCAATTGCAGTCATCATTTCTGGAATTATTTGCATTTGATTGCCTTTTAAGTATTTAACTGTTTATTTTACTACCCGGTAGCGTAAAGGGGGGTTAAATGGAAGATGATATTAATGAAATTTCTAAAAATAATGATTTTGAGCCACTTATCCTTGAGGGCATGTCTATCGAGGCATTAGAGAGTTATAAAATAGTATTGGAACGTGAGATAAAACGTGTTTTGGATGAAATTGGTCGAAAGGCAGAACATAGAGAAAAAGCTCAGAATCTCTTCAACTCATAGAGATTTTTAACTAATTTATCGAGGTTTTTATTAACAATTCTCAGTATTTTATGACTAAACCACAACTATAACTCCCTTATTTTTCACTGATTAGCCTGCATATGAAAGAAAAATCTCTAAATTTAGTTTTTTTTTCAATGTGCGCCTTGACTTGTAGCTATAAATCTAATCAACTCGGCCTTAACCTATAGGGATTCCAAGGAGATTTTGGATGTTTAATAAGAGGCTCATTACACGTGCTGCTGTGATTGCACTTCCAATTCTAATAATCGCAGGGTGCGCAACTCCACAAGCAGGAGACGAAAGTAACGCTGCTAGCGGTGAAGCTGCTGCAGCGAAGAGAATAGCTGAGGATGCTCTGGTAGCTGTGCGAGATTTGCGTATGGAACTGGCTGAAGCTAAGAAAGCTGCTGAAAGAGCGGCCCTTGCTGCAGAAGCTGCCGCAGAAAAAGCTGATCGTATATTTCAGCGAGGAATGAGGAAATAATAATCATAACAAGCTTTTTTAGCTGTATTGATTTGTTATTTTAAGGGGCACCCCGACTTACAGGGGTGCCTTTTTTTGGATGAATAAATCATTTTTATGAATTAGATCATTTGGTTACTTTGGTTGGGATGCCTTTTCTTTTTTGTAGAGTCTTACGAACTAATTCCCAGTCTAGACGTTCTGAAGATTCTCCAATGTCTTGACTTAAGCGGAAATATGTATCTGCAAGAGAAATTTCTGATTCTTTAAGTTTCCCTTCAGCTTCAAGATGGTCTGATTGTTTCGCATCAGGATGAGCTTCGATATATAGACTTCCTTTGTGCCAAGCGACTTTAATAGGTTGATTAATTATTGAGACAGGTGTCCCTATATCAACTAAAAAATATAGTTCTTTTATATCTTCTGGATAAAGTCGTATGCATCCATGACTGACTCTGCGCCCTACGCCCCATGGTTTATTGGTTCCATGGAGTAAATAGCCGTCCATGCTAAAGTATATCGCATGTGTGCCAAGAGGGTTGTTATGTCCTGGCCTGACAACTTTAGGAAGGTCGGGGTTCATTTTGCGGATAGATTCGGGGGGAAACCAAATAGGATTAGCTTGTTTTCTTATTACTTGTGTACTCCCGAGAGGAGTCTCCCATCCCTCTTTTCCGACGCCAATGGGAAAGGTTTTAATGAGATCACCAGTGGGATTAAAGAGGTATAATCTATGTTCACCTAAATTTATTATAAGTCCTGATCTTGGTTTGGGGGGTAAAATATATGTTGTTGGAAGAGTTATTTTGCTTCCTTCTCCAGGAACCCAAGGATCAACCCCTTGATTTGCCGCTGCTATATCAATAAATCCAAGCCCATTCTGTCGAGCTAAGTCTAATAATGTATCTTTATTAGTAGCAATATGAACAAATTGCTTTCCTATTATATTTTCTTTGTTTGAAAGTTGTATGCTATTCGGACTCTGAATTTGAGACGACTCAGCATTGGTTTTTGGTATATTGTATAGTTCAGATACTAAAAAAATAATAAGTAATAAAAATATTTTAGTAATACTATCTATCTTTATTTTTTTATTTGGTTTTCTCATCCTGAATTTCACTCAGATTATCTTATCTTATTTGTAGATAAAAAAGTAGAGAATATATTCCTAATCATTTTATTTTAACTAACTTTTTTACATGTATCAGTATTTTTAGATATATAAATATCAGCTTTCAGTGGCTACGGGGTTCGTTTGTGAGCTTGCCCACTCTGTCCAGGAGCCGTCATAGATGGACGAGGAAGTGTGTCCTACGGTATAAAATGCAAGAGTTAATAGGGCTGCAGATATTCCAGAACCACAAGTTGAAATTATTGGCAAATTTAATTCTATTCCAGCAGCCTTGGTTATTTTTCTTATCTGATTAGGATCAAGTAACTCAATTCCTTTCTGATCAAGCAATTTAGTATACGGTAAGTTAATACTACCGGGGACATGTCCGTTTCTTAGACCCTGGCGCGGTTCGGGTTCCTTCCCACAAAACCTACCGATAGATCTGGCATCAACTAGCTGTTCATGACTTGATTCAATGTTTTCTAATACATTATTTTGATTGCGAACAAGTTCATGATTAAAGGTAGCTAAAAACTTTTTAGGGGTAATTGAAGGTTGTCCAGATTCTAATTTTTTTTTATCAAGTCTCCATTTTGGCAATCCCCCTTGTAGTACAGATATTCTATTATGGCCAAAAACTCTGAACATCCACCATACTCTTGGTGAACTAAATACCCCAGCACAATCATAAACAACTATAAAGTCGTCATTTGAGATTCCTAATTTACCAACAGCGGAAGAAAAGTCTTGATGATTAGGTAGCATGTGTGGAAAATTGCTTGATTGGTCTGATATCAATTCAATATCAAAAAATCTTGCGCCTGGAATATGAGAGTTAAGAAATTCTTTCTGAGGGTCGCGCTTTTGATTTGGGAGGTACCAAGAGCAATCTAGAACCTTAATATTTGGCTCAGTAATCCTTTCAGATAACCAAGGTATATTTACTAATGGTCCCGTCGAGTCTAAATTTTCAATATGATTTTTTGGCATTTACTAAGCTATTATAAATTAATCGTTTTATTTCTGTGCTCTTTATCCTCATATTTTATTTATCCTCTAACCACTTTGGGTAAGGGAGTTCTCTCTCTTTAAGAAAGTTTGGATTAAATAGTTTACTTTGATAACGGGTACCATAATCACATAATATTGTAACTATTGTGTGCCCCGGCCCCAGTTGCTTTGCTAGTCTCATTGCTCCAGCTATATTTATCCCGCTAGACCCTCCTAGAACGAGACCTTCTTCTAGGGCTAAATCAAAAATAATTGGTAGTGCTTCTTTGTCATCAATTTGAAATGCTTCATCTATAGGGGCATCTTCGAGATTTGCAGTTATTCGAGCTTGACCAATTCCCTCGGTAATTGAACTCCCTTCAGCTTTCAACTCTCCGAAACGGTAATAGTTATAGAGTGCCGCGCCCATTGGGTCAGCAATAGCAATTTTAATGTTTGATGTTTTTGTTTTTAGAAACATTCCAACTCCAGCAAGAGTGCCGCCTGTTCCTACTGAGCATACAAATCCATCAATTTTACCATCAGTTTGATTCCAGATTTCAGGGCCAGTTGTTTCGATGTGGCCTTGTCTATTAGCAGTATTATCAAATTGATTGGCCCAAATAGCGCCGTTTTTTTTGGTTTCTGATAATTTTTCGGCAAGGCGTCCTGAATATTTTACATAATTTTCTGGATCACGATAAGGAACAGCTGGAACTTCAATCAGTTCTGCTCCACATAATTTTAGCATATCTTTCTTTTCTTGACTTTGGGTTTCCGGGATGACAATTACACATGGGTGTCCCATGGCATTTCCAACTAAAGCTAATCCTATGCCTGTATTGCCAGCTGTACCTTCTACTATAGTTCCTCCAGGTTTAAGAATACCTCTTCTCTGAGCATCCGAAATTATAAATAACGCTGCTCTATCTTTAACTGAGCCTCCCGGGTTTAAAAATTCACATTTTCCTAGAATCTCACATCCAGTAGCGTCCGATACTTTATTAAGACGTATTAATGGAGTGTTGCCAATAAGTTCCACAAAACCATTTTTTGTAGTCATTCTGTCAAGCCTCTTATAATTTCATTAGCAATGAAGCGCAGAATGGCAGTATCAGTCAAGTATGTCGCGAATATTCCCATTAAGGCAGTCTGGTCCTAATATCTATTTAATATGATACATAGTATTGTTTGTGATTGAATTATGAGATTTATTTAACTTAATTGACAGAGATTTTTACTTAGGAGCATACTTTTCAGTGAGTTAAGTAAATTAGGTTATGGAGGCCTTTGAGATAAACATATGACTAATTTTACTAAGCGTGGCCTTGAAGATTGGGCAAGCCTGATACAAAAAGAGTTGAGAGACGGTAATACTGAAGATCTTGTCTGGCTTACCCCGGAAGGTATTGAGGTAAAACCCCTCTATACTGAGGCCGATACCTCTCATCTGGACTTAAATGGATTGTTCCCTGGATTTCCTCCATTTACCAGAGGTATTCGAGCTTCTATGTATACGAATCGACCATGGACAGTTAGACAGTATGCAGGTTTTGCCACTGCTGAAGAATCTAATGCTTTTTATAAAAAGAACTTAGCGGGCGGGCAAAAAGGTTTGTCTGTTGCTTTCGATTTAGCCACTCATCGTGGATATGATAGTGATCATCCAAGAGTCCAGGGAGATGTTGGTAAAGCGGGTGTTGCTATTGATACCGTTGAGGATATGAAAGTTCTATTTGAGGGAATCCCCCTCGACCAAGTAAGTGTTTCTATGACAATGAATGGAGCTGTCTTGCCAGTTTTAGCTGCGTTTATAGTAGCTGCAGAAGAGCAGGGTGTTGAGGAAAAATTTCTTTCTGGAACTATTCAGAATGATATTTTGAAAGAATTTATGGTTCGTAATACATATATATACCCCCCTGGCCCTTCAATGCGAATCGTTGCTGATATTATTCAATATACAGCAGAAAAAATGCCTAAATTTAATTCTATTTCTATTTCTGGATATCATATGCAAGAAGCTGGGGCTACTTTGGTTCAAGAGCTTGCTTTTACCCTTTCAGACGGAATTGAATATGTGCGTGCAGCGGTTGATAGGGGTTTAGAGGTAGATTCATTTGCTCCACGTCTATCATTCTTCTTTTGTGTTGGTATGAATTTCTTCATGGAAGTTGCGAAGCTCAGAGCTGCGCGAAGTCTTTGGGCAAGGCTTATGTCTGAGTTTAACCCTAAAAACCCTAAATCCTTAATGTTACGAACACACGTACAGACCTCGGGAGTTTCACTTACTGAGCAGGACCCTTATAATAATGTAATTAGGACAGCCTATGAAGCATTAGCGGCTGTGTTAGGCGGGACACAATCTTTACATACTAATGCATTAGATGAAGCAGTTGCTTTACCGAGTGATTTCTCTGCTCGTATAGCCCGTAACACACAGTTATTACTTGCTGAAGAAACTGGTGTCACTAAAGTAGTTGATCCACTTGGTGGATCTTATTACGTGGAATCTCTAACTTCTTCGATGGAGGATGAAGCCTGGAAGTTAATAAAAGAAATAGATTCAATGGGGGGTATGACCGAGGCCGTAAAGAGTGGGATGCCAAAATTACGAATAGAGGAAGCAGCTGCTAGTCGCCAGGCTCGCGTAGACAAAGGTGAAGAAGTTATTGTTGGAGTCAACAAATATGCTACTGACGATAAAGATATGCCGGAGTTACTAGATGTTGATAACTCTGCAGTCAGGAGTGCTCAAATAAAAAAAATAGAAGAAGTCAAAAGTATTCGAGATGAGAAGTTATGTCAGTCTGCTCTAGAGAAGCTTAAATTAGGAGCTAAGTCTGACATTAACCTTTTGGAGCTTGCCGTTAATGCAATTCGTTTTCGAGCAACAGTGGGAGAGGTTTCTATGGCACTTGAGGAAATCTTTACTCGTTATACTGCTACAACTTCAGCAGTAAGTGGTGTTTACGGTGCAGCTTATGATAATGATGAGAATTTCAAAAATATTAGAAAAGAAGTTAATGTTTTTGCAGATGAAGAAGGCAGAAGACCCCGCATGTTAGTTGTTAAGTTAGGTCAAGATGGACATGATCGAGGGGCAAAAATAATAGCAACTGCTTTTGCTGATATAGGATTTGATGTTGATATTGGGCCATTATTTCAGACGCCAGATGAAGCCGCACGCGAAGCGATCGAAAATGACGTACATGTTGTGGGGGTATCAAGCCTTGCGGCGGGCCATAAAACCCTTGTTCCTGAATTGATAGAAGCTCTTCGTAAATTCGGAGCTAATGAGGTGCTGGTAGTATGTGGTGGTGTTATACCGCCAAAAGACTATGAAGATCTTAAGGATGCTGGTGTGTCGGCAGTTTTTGGTCCGGGAACAAATATCCCGTCAGCTGCCTCAGAAATTATGGAATTGATAAGATATAAAAATGGTATCTCCTGAAAAAAATGAAATAAAAGAAATACTGGATGATCCTAGTTTACTTTTAAATGGTGATAGAAGGGCTCTGGCTCAAGCTATTACACTTATAGAGTCTTCAAGAGATGATCATCGAGATGTAGCTGAGGGCTTGTTAAATAAAATAATGCCGAATACTGGTGAATCTATAAGAGTGGGGATATCAGGTCCTCCCGGAGTTGGTAAATCAACATTTATAGAGGCCTTTGGGCAGGTGGTGATTGGTCACGGTAAAAAAATTTCTGTTTTAGCAGTAGATCCCTCTAGTTCTCGTTCGGGGGGGTCTATTTTGGGGGATAGAACTAGAATGCCAGAACTTTCACGTTCTAAAGATGCATTTATTAGGCCTTCTCCATCTGGTATGGCTCTTGGTGGTGTAGCACGCCGCACTAGAGAAGCGATGCTACTTTGTGAGGCGGCTGGCTTTGAGGTTATATTCATAGAAACTGTTGGTGTTGGACAGTCCGAACATGCTGTTTCAGATATGGTGGATATGTTTATTTTGTTAACTCAGCCAGGTGGGGGAGATGATTTGCAGGGTATTAAAAGGGGGGTAGTAGAACTAGCAGATCTAGTTGTTGTAACTAAGTCAGATGGTGAACTAGAGAAAGTCTCTTTGCAAACACAGGCAGATTATGCGGCAGGTTTATCATTACTTAGGGATAAATCGACTTTCTGGTCTCCTAAGGTTTTAAGATGCTCTGCTCAATCAGGTGTAGGTATAGAGATGATCTGGGAGGAAATAAAATCCTTCAAAGAGAAATCACACAAAACAGGGGATTTAGAGGCAAAGCGAAGGCACCAATCTGTTGCATGGATGTGGAGGGAAGTTCAGAGTATGAGTATTTTAAGGCTAAAAAATGAAGCAAAACTGGCTCGCCTTTCTGAAGAATTGGAACAAGCGGTCGGTCAGGGACTAATTGAACCAGGGACGGCTGCACGCAAGATCCTTAATACCTTCTTTCAAGGTCAATTATAGATCCTGAGACTTGACGTAACTTACTTACTGCCGTAAAGAAGCCAACTGCAACGATTTTAGACCGAGTAAGGAGCGTTATCGATGGCCCGACGTTGCCAATTGACAGGAAAGGGAGTTATGGCTGGAAACAATGTTTCCCACGCTCATAACAAGACTCGTAGGAGATTCCTGCCCAATTTACAGTCAAAAGTACTTTTGAGTGATTCTCTTGGTCGTGGCATAAGGCTGCGTATCACTGCAAGCACTTTGCGTACAGTAGAGCGCAAAGGAGGTCTGGATAAATTCTTAATTTCTACTCCAGACTCTAAACTCACTGATGAAGCACGCAAAATTAAACGGAGAGTCGTTAAAGCTAAATCGTTAGCCGGAGTATCTGCATAATAAGTATTCTGAGTATTTGTTCTTTATAGATTGCGGTGCTTTTTATTTGTTATTTAAAAATTCCTCGAAATATAAAATTATCAGTAGTTACCTTTTCAAGATATGAGCATCTCATTAAAACCAATTTTTAGCTCCTATATTCTACCAATCATTGCAATGATAGCAGTTATTGCTGCTTCAAATATTCTTGTTCAATATTCAATAAGTGATTGGCTCACCTGGGGTGCCTTCACATATCCAATTGTATTTCTAGTTAGCGATTTGACTAATCGGATTTTTGGTCAACGTAGAGCGCAATTAATAGCGGCTATCGGGTTTCCATTTGGAATGGCTTTATCAGTTGTTTTGTCTCTTCAAGCTGATTTAGATGTAATGTCTTCTATAAGAATATCATTAGCATCTGGATTTGCATTTATTTGTGCGCAGCTTTTGGATATAATGATTTTTAATAGAATGAGAAAAATGGTCTGGTGGCGAGCTCCTCTCTTTTCTTCAATATTGGCATCAGCGCTTGATACAGTTATTTTCTTTTGCGCCGCTTTTATCGGTACTGGTTTACCTTGGGTAACCTGGGCTCTTGGAGATTTTGGTGTTAAGCTTGCAGTAGCTTTTATTATGTTAATACCCTTTAAAATATTCCTTTCCCTATTAGTTGCATTTGGGAATTCACCTCAAAGGAGTAAGTCATTATGAATGAGAAGCAAGAAATAGATAATCTTCATATAGTGGATCACCCTTTAGTATTACATAAGCTCTCTCATTTACGTGAACGAGATACACCTACTACAAATTTCAAACTATTATTACGCGAGATTGCTTTACTGATAGGGTATGAAATTACTCGTAATTTAGAAATGACAAATAAGTCAGTTGAAACACCAGTTTCCACGGCTACAGTTCCTATTCTTTTGGGCCCAAAGCCTGCTATAGTCCCAATTCTAAGAGCAGGTCTGGGTATGGCTGTGGGCCTCGAAGAGCTATTACCAACAGCACCTGTTGGTCATATTGGTTTATATAGAGATCCAGATAGTCATAGGCCAGTAGAATATTATGTACGTTTACCTGAAAGTAAGAATCGTATTTTTATTCTTGTAGATCCAATGCTTGCTACAGGATACTCAGCATCCTATGCAGTAGATATATTAAACAAGCATGGAATTCCTGACGAGAGGATAAGGTTTATGGCTATGGTTGCAGCTCCTGAAGGAATGGCGGCTTTTAATGAAAAGCATAAAAAAGTTGAAGTTTGGGCAGCTGCTTTAGATAAAAAGTTGAATGAAAAGGCTTATATTGTGCCCGGTCTTGGTGATGCTGGTGACCGTCTGTTCGGTACAATTTAATTGATTATTTTCAGTTTTATTAAGCGGTATTTTTCATTACCTCTTCGTCAAATAGTTCTGCCAACTTCTCGGTCATAGTTCCTCCGAGCTGTTCAGCGTCAGTCAAAGTTACTGCTCGTCGATAGTATCGAGTCACATCGTGTCCTATACCTATTGCTAAAAGCTCTATCGGAGATGAGGATTCTAAATCTTTAATGACGTGTCTTAGATGTTTTTCTAAGTAGTTTCGTGAATTAATTGAGAGAGTACTGTCATCTACGGGGGCTCCGTCTGATATAACCATTATTATTTTTCTTTCTTCATGACGATTGATGAGTCTTTCATGGGCCCATATAAGTGCTTCTCCATCAATATTTTCCTTCAAAAGACCTTCTCGTTGCATCAATCCAAGGTTTTTTCGTGATCGTCTCCATGGTTCGTCAGCGGATTTATAAATTATATGTCGGATGTCATTAAGTCTTCCAGGGTTAGTAGGGCGTCCATCCTCTAACCATCTTTCTCGGCTTTGCCCGC
The DNA here is from genome assembly GCA_002296185.1 of Alphaproteobacteria bacterium UBA828. GTDB lineage: Bacteria > Pseudomonadota > Alphaproteobacteria > UBA828 > UBA828 > UBA828. The sequence continues at coordinate 74,160 of DBHM01000009.1, forward strand.
CTTTCCATGCGCGTGTAGTGAATCCTAATATTTCGACTTTGACTCCACACCTTTCAAGAGTTCTTGCTAAGATGTCCGCGCTCATGGCGGCAACAAGTATTGGCCGACCTCTCATAGAGCCTGAATTATCAATTAGTAATGTTACAACAGTATCGCGAAAGCGGGTTTCTTTTTCTTGCTTATATGAGAGAGGGTATAATGGATTTGTCACTACCCGAGAAAGTCGACCAGTGTCGAGTAGTCCATCATCTAAGTCAAATTGCCACGAGCGCATTTGTTTTGCCATGAGTCTGCGTTGTAGCCTATTTGCAAGTTTTGAAATGACGCTTTGCATGTGAGATAATTGCTGGTCAAGCTGTTGTCTTAGTCTATACAACTCGTCATTGTCACACAGATCTGCGGCATGAACAATTTCATCAAATTCCTCTGTATATGATTTATAGCCAGATTCGCCTCTTCTAACCTCATCCTCACTTGTCGATATCTGTCTGTGTCCTGAGTCGTCTGCTTCCTCATTTTCTTCACTGGACGAGAGCTCGGTATCATAATCCATTAAATCTAAATCTTCAGTATCATCAGAAGCTTCAGACTCTGCGTCCTTTGCAGTATCTCCTTCTGTTTGCTCTCCACTTTGAGCCGATCCTGAATCATCCTCTTCTTCTGTTTCGGCTTCAGAATCGGGCTCTGACTCATCAGGGTCATCCACATCTTCATCTTCTAGATCTAAGTCGGCTATAAGTTGATTCAGAACTTTTGCAAAGGCCAGCTGGTTACTAGAAATATTACGCATATGGTCAAGGTCCGCCTTTAAGTGGGAATCAAACCAAGAGCGCCACATTTCAGCAATTGGCTGCGCAGTTTTAGGTAGCGGCCTGTTTGTTAGGTGTTCTCGCATTAATAAACCTATTGCTTCGGCAACCGGCACTTCTTCTTGTGACGAAATATGCTCATAGCCCCTCATTTTGCAGCGTTGTTCTAAAGCTGAGTCTAAGTTATTTGCAACCCCTTTCATTGTCAGGCCGCCTAAGGCTTCTACTCTCGCCTGTTCAACTATATCAAATATCTGTCTTGCAGTTCTTCCCCTAGGCATAGCTTTTGAATGTGCATTTTCATCATGAAAGCGTAGTCGCAAGGCAAGGGAGTCAGCTGCTCCTCGGACCATTGCTACATCTTCGGGGTCTAGATCATGTGAAGGAAAGGGGAGTTGTGCATCATTCCCAACCAGTCTTGGTGTGTCTGCGCCAAAGCTTACATTGAGGTCGTCACTATTCCTCCGAGCAATTGCTCTCATAGCAGAACCAACTGCTCTTTGAAAAATTTCTGATCGGGATTCTTCGTTCGGCAATTTATAGCTCAGCTTGTGTCTTTTGATAATGTAATGGAGTTGGGTAATTCCTCACCTAATGCCCGTTGATAATACTCAGCAACAGCAGAACGTTCAGTTTCATCACATTTATTTAAGAAAGTTACTATAAATGCATAACCAAGATCGTCAAATATTTGTGCATTTTCAGCCCAGTTAATTACTGTTCTTGGTGACATAACAGTTGAAATATCACCTGCCATAAAGCCTGAACGAGTTAAGTCCGCCACTTCTACCATAGAAGTCAGTTTATGTTTTCCATCGTTATTATTAAAAAATGGTACTTTTGCCGCAACAATTTCTACCTCTTTTTCTCTTTCTAGATAGTTGAGTGTTGCTACTAAGCTCCATCGATCCATTTGTCCTTGATTTATTTGCTGCGTCCCATGATACAGCCCAGTAGTATCGCCTAGTCCGACAGTATTAGCAGTTGAAAATATACGAAAAGATGGATGCGGGTATATGACTTTATTTTGATCAAGCAGAGTCATTTTTCCATCTACTTCCAGAATCCTCTGGATAACAAACATTACATCGGGTCTACCGGCATCATATTCATCAAATACTAATGCAACAGGATTCTGCAATGCCCACGGGAGAATTCCTTCTTTGAATTCAGTAACCTGTAATCCATCACGAATCACAATCGCATCTTTGCCAACTAGATCTATGCGGCTTATGTGGCTATCAAGATTTATACGAATACATGGCCAGTTAAGTCTTGCGGCTATTTGCTCTATATGGGTAGATTTCCCAGTTCCATGATAACCTTGAATCATTACCCTTCTGTTATGTGCAAAGCCCGCAAGAATAGCTAGAGTTGTGTCTTTATCGAAGATATAAGATTCATCAATATTGGGGGTATGCTCTATGGGTCTTGAAAACGCAGGCACTTCCATATCTGTGTCAATACCAAAGGTTTTTCTTACTGATACTTTAGTATCAGGTTGTTTTTGTTGAACCGTATCATTCTTGTTGATTGCTTTATCCGAAGCCATGAAAGAAGTCCTTGTATTCATTTTAAGTGATTTTGCTTGATGTAATACTCTAAACGGCAGATTTAAAGTATTTTTTTTAGAATATATGTATATGCCTCATTTATTACTTTTAATAATTCTTCCGACTCAACGGATCCTCCATTAGCGTCAGGGTGGTGTTTTTTAACAAGTATTTTATACTTTTTCTTCAATTCTCTCAGTGTGAAGGGTGAGTTTAAGTCAAAAACATCTAGAGCTTTAATATATTTTGGATTCTTATTCTGTGCCATTCTTTTCGTCTTATTTTTAGCACTATTATCTATATTTTCTTTGCACCAGTCTCTGGCAAAATGTTTGATCTGTGACTCTAGGTCCTCAATATTTATGTTTCCTCCAGGGTTATTTCCTAGGGGCCAAGTGGGCCTATGTCCTGTCAAATCTTCTTTTTGCCAGTTTTCAATTTCTTTTTCAGACCAACCAGAAAAATAATTCCAGGCTTTATTGTATTCTCGAACATGCTTGAGGCAAAACCATCTCCATTCTCTTAGGGCATTTGGGGAGCGTGGAGCCTTAAAATTTCCATGCTCCTTACATAATGGGTATTCGCATAGGGTGGGGCTTTCCTCCCTTATGTTTTGATATTGAGATACGGTTGAATTTAGGCCGTGTTTTTTTTTAGCTAATCCCATATAGGGAATATGCCCTGTCAAACCTGAGTAGACAAGGTGGTAAGCATTCCTATGATATGTAATATAGACCATTATTAATTTATAGGAACCGTCAATGAGTGTTCAAAAGAAGATATATGCGAAGCTTTCCGAGGCCTTTTCTCCTGAATTCCTTCGGGTAGAAGATGAGTCTCACCTTCATGAAGGTCATGCTGGTTTTAAGCCCGGAGGAGAGACGCATTTTAGAATCAGTATTACTTCTAGTATTTTTTCTGAGAAATCAAGGATTGAACAGCAAAGAATGATTTATAAGGTATTAAGCGATGAGATGAATAATCAGGTTCATGCCCTGACTTTGAGTATACGTGTTTCAGACTAGAAAAAAATCTACCTATCTCTCTAATAGTATTGCCGCTGGAAAATTTTAATTATTAGCTAGCCGCAAATACAATTAGGGGGAGTAAGGCTAACCCCAGCACGGAGGAAAACACAACCAGACTAGCTATTTCCTCTGGATCTCTCTCATAGTATTGTGCAAATAAATAATTAAACACCGCTACTGGCATCATAGACTGAATAATTAACACGCCTCTTGATTGACCCTCAAGGCCAAAAAGCTCTGCTAGCCCGAATCCAGCACAAGCTCCCATTCCTAGTCTAAGTAGGGATAAATTAAGTGTTCGGGATATTCTCAAGACTTTCATTCGAGCTAATGAGACTCCAAGAGTGAGCATCATTAGGGGTATTGCGAGGTCTCCAAGTAGGCCGGTTGTATTAGTTAAAAAAACTGGTGGTTGTAAATTGAATATCATCAGTATAGCACCCAAAGCGACGGCATAAGGCATCGGAGCTTTAAGGAGTGGGATCGGGTTTGGTAATCCTGAAAAAAGCCATTGACCAAATGTAAGTTGAATAGTTGCAGTGACGGCAAAAAATCCTATACCAAGGGCTAACCCTGTTTCACCAAATGCAAAAAGGCATAGAGGTAGCCCCATATTTCCTGAGTTAGAAAATACTATAGGTGCCAGGTATGTTCTGAGTGGAAGTCTGTATATACGAAGAACCAACGCTCCAAATATCGTGCATGCTAGTACACAACAGAAAGCAGCGAGTGCAACATAACCAATCTCAATAGAGAGACCATCAACTTTTACTAATGTTGTAAATATTAAACACGGAACACCTATATAACTTACAAGTTTGGTGATAATCTTGGTGTCATAAGGTTGCCCACTTCGAGCCCATAGGTAACCTATACCAGCGCATGCAAATATTGGTGCTACTGTAGAAAATAAATCAGCTAGCATGTTTGTTTATGGTCAAAGTGTAAATATTAAGCATTTGTATCAATGTTAGTCTCAGAGGGTGGTATGACTCGTAGAAGAGTTATTCTATTTTTTTGGCGTCCACGTACCTCTAATGTAAATCCCAGATATCTTATTTTTTGACCAATCTCAGGGATGTTTTTTGCACTATTTAATACCAGCCCAGCTATAGTAGTAGCCTCCTCATCTGGGAAGCTCCAGTCAAACTCACGATTCAGGTCTCTAATTGTGCTTGTTCCAGGAATTAAATAGGATCCATCAGGACGAGATATTACATTACGGTACACGACATCATGTTCATCCTTTATGTCGCCAACAATCTCTTCAAGTATATCTTCTAATGTAACCAGGCCCATAAACGAACCGTATTCATCAACAACTAATGCAAAATGTGCTCTACGTGCCCTAAAAGCATTAAGCTGTTCCTGAAGGCTGGTAGTTTCTGGAACAAACCATGGTTCTTGAGCAAGGCCACTAAAATTTATATGACTAAGATCTTTGCGGTTTTTATAAATTGCCCTGAGAAGGTCTTTAGTGTGAATAATTCCAATAATATTTTCTGGATCATTGTCATAGAGTCCCAGTCGGCTAAATGGATTAGCCAAAACCTGTTCGATTAGTGATACTGGTTCAGCGCTAACATTGAGCATTATAACATCTTTACGGTGTGTCATAACCTGTTCAACTGTTACTTCATCTAAATCAAGGATACTGCTCAGCATATCGTGTTCTTCTTTGATTACAGAGCCCTCCGCAGCTTGTAAACTAATAACACCACGTAACTCTTCTTCAGCAGAGCTATTGTCATTCTGAACTTTTTGCGTACTAAACATATACAAAATAAAGCGTACAAGGGCTTGTATGCTCGCAACACCAGGGGTAAGGATCCACACAATAGCACCTAATATGGGAGCAACAGTGAGTGCCATTCTATCAGCGTGCCTAATAGCATATGTTTTTGGTAATACTTCAGCAAAAACTAGGATTAGTGCGGTCATTCCTATAGTTGCATAAGCTACACCTGCATCGCCAAAAAAAGAAATTAACAAACTAGTTGCTAGAGCAGATGCTAGAATATTAACAGCATTATTTCCCAATAATATTGCCCCAATGAGTCTTTCTCTGTCGTTTATAAGCCGTGCAACAATTTTAGCTCTTTTACTGCCGCGTTTTTCTAGATGGTGCATTCTGGGCCGTGATGTTGCGGTCAGAGCTGTTTCTGAACCAGAGAAAAAAGCAGAGAGTGCTAATAAGACTCCTATGGCAGCAAGTGATATAATTTGTGCGGTAGTCATTGATCCTTAACCCTATTATTGGTTAATTATTAATCGGTGAAGAATTCATTTAGCAAATTATTGACTGTATTGAATGATACGCTCTTTACTTCAGCTTCACCTATTCCATTCATTAGAACAAAGTTAGGCCACCCGTTCTTTGCTTTTTTATCTTTATTCATATGAGAGCATATTTTCTCAGAATTAAAATTAGTATGTGGTAAGTCTTTAGCTTGAGTTGGTAGTTTGACAGATTCTAAGTGCTTCCTAATTCTTATTACATCATTTTCTGGGCAAAGCCCGATCTTATATGAAAGTTGTGAAGATAATATTAATCCTAGTGATACTGCTTCCCCATGAAGTAGAGAGTTATTAAACCCAAACTCTTTTTCAAATGCATGTGCAAATGTGTGGCCAAGGTTTAATAAAGCACGTATTCCCCTCTCTTTCTCATCTTTTGCGACAATTTTTGCTTTGGCATTGCAGCAGAAGGTTATTGCTTTAGTTGTAATCTCACTGTCACCTCCCAAAAGGGACTCAGAGTGACTTTCAAGCCATGAAAAGAAGGTTTTATCATTGATTAATCCATATTTAACAACTTCAGCGTAGCCAGCTCTTAGTTCACGTTCTGATAGAGACTTCAAAACTTCTGTGTCAGACAAAACTAATTTTGGTTGGTAGAAGGTCCCAATGAGATTTTTACCATATTTTGAGTTTATGCCTGTTTTCCCTCCAACGGCACTGTCTACTTGAGCAAGCAGAGTGGTAGGGATTTGTATTAAAGGAATCCCACGTAGTAGTATACTAGCTGCAAAACCTGCTAAATCACCAACTACTCCGCCTCCAAAGGCGATTAAAGGGGTATTTCTCTCTAAGCCTGAGTTGATAAGGTCTTCTAGAACGATATTAAGCTGGCTTATGCTTTTAGATTGCTCTCCTGGAGGCATTATGAATGTTTTACACTTAATGTTAGCGCATTTAAGGCTATCTTCAAGGTTATCCAAGTAAAGGGATGCTACATTCTCATCTGATATGATAATACAGTGTCCTATCTTATCAAAAATATTCTTAAGCTGCTCACCTGTTGTTTGCAAAATACTAGGACCTACAAAGATTTGATAGCTTGCTGAGCCAAGTTTGACATCCACAGTGTTAACGATAGTATTTTTTTCAAAGGTGTTCATTTTTATGCCATTCCCTGGCTTTTTAAGTTACAGAAAGTCTTGGACTTTGATAATGAATCAGTGACCCTTTCGAGCATGCTTTCATGCGATAAATCTTCTGAGTCTACTATAACATCAGCTTTAGCGTAGATATCATAGCGATCTTTTATAAGCTTCTCCAATACCTCTTTATGATCTCTATTCTTTAGTAAAGGCCTATTTTTCCTACGGGCTACACGTGGTAGTAGGATTTCTACATCTGCTCTTAGCCAAACAGATGTGGTATATTTTTTTAGTAGTCCTCTTATTTCTGGATCTATAAAAGCACCACCCCCAGTGGCAATTATACATCCCGGGTTTTGTAGAATTCTTCTAATAACTTTTCTTTCTCCCTCCCTAAAAGCGATTTCGCCGTGAATATCAAATATATTTTGAATAGAGAGGCCCGCTGCCTTTTCGATCTCTTCATCAGTATCAACGAATTGTAAATCCAGTTTTTTGGCCAATCGTCGTCCAATAGCGCTCTTGCCAGCGCCCATAAGGCCAACTAAAGAGATTGAATGTTTCTTGCTGTCGGTTTCTTTGTCAATTTTCATAAGGTTACCAATTCCTTATTACTATTATTTTCTATTTATGCTCAACGAATGTTGAAGCAAACCTATTGCACAGATAGACTGCCCCAGATTCGCCATAATTTAAACTTAACACATATAAACAAAAATGTGCGGAGTGCTTGAAAGGGGCATAATATAACAAAATGAGGATATATTTACGGGTTGTTTTGATTGTTTTGTTCCTAATAATTGCTGGGGTGCTGATTTTTTTGTTAACCTGGGATATGCCTCCACCCGAGACACCCATTATAAAGGAAATTTCAGATGAGCGTTTCGAGTAATAATTATGGCCTTTTTTATACTCCACTATTACAGGGATTTTCCCTAAGTTTTAGTGCATTGTGTCTGATTTTCTGTCTAGCAGTTTTTTATTGCGATAAGGCTATGTCAAATGAGACCCTTTCTAATTCCCAAGATAAGCCAATAGAACTTTTGTCTGTAGAGGTTAATGAAGAGGCGATTAGTCCCTCTGACTATGATTCTGAGGATACAAATTTTTCAAATCAAGATTCTCAAGATGATCGGCAAATAGATCCACGTTTCAGCGAAAATTCAGAAAATTTATTAAGTCAAGAGTCATTAGGTAAATCTGAATCAAATAGCCTTGTGAGTGAAGAGTTAATTATCGATACAATTGCTGATAACTCTTCAGCTCAAAAGTTTACAGATAGTCTCGGTTTTGAGCAGGATTTTAATAATATAATACAAGGTAGTGTGTGGGATAGAACTAATAGTGAAGTTATAGACCTTCTTTTTCTGAGATTACCTGAATCTATTAACTCAGAAACTATTCGAGGTTTAATAACGAAGTTATTACTTTCCGACGGCGCTCCTCCTCAAAGTTCTGTCTCTGATAAAGATTTCCTGATAAAGCGAGCAAAACTTTTAGCAAGTTTTGGTGATTATAATTCTGCAATGTTGTTGCTGGCGCTTAGCCCTGAACAGAAAGAGGGTGAGTTATTTGCTAATTTTAACGCGCTGAATAAGTTTGGTAATTTAGACTATCCTAGAGCCTGTAATATTTCGAAAGAATGGGTTTTGAAGGCACCAACACTCTTTTGGAAGAGAGCTAATATATTTTGTAAGGCCCTTGAGGGTGATATAGAAGCAGCTCTTGTAGGTGCAGATCTTATGAAGGAAACTGGAGATTCTCCTGGGAAATTATTAAGTATATCTTTAGATACAATGGCCGGAACAGAGGCTCCCAAACTTGATATTGGGGACTTAGATGAAAATTTTGGGCCTTTTCAACTTGCAATGCTTCGGGCAGCAGGTATTAACCCTCCAGACAAATTTTCTGAGTATTCAAGTTCATCTGCCTTAAGCTCAATTTTTGAAAGTAATATATCTCCAGTTGACTTACGTTTAAAAGCCGCAGAGAAGGCATGGACCTTAGGTTTTATTAGTATATCAGATATTCGCGCGCTCTATGAGAGTGTTCCTTTTACTCCTGAAGAATTGGCTGACCCTTCCTTGGTCACTCCAGATATAGACCCAAGTTTGGCTAGGGCATTATTATATCGAGTTGTTTTAGATCAGAATGTACCCATAGCGCGTGGAACTGCCATTTCAGATGCGTTGAAATTTAGCTTGGATAAAGGCGAATTCAAGCTTATGTCTCAATTATTGCTTCCCAGCATAGAATCTATTGACCCAAAGCCTCTCTTTGCTTGGTTCGCACCGTCCGCTGTAAGAGCATTATTGTCTGCTGGAGATTACGAAAAGGCGAATACTTGGTACAAAATGATCCTCGCACAGGCAGCAGCAGGACCTCAAAACGCAGCTGTTGCAATTGAATTATGGCCATTAATCCAATTAGCTGGGGATAATAATGAGCTTGATCATGATATGTTGGATGAATGGCTAGAATCACAAGATACCATTCGTGATCCAGCAGCTAATGAGAGGGCAGGCAATCTTCTTTCTCTATTTGATGCCCTTGGGAAAGAGGTTTTTTCTGACTATTGGCTTTATGGAATATCCTCTGGTCCTTCTATCGAAACTGTTAAGGGGCCATCGAAACCATTTGATAGAATATTATCTGACTCACAGTCAGATCAACGCATTGGAGAAGTAATTTTGCTGAGCGCAATACTTTCCGAAGCTGATCAGCATCTTAATCAGGATATTACAACGACATTGAGGATTATAAGTGCATTTAGTCAAATTGGGCTCTTAGAGGCGGCTAAGTCGTTAGCTTTAGAAGTAGTATTAAATAATAAATTATAAGGAATACCATGCTTGCAGCTGTGGGTAATGAACTCAAAAAAACCTATCAAAATCGTCATTTGGAAGCTTTTTTGGAGATGATGGTGGCAGAGAGAGGTGCAAGTTCAAATACTATCGATGCATATTCAAGAGATCTCAAGACATTCTTTAATTTTTTAGTAGAAATAAACTGCAGTACTACTAAATTCTCTTCAGCTGAAATTAGTTCATATATGGCAAGTTTATCAGGCAAAGATTTATCTCATCGAACTGCCGTAAGACGCTTGTCAAGTATTAGGCAGTTTTGTAGTTTTTTACTGAGTGAACAGATAAGAGATGACGATCCTTCACAAGCCATCGACGGTCCAAAAGTAAGGCCTGCCCTTCCAAAGGTGTTGAGTGAATCTGAAGTGACAAATCTATTAACTGCTTCTAAAAGACGTTGTGAAGACTTAACATTGACTTCAATAGGTAGAGCGGATGTGTATCGGTTTGATGCGCTTCTGGAATTGCTCTATGCATCAGGATTGAGGGTATCTGAGTTAGTAAGTTTACCACTTTCATCCCTAATCAAGGATACGCGCGTACTTATAGTTAAAGGTAAGGGGGGTAGAGAGCGAATGGTCCCAGTTGGTAAACCTGCTACTGTTTCTATTTTAAGATATTTAGAATATAGACATTTTCATGATAGAGTGGGAACTTCAAAATATCTATTCCCTTCAAGGGGGGGCTCTGGACACTTGACTAGAAATCGTTTTTTTCAAGTTTTAAAATCTGTCGCAGAATCAGCGGGATTAACTGCTTCTAAAGTAAGTCCTCATGTGCTTCGTCATGCTTTTGCTAGTCATTTATTGGCTAATGGTGCTGATTTACGTTCAGTGCAAAAAATGCTCGGCCATGCTGATATTTCTACAACCCAGATTTATACACATGTGTTAGATGAAAGATTAAATAAAGTTATTAAACAATACCATCCTCTTTCAAAAGAAGATGGGATTTAAAAGTTCAAATATAAATGTTAATTGGCATAATAAAAAAATGGAATGATTCGATATGACTAGCTTCCTTGACTTTGAGAAGCCTATTGCTGAGATTGAAGGCCGAATTCATGAGCTTCGTCATGTTTCGGATTCTAGTAGCGCAAGTATTCTTGAGGAAGTATCAAAGTTACAAGGTCGAGTTGATAAAATGCTTCAACAGACCTATGCAAAACTTGATCCTTGGCAGAAGACTCAGGTTGCAAGGCATGCTGGTCGGCCTCATTTTTCAGATTATATTAGTCGTTTAATTGATGATTTTATTCCGTTATCTGGTGATCGTAACTTTTCTGATGATCCTGCAATGATAGGTGGGTTAGGGCGGTTTCGAGGTAAGTCTGTTATGATTATTGGTCACGAGAAGGGAGCCGATACTGAAAGCCGTTTGCATCACAATTTTGGTATGCCACATCCTGAAGGCTATCGGAAGGCGATAAGGCTCTTTCGTCTTGCTGAGCGTTTTGGATTACCTGTGATTACCTTAGTAGATACCTCAGGTGCGCATCCGGGTGTGGAGGCAGAAGAGCGTGGCCAAGCTGAAGCCATTGCAAGAAGTATTGAAACATGTCTAGACTTAAGGACTCCACTAATAAGTTTAGTTATTGGTGAAGGAGGTTCGGGTGGAGCTATAGCTATAGCCGTTGCTAATAAAGTAATGATGATGGAGCACTCAATATATTCCGTTATCTCACCGGAGGGCTGCGCCTCTATATTATGGAGGAGTGCTGAATATGCAAAAGACGCAGCCGAAGCTCTCAAAATGACTGCACAAGATCTTTTTAAATTAGAACTTATAGACACTATAATTGAAGAGCCAATTGGTGGTGCTCATAGAGACCCTGAGAAAGCTATGGACTCTGCAGCAAATGCTATTGCAGAATCTCTAAAATCATTATCCTCTCAATCAGGCGAAGATCTTCGTAAAAATAGAAGGCTTAAATTTTTAAAAATGGGTGATTTGGGGTTAACATAGTTATTTTTCAGAAATCAATTTATTTAAATTTTCCACAGCAGTGTTTATATTTTTTGTTTGATCCACAGGGACATTTCTCATTTCTTCCTATGCGCCCCCAGGTGCTAGGATCGTTTTGATCAAAATCTGTTTTCCTGGCGCGCGTAGTAAAGGGTTTTGCAATTTGTTCAGTTTCAGGGTTTATATTTGGACTTGAGGTAATACTTTTAGATATTCCACTTACCTCATCGTTTGCTTGATTTTTTGTGTCCTCGATGGGAGATGGAAGACCTGGGTCTTCTCTGCCTTCATGCGTTTCTTGAGTTTTTCTCTCTACAATTGATGTATCTTCTTCATCATTTAGCCTTAGCTCGATATGTGATAAAACTTTAGTTACCTCTTCGCGTAGCTTATCTAAAACTCCCTCAAACATATCAAAGGCTTCTGCACGATATTCATTTAGAGGGTCTCTTTGCCCATATGCTCTTAGCCCAATACCCTGTCTTAGATGATCCAAAGCCAATAGATGTTCTTTCCATGATTGATCAAGAACTTGAAGTAAAATACTTTTTTCAGCCATTCTCCATAAATCTATTCCATATTTCGTAGCTTTTCCTGCAAACATTCTGTCAGATGAATCTGAGATACGTTCTATAATTTTTTCTTCATCAATTCCGTCTTCTTTAATCCAAGTATCTAGTTCAAGGTCGAGATTGAGAAACTCAGAGGTAGACTCCTTCATGCCATCCATGTCCCATTGGTCCTGATATGACTTTTCGGGTATGTGATCTTCGACAATATCTTGGATTACGTCATGACGCATTTCTTTTACTGTATTAGCAACGTCTTCTGAGCGCATTAGGTCCTTCCTCTGCTCGTAGACAACCTTACGCTGGTCATTCATGACATCATCAAATTTTAGGAGATTTTTTCGAACTTCATAATGCATTGACTCCACCTTTTTTTGAGCGGTTTCAATAGCTTTATTTATCCAAGGGTGAATAATTGCCTCATCTTTTTTAAGGCCAAGTTTTCCAAGCATATTATCCATTCTTTCGGACCCAAACCGTCTCATGAGATCATCCTCAAGAGAGAGATAGAAACTAGAAATGCCAGGGTCACCCTGCCTACCAGATCTTCCTCTTAACTGATTATCAATTCTCCGAGCTTCGTGTCTTTCAGATCCAATTATCATTAATCCACCTGCTTCAATTACTTTCTCTCTTTCTGCGGATATTTTATTTCGGATCTGTTCACTTTTAGTTTCGTATTCTTGAGAGTCTTCGGTGCTACTAAGTTCGTTACCGATCTGGAATTCTGCATTTCCTCCAAGCTGAATATCTGT
>DBHM01000009.1:87413-101688 GCA_002296185.1 Alphaproteobacteria bacterium UBA828
CCTCTTCCAGCCATATTAGTTGCTATAGTTACTGCTCCAAGTCGCCCTGCCTGAGCAATTATGTTGGCTTCTTGTTCATGATAACGAGCATTTAGTACGTTATGTGGTATTTTATGGTCTTTGAGTTGCGATGAAATCATCTCAGACTTTTCTATACTTGTGGTTCCAACAAGCACAGGTTGTCCTCGACTTTGACATTCTTGCACGCAATTAAGAATTGCTGACCATTTTTCCTCAGCGCTTCTGTAAATTTCATCATGATGATCTTTTCTTGTGCATGGTTCATTAGTCGGGATTTGTATAACATCGAGAGCGTATATGTCAGCAAACTCAGCAGATTCAGTTGTGGCTGTACCTGTCATGCCTGCCAGTTTTGGGTACATACGAAAGTAGTTCTGGAAAGTAATGGAGGCTAAAGTTTGGTTCTCATTCTGTATACTCACTGCTTCTTTAGCTTCTAATGCTTGATGAAGTCCTTCAGAGAAGCGCCTCCCTGGCATCATTCGCCCGGTAAATTCATCAATAATGACAACCTTATTATCTTTAACTATATAGTCTTTATCTTTCTCAAACAACTTATGTGCTCGAAGAGCCTGATTAATATGGTGAACTACGCTCACATTCTCTATGTCATAGAGGTTTCCAGTTTGAAGAAGTCCGCTATCATTAAGAATTTGTTCAGCGTGCTCTGTACCCTGGTCAGTTAAGGAGGTCGCTCGATTCTTTTCATCAATTTCATAGTCAGGTGGATCAAGTCTGGGAATTATTGCATCAGCAGCATGATACATTTCAGAACTATCTTCTGCGGGCCCAGAAATGATTAAGGGGGTTCTAGATTCATCTATAAGAATACTATCTACCTCATCTACTATAGCGAAATTAAACTCTCTCTGTACCATGGTTTCTAGGGAGAACTTCATATTGTCTCTAAGATAGTCAAAGCCGAATTCGTTATTAGTGCCGTAGGTAACATCACATTTATATTGGTCTTTTCTTTTTTCGTCCTCTGTACTATTTGTAAGACAGCCAACAGAAAGCCCTAAGAATTTGTAGACCTGGCCCATCCATTCAGCGTCTCTAGTCGCTAAGTAGTCGTTAACAGTAACAACGTGTACACCAGACTCATTAAGTGCATTTAAATATACAGGAAGTGTTGCTACAAGAGTTTTACCTTCTCCTGTAGCCATTTCTGCTATCTTACCTTCATGAAGTACTGAACCACCTATTATTTGCACATCATAGTGTCTTTGGCCCAGTGTCCTTTTGGCTGCTTCTCTGACGGTAGCAAATGCTGGAATTAAGAGGTCATCTAATTTTGCTCCATTATTTAACTTTTCACGAAATTCTCGAGTTCGGTCCTTAAGAGCTTCATCACTTAACAGCTCCATTTGACTTTCAAGGTCATTAACCGCGGAAACCCGCCCAGCATATTCTCGAACTACTCGGTCATTTGCTGTTCCGAATAAGCGTTTAGTTAAGCTCTTGACCATAGGTTTACTCTGGAAATTCCATGAGATTAATCCACAATGTATTCATCCTCAGTTATCAGAAATAAGCATGGTTGTATGATGTGTCAACGCAATCAACAACTTTCATTATAAATACCTTTGCTAGCTTTTTTCTTCTTGACGTTATATTGAAGTGAGAGTCTGCTTTTTGATTACTAATTTAGATTTTATTACATGTATACGAGTGGAGATTAAAATGAGGGTTTTAGGCGTATATTTTGCATTTTGTATTACTTTTTTAATATTTTTACACATTGATGAATCGTTAAGTTCGGAACCATTTGATGATTCTATAACTATTCTAGCAAAGGTAAATGGTGAGAAAATTACCCTAGAACAGCTAAATCTTTCAATAGACGCCTTGCCTGGTGAATATCAAGAAGTAGCAAGAAAGTCCTTAAGCCAAATGATGCTTCAGCAGTTAATCGATCTCAAAATCCTTTCTTCGCTCGCTGAAGATTCTGGTATCAATCAAACCTCACAGTACAGATTAGAATTAGAATTTTTAGTTGATCAATTAAAACGAGAGCATTTTCTGCGAAATTTATTTTCTTCGGAAGTTACTGATGAAGATATAATGAATCGGTATCAGAATTTAATAAGTCAAATTGATGGAAATGAAGAGATTAGGGCGCGGCATATCTTAGTTGAGTCCGAAGAGGAAGCTATACTTATAAAAGAGAGGCTCGACTCTGGTGAAGATTTTGTTGAGTTAGCAAGCAAGGAATCTATTGGTCCAACAGCTGATCGTGGGGGAGATTTGGGGTTTTTTAGTCGAGAATCTATGGTCAAAGAATTTTCTGATGTTGCTTTTTCACTGACAGTTGGTGATATTTCTAATCCAGTGAAAACTAAGTTTGGTTGGCATATTATATTAATTGAAGATGCGAGAGAAATAGAGATTCCCCCTTTTACAACTGTTGAACCTGAAATTCGAGAAGAACTCAATAGAATGGCTCTCAGTAGAGCGCTAGTAGATGCTAGAGAAAATTCTGATATTGAGATCATGAATGTTGATCTTGATTCTCTTATGTATGATAAGAAAAATTAGTAAGAACTTTAATAGAAAGATTAAATTTTAAAGGGATAAATTGTGGTAAAGAAAAATATACAATCACCATTTGCGCCGAAAAAATTCCCTCGGTTACCCAAGGTCCCTGGTGTTAATCTGTCTGCTGGTTCAGCTGGCATAAGGCACAAGAAAAAAAAGGATCTATTATTAGTCACATTTGATCCGGGCACTAGTGTTTCTGGTGTAACCACAAAAAATGAGGTCTGTGGAGCTCCTGTAGAATGGTCCAGAAAATCCCTTTCTTTAGGTAAATCTCGAGCTTTGGTGGTTAATTCTGGTAATGCAAATGTTAATACCGGTCATAAGGGCAAGCTAGCTGCGAAAAGAACAGCAAAACAAGTTGCAAGTTTCCTTAATTGTAATGAGTATGAAGTAGTTCTTGCGTCTACGGGAGTTATAGGCGAAGAGTTTCCCATTAAGTCGGTAATGCAATGTCTGCCAAAGCTATACACCTCTGGGGGAGGTGATTCATGGGAAAATGCAGCGACGTCAATAATGACTACAGATACATATCCCAAGGGTGCAAGTCGTAGTGTTAAAATTTTAGGTCATTCTGTTACAATTTCTGGCATAGCTAAGGGGTCGGGGATGATAGCTCCAAATATGGCTACAATGCTTGCTTTTATATTCACAGATGCAAATTTATCACCTAGAGTTTTAAACGGTATTTTGAAGCCAGCTGTTGCAAAAACCTTTAATTGTATAACTGTAGATGGGGATACATCTACGAGCGATATGTGTATGTTATTTGCAACTAGAAAATCCACACACCCTGCTATAGCCAACATTACAGGAAAAGAATTAGGCGACTTTTGTATTGCTATAAATGATATATGTAATGATCTTGCTATGCAGATTATTAGAGATGGTGAAGGTGTAACAAAGGTTGCGGAGATTTTTGTTACAGGAGCTAGAAGTAACAAATCAGCTAAATTTGTGGCTAATTCTATTGGTAATTCACCATTATTTAAAACTGCTCTTGCGGCCTCTGACCCTAATTGGGGTAGAATAGCTTCAGCGGCAGGTAATGCGGGTCAAAAAATTGATTCTAGTCGCCTTACAATAGGTATAGGTAACCAGGTCGTCTCCATTAAAGGGGAGTTAAATAGTGCATATTCAGAAGCTAAAGCTGCTCGGCATATGAAGGGAACTTTTGTCAATATTTCACTAGACTTGGGACAGGGTAATGGTTCTGCAAAACTTTGGAGTACAGATTTAACTCATAGGTATATTGACATAAATGCCGGATATAGATCTTGATGATACTAAAATTGTTTTGGTTGTTTCTTTAGCTTTAATTGATGCTGATGGAAAAGTTTTAATTGCTCGTCGTCCTTTAGGTAAGGACATGGCTGGTTTATGGGAATTTCCTGGGGGTAAGATTAAAGCTGGAGAATCACCAGAAGTAGCCCTAAAAAGGGAAATATCTGAAGAAATTGGTATAGATATTGATAAGAGCTGTCTTGCTCCTCTTACATTTGCATCACACCGCTATGAATCTTTTCATTTATTAATGCCGCTTTATGTTTGTCGTGTTTGGCAAGGCATACCCCGTCCCTGTGAGGGGCAGGAATTAAAGTGGGTTCGACCGGTAGCCCTTAAGGAATATAAAATGCCTCCCGCAGACATACCACTTTTAGCTGCAATAAGAGATTTAATTTAGTGCTACTCCCCAGTTAATGCTTTTTCTAGAGGGTAACGTCCTGTCCCTGGCCTAGAGGGCTGAGGCTGAGATCTATGAGGAGTCCATGCTGTAAAATATAATATTTGGAATGTTGCATATATACGTTCAGAATCAGAGCTGAAGTATTTCCTGTATAGCTCATTTGCTCTAAATAAAGTCGTGCGGCGAGTAAATGATTTTCGCCTTTCGTTCATACAATTGCCTTCGCCCATTCCTCTTATATCAAGCATTAATTTAAACATATCAGTATACGTAACTGTGATTGTGTCTACGTCGACAACAGGTAATGCAAACCCAGCTCTTTGAAGTAGTGATCCCAGAGTTTCAACGTCGACAAAAGAGGAAACTCGTGGAGAGATCCCGGCCTCCATTTCGGTTTCTGCTTCTACAAAAACTGACTTTAACTCCCTTAGAGTTTCTCCGCCTAGCATAGCGCCAAGTAAAAGACCATCGGGATTAAGTGCGCTACGTATTTGTGAAAAAGTGCCTGGTAGATCATTAATCCAATGCCAACCTAATAGACTAATAGCTAAGTCTATAGAATGTGGAGCCAAAGGTACCAACTCAGTATCTGCGGCAAATTGAACAGCGTTTATTTTTTTTAATGTAGGAGATCTACTGCAGGAAAAAATTTTACCTAAAGAACTATGTGAATTTATTGCTTTATATAATATTTCTTCTTGCCAACAAAAACATAAAGTCTTTGGAAACTTGCGAGATATATCATCAATCCGCTGAGATAGACGTTTGGCAATTTCCTGCATAAGGAAACTGTGTGATCCATAGTTTTCTGTGGCCCGTTGCCGGTGCAAATTAAGTGCATTATTATCAAACATTTATTTATGCCATAAAAAATTAGATTTATTATTTACCAGAAAAAATAGATAATTTACTACTAATCCATTAGAAAGATTAGCTGTCTAGTCTATTTTAGTGTCAAATATTAGTTTTATAATATACAGATTTTAATAAAAATGATTCATTTAAGATTAAAATAATATGAGAAGATAATATGCAAAAAGTCGAAATTTATACTTCAGTTTTGTGTGGTTATTGTTCGCGCGCTAAAAATTTTCTTGATCAAAAGGGTGTTATATATGAAGAGTTTGATATTACTTCTAATGACACTCTCCGAAAAGAAATGATTAAAAGGTCTAATACACATATCGTCCCCCAAATTTTTCTAAATGGCCAAAATATTGGTGGTTATGATGACCTTATGATGCTTGAACAAGAAGGAGTGCTTGATAGTAAATTAGGATTAGTTAAATGAAGAAAAATTTGCAAATTGCTTGTATTCAACCTTCTTGCGGTCAAGATATACAGTCAAATCTAATAACAGTTGGTGATATGATTCGTAAGGCTCGAGATCGGGGTGCAAATTTTATAGCTACGCCAGAGAATGTCGCTCTAATGGAGCATAGAGATGAAATCTTACGAGATAAGGCTGAAAGGTTGGATGATAATAGTGTTCTGAGATTCTTTTCATCTATTGCTCGGGAAACTAAGGCCTACATACTCGTTGGTTCTGTGCCAATTATTGACGATACCGGTAAAGTTTTTAACTCCTCATTTATCATAGACCCATCAGGTAGTATTTTATCTCAATATGATAAGATTCATCTTTTTAATGTTAATTTACCAAATGGTAACTTTTATAGGGAATCAGACACTTTCTGCTCCGGTGATCAAGCAGTGGTCGCTAAGTGTTCTTGGGGTGAAGTCGGCATGACCATTTGTTATGATTTAAGATTCCCATCTCTCTATCGTACCCTTGCTCTTGCTGGGGCTAAGGTTATTACGGTTCCTGCAGCATTTACTAGTTTTACTGGTGCTGCACACTGGCATGTTTTATTAAGGGCTAGGGCAATAGAAACTGGATCATTTATAATTGCTCCAGGTATGTGTGGGAAACATTCAGGAGGTCGTTCAACTTATGGGCACTCTCTTATTATTAATCCTTGGGGAGAAGTTCTTGAAGACGCGGGAGATTCTGAAGGTGTTATTATTGCTGATATAGATCTTACATTAGTAGATGAGTCGAGGGCTCGTATTCCATCTCTTAAAGGAGATAAGTTATTTAATTTAACTTATTGTAACTGAATTGATGTGATTTGACGCACAAATTCTTTGTTTTACAGACTTTCTTGGACTAATCACTTCAAGGTCTTCATAAGCTATTATATTTAGTTTATCACTAAAGAAAGATATTAGTTCTCCTCTATCTAGAAGATATTTAGGGTTTCGAGGTCTACCAAAAACTTCATTCCCTTTTGCAAACGTTTCATAAATTAAAAGACCGTTTGTAGATAATGAATTAACTAATTGAGGTATTAGGGGTCTATAAAGGTAATTCGTAACAATAATTGCCTGAAACTTCTCTTTTCCTAAAGGCCATGGCTTGTTTTCAAGGTCTGTCTCTATTATTCTGAGATTACTCTGTCGCTTTAAATAAAAAAGTCCAGATACATCTATGTCAATCGAAGTGACTCGATGGCCTAAACTTAGCATGAGACTTGAGTGACGGCCGGAACCGCAAGCAACATCAAGCACCTTAGATTTTGGTGTAATATAGTTAGAAAATCTCATTACCCATTCAGAGGGTTGATCATGATTATCTTTATTAATTTTTATCATGTTACTATTGCTCTATGCAATTATGTATATAAATAATAGATTGGTATCAACTCTGAATAGAAATTTGATATAAGTTAATAGATGATAGTATTTGATTTAATATGCTCAAGTGAACATATTTTTGAGGTCTGGTTCTCAGATAGTAAATCTTTTGAGGAGCAAGTTGACTCAGGGGATGTTTCTTGTCCTATTTGCGGCGACACCAATATTAAGAAAGCGCCAATGGCGCCAAATATATCAACAAGTAAGCAGAGGCGAGATTCGCTTTCTACTGCAACAGATGGTGATAAGGATAAATCAACTCCTGGGGGTACTGCCGCTCAAGTCCCTGATCCTGAAAACGTAGCTCAGGCAATGCAAGTTCTTCGACAGATGCAGGACTATGTTGAAAAAAACTTTGATCATGTCGGTAAAGAATTTACAGAAGAAGTAAGGAAAATTCATTACGGAGAGTCCGATCACAGAAACGTATATGGTGATGCTACACCAGAGGAAGCTGATGAGCTTCGCGAAGAGGGTATAGAGGTCTCTCAGATGCCCTGGCTACCTAGGCATAACTCATAAACTTTACCTGTTATAATAAGTTCTAAACTTTGCCATATACAAGGTAATTAACAGCAAGGCTATCACTCTCTCTCCACTTGGCATTTATAACGTCGTACGAAATCCCTTGCATATCAGCTGTTGCAATTCCTGCCATCCTCATATGGGTAACTAATTCAGATGGTCGAATAAATTTCCTCCAGTCGTGTGTGCCTTTTGGAAGCCATCGTAAAATATATTCTGCTGCTATAATTCCTAATACAAATGATGCGGGAGTTCTGTTTAGAGTGGAAAATATTATAGCCCCTCCGGGTTTTAACAAGTCACTGCAGGTTTTAATAAATGACTCTAAATCAGCAACATGCTCAACAACTTCTAAGGCAAGAACTACATCGAAAATACATTGTTGTTCTGCTAGTGACTCTGCTGACTCATATCTATAGTCGATAGTAAGGTTATTTTTTTTAGCATGTACTCTAGCAGCATCAATATTTTTTTTTACTGCATCAATTCCTGTTACTGATGCGCCCATTTTTGTGAGTGGTTCAGAGATTAGGCCTCCGCCGCACCCTATATCTAAAATATTGAGATTTTCAAAAGGTGTCAGACTCTTTTCATCTCTTTGGAAATGATTACATAGTTTCGTTCTTATATATGAAATACGTGTAGGATTGATCTTATGAAGAGGTCGAAATGGACCATCAGGATCCCACCAAGAGTCTGAGAGCCTTGAAAAGCTTAATGCTTCTTCTTCTGTAATATTGTGATTTGTCTGGTTTTGTCTTGAACTATGCTGTTTATTAGTATCCATTTTTATATTATGCCCAAAATTTTTAATTTTTCCACTTCTTGCGCTTCTATCTAGGTAACAGTATGTATGTGTGCTTATAAAACTCACAAGATTAAGTATATAGTGAATTTAATTAGAAAATTTAGATATTATGGCATTAATAGTCCAAAAATATGGAGGCACCTCGGTCGCTGACCTTGATCATATCAAGAGAGTGGCTGACCGTGTTAAAGCGATTTACGATCAGGGTAATCAAATTGCTGTAGTTGTTTCTGCAATGGCTGGCGTTACTGATCAATTAGTTCAGTGGGTTAGAGAGATTGAGACTAAGCAGAGTAACGGTGAATATGATACAGTAGTTTCGACTGGTGAACAGGTAACCGTTGGTCTTCTTGCCATCGCTTTGCAAGCCTTAGGAGTCCCTGCACGATCTTGGTTGGGATGGCAGGTTCCATTTGAAACTAATTGTTTTTATGGATCCGCACGTATTACTAACGTTAAATCTGAAGGAATAGCAGGTTGTCTTGCTAAGGGAGAAGTCCCTATTGTGGCGGGATTCCAAGGTATAAGCCCAGAGGGTAGAATAACTACTCTTGGACGGGGGGGCTCAGATACTTCAGCTGTAGCACTTGCAGCGGCCTTAAATGCTGATCGATGTGATATATGCACTGATGTAAATGGTGTTTTTACTGCTGATCCTAGAATAGTCCCTGGTGCTCAGAAATTAGATAAAATAACATACGAAGAAATGCTAGAGATGGCATCTCAAGGAGCGAAGGTTCTCCAGACTCGTTCAGTAGAGATGGCTATGAAGCACAATGTGACTTTGCGTGTTATTTCTAGTTTTTTGGATTCTGGAGGAACTTTCGTATTAGGTGAGGAAAATATTGTGGAACAGGAAAAAATAAGTGGTGTAACCTATAGCTGTGAGGAAGCAAAAGTGACTTTAGTCAGTGTTTCTGACAAACCAGGTACAGCTGCTGCTTTGTTCGGCCCCTTAGCCGAGGCTGGGATTAATGTAGATATGATTGTGCAAAATATAGCAGAAGATGGAAAGTCTACTGACATGACATTTACTGTTCCGAGGTCAGATCTTCAAAAGGCTTTATCTGTAATTGAGTCAAATTCTATAAAATTGAGTTTCAAAAGAGTAGATTCAGACCCTAATGTTGCCAAAATATCAGTAATCGGTGTAGGTATGCGGAGTCATGCTGGGGTAGCTGGAACTATGTTTTCAGCTCTAGCGGAAAAGGGAATAAATATACAGGTTATTTCTACCTCAGAGATCAAAATCAGTGTATTAATTTCAGAAGAGTATGCGGAGTTGGCTGTAAGGTCTCTGCATGCAGCATATGGTTTTGATGCAGAATAAAGGTCCATCTATTTCAATCAGCCATGAAATCAACTCCTTATGGGATAGAGGAAGAAAATTTTTAGGATCACGTTTTCCATTAATGGGCGGAGCAATGTCATGGGTTTCTGAAAGAAATTTAGTGTCTTCTATCTCAGAGGCAGGAGGTTTTGGAGTTATTGCCTGTGGCTCTATGGGTGTAAATGAATTAGCTGAGGAAATAGATGCAACATTTCAAATGACAAATAAGCCATTTGGAGTAAATTTAATTATAATGCATCCTGATCTAGACCGTTTAGTTGACGTTTGTTTGTCTAAAGAGGTGGGCCATATTGTACTGGCAGGTGGCATGCCTTCTCGGTCTCTGATAGATAAAATTCGTAATAAAGATACTAAAGTTATTTCTTTTGCTCCTACGTTACCTGTTGGGAAAAAATTAGTGCGACAAGGAGTTGACGCCTTAATAATTGAAGGTATGGAAGCTGGTGGCCATATAGGTCCAGTTTCAACAAGTGTTTTAGCTCAAGAAATTCTTCCAAATATTAAGGATGTTCCAATTTTTGTTGGTGGTGGTATTGGTCACGGCGAAATGATTGCCTCACTTCTATCTATGGGTGCCTCGGGTTGTCAAATAGGTACAAGATTTGTCTGCGCTTCTGAGTCAATTGCACATCCTAATTTCAAAAAGGCATTCATTAGAGCAAGTGCAAGGGATTCACAAGTTACTGTTCAGGTGGATCCGGATTTTCCAGTTATTCCAGTCAGGGCTATTCATAATGCTGGTAGTCAAGAATTTATTATGGTGCAGAAGGATTCAATAAAGAAATTTCGCTCGGGGGAAATCAGTCAAAAGGAAGCTCAGTTAGAGATAGAACACTTTTGGGCAGGAGCCCTTCGCAAAGCGGTTATCGATGGTGATACTGAAAGCGGTTCATTAATGGCGGGACAAAGTGTTGGGATGGTCAAGTGTGAACAGCCAGTCGATGAAATAATTAAAGAGCTAATAGTGCAAGCAGAGTCCATCTTAAAAAGATAATTATTTTGGACGCTATTTAAACCTTATTTATTAAGTGGATAATTAACAGTTTGAGTTTGTAGAAAAGTTATTTAAACCTAACTTTTTTTGTGATTAATTAACAGTTTGCGTTTGTAGAAAAATGTGATTATTCTCTTTTTTGTTCTTAATGATGATAATTTTCTTTATTAATTATTTCTGTAAAAAATGTTATTTATCAAAAAGTTAACTATTTTTTTTAATATAATCTCTCATTATCGGTATTTATTATGTTCTGGAAAATATTTGGTAAAACAAAAAAAAATGAGAAACTTGACGATATACAAGATATATTGCCTAGCAAGATACCTCCAGACATAAACGACCAATGTGAGAAACTCGGTAGCGAGCTTTCAATGGCTCGTATAGAATTAGATTTAGAGTTGGAAGAGGTTTCAAAAATCACCCGGATACAGCTTAGTCACTTAAGAGCGATTGAAGAGGGTCGGTTCAAAGACTTGCCGGGGAATACCTACTCAATAGGTTTTTTAAGAACTTATGCTAATTTTCTAGATTTAGACTCTACAGCTCTTATCACAAGATATAAGGACATCACTTCTAGTATCCAATCAAAAATTCAGAATTTAGACTTTCCTGAACCTGCCAAGGAGGGTCGTTCACCTGGGCCGTGGTTGATCTTAGGAATGCTAATTCTTGCAGCTATAGCCTATGGTATTTGGTATTACATATCGCATGACTCCTCTGAAGGTGATATGGTAGCCGACCTTTCTAGTCTCTTAGTCGAATCTGATGGTCTCCCAGCTGAAGAGGCTTATGGAGAAGTAATAGATGAAGTTAATCAAGCTATCAAAAAGTCTAATAATAATTCTGCAGTCAATAATATTGATGCCTCAAAAGAAGCTACTGATGCTCAAAATGAAATAGATAATTCAGTCGTTAACAAATTAGAGGGGGGCTTAATAGAGAATACTTCTGATTCTGAAATTATAATCGAAAATTCAGATACCTTAAAAGATTTAGAGCCTCAATTAGATGCGGGTAATCCTGATGTTTTGTGGAGTGGCGATGAGCAAATATCTGAAGAAATAAATCCCAATATTTCTGATGATGGAGCAAATATTCTATCTACTGATAATGAGTCATTTGATAGTCAAAATGCACAATTAACTAGCAGCAATGACTCTTCAGGTACTTCTGAGCCTCAAGTTTATGGGCAAACAAACAAAAATGTTAGGATAATAATAACCGCTACTGATGATAGTTGGTTACAAGTTCAAGGTCCGTCAAATGAACTACTGATAACCCGAATTCTTAGAAAAGGTGATATTTATCGAGTTCCAGATCGTAAAAATCTCGTGATGAGCACTGGAAATGCTGGTGTTCTTGAAATTAGTGTCGATAATGTAGTAGTTAAGCCTTTGGGTCCTATAGGGGCGGTTCGTAGAGATATTTTACTTAATCCTGCAAGTCTGAAGGCTGGGACTGCATATTCTCAGGAAGTTGAATAGACTTTAAATATATACGATAATCTGAAGCTGAGGTTTTTTTAGGTTTCGAGCTCTTGTAGGGATTTACCTAATAAATTTTTTTGTTATTAAAATTGAGTTAGCGGAGGATTTTTCGTGGCAAAGCTTCAACCTGTTCGGGGTACACACGATATTTTACCTAAAGAGTCTATTCAGCGTCGGCATATAACTGATCAGGCTAGAAATATTGCTGCCCGATACTGTTTTGATGAAATAAATACTCCTATTTTTGAATTTACAGAGGTTTTTCAAAGAACACTTGGTGATACTTCAGATATTGTTTCTAAGGAAATGTACACTTTTGAGGACCGAAGCGGAGCAAGTCTAACATTACGTCCTGAAAATACGGCTGGAGTTGCAAGAGCTTTAATTAGTGGAGGCCTAAGCCAGAGCTTGCCGTTAAAGTTCTTTTATTCTGGTCCGATGTTTAGGTATGAAAGGCCGCAAAAAGGAAGGTTGAGACAATTCCATCAATTAGGCGTAGAGCTTCTTGGTGTGTCTGAACCAATTGGCGATGTAGAAGTTATTTCCCTTGGTGCACAGATACTTAGTTCATTTGATATTCTCAAAAAGACTACTTTAGAGATAAATACATTAGGAGATAAAGCTAGCCGCCTAGCCTATAGCGAGGCTATCAAGAGTTATTTTTCGAATTACGAGAGTTCTTTGTCAAAGGATAGTATTTTAAGGTTAAGTAAAAATCCCCTAAGAATTTTAGACTCTAAAGAAGAATGCGATATAGAAATAATTAAAAATGCTCCTAATATGAATAATTTTCTTAACGAATATTCCCGAGATTTTTTTAAATATGTTTGTGACGGTCTAAATAATCTAGGAATAACATTTTCTCTTAACTCTAAGTTAGTCCGTGGGCTGGATTATTACAATCATACTGCATTTGAGTTTACTACCAATGAACTTGGTGCCCAGAGCGCGGTGTTGGCTGGTGGTCGTTATGATGGATTAGTTGAGGCAATGGGTGGCTCTTCCATACCGGGAGTTGGATGGGCGGCCGGTCTTGAGCGTATATCTCTTCTATTCAGGGATGAGGTGATCGCTAGTAGACCTATTTCAGTTATTCCTATTGGAGTTACGGCTGAAACGGAAGGGTTAAAACTTGCTAACGAACTCAGAGCTTCAGGATTTACTATTGATATTGCATACCGTGGAAATCTTTCAAAACGTATGAAAAGAGCTAATAAAGTAAATTCTTATGCTGCAATCATTATAGGTGATGATGAGTTAAATAAAAAAACAGCTACTCTTAGAAATCTTGATACAGGAGAGCAGCAGGAGATAAAAATAGATAAGATTTCTGAGACAATGGAACATATTTTTCCAAAGACTTTAAAGAGCCAGCATAATGACTCTTGAGGCCCGATTAAATCAGGTAGTTGATCGATACGAAAGTATAGGTGAAAAACTTGCTATTTCAAATTTAGGTAATGAAGAGCGCGTTGATCTAAGTAAAGAGTACAGCGACCTGATGCCTGTTGTAGATGCAATTACAAAGCTAAGATCGATTCAGAGTGAAATAGAAAGTTTGGAAGGTATAGTCTCTGATGAACAAGGTGAAACTGAAATATCACTATTAGCAGAGGAAGAACTATTAGAACTAAAAAAAATTTTTGTAAATCTTGAGGATAAGATAAAAGTATTACTCTTGCCTAGGGATGAGGCAGATCAAAAAAATGCAATGCTAGAGATACGTGCTGGTACTGGCGGAGATGAAGCGGCTTTATTTGCAGGTGATCTTAGTCGAATGTATCAACGTTATGCAGAATCCCATGGTTGGAAATTTGAGCTTGTGTCAGTTTCAGATACCGGGCTAGGTGGAATTAAAGAGACTGTATTGTCTATTAATGGAAAAGGAGTTTTTGCTAGACTTAAATTTGAGTCTGGTGTTCACCGAGTGCAGCGTGTACCTGAAACAGAAGCTAGTGGCCGTATTCATACGTCTGCAGCTACAGTAGCAGTCCTGCCGGAAGCTGAAGATGTTGATATTCAGATAGATGATAAGGATTTGCGTATAGACGTCTATAGAGCCAGTGGTCCAGGTGGTCAAAGTGTAAACACAACAGATAGTGCTGTTCGTATTACTCATGTTCCAACTTCTATAGTGGTTACTCAGCAGGATGAAAAATCTCAA
>DBHM01000009.1:102001-109503 GCA_002296185.1 Alphaproteobacteria bacterium UBA828
TCAACATAAAAATAAAGCTAAGGCCTTAAAAGTATTAAGGGCGCGTTTATATGAAAGGCAGAGGCAAGAAAGTGAAGCTGAGCGTGCTGCGGATCGTAAAGATCAAGTGGGAAGCGGTGATAGGTCTGAGAGGATACGTACGTATAATTTTCCACAAGGCCGTGTAACAGATCACCGCATTAATCTTACTATATATAAGCTTGAGAAGGTGTTGGCTGGAGAAGCTTTAGATGAATTAATAGATGCATTAGTTACGGAGGATAATGCACGTAGATTGGTAGACAGTGATTGAATTACCTATTGATTCTGACTTAAGTTATGCATCTGTAATGCAGATTGGATCTCGTCATCTCAGAGAATCTGGAGTTTTAGAATCTAGGCTTGAATCAAGAATACTTTTGTGTCACTCAGCAGGACTCTCCGCAGAGAGGATCCTTTCTCTAAGTAACAAAAGAGTATCTACTGAAGTATTAGTTCCTTTTTTGGATGCTTTAAGGAGACGTATGTCTGGAGAGCCAATAGCTTATATTATGGGCGTAAAAGAATTTTGGAGTTTAAAATTTTATGTAGATAATTCAACCTTAATTCCAAGACCTGATAGTGAAACTTTAGTTAGTGCTGTAATAAATCATTTAAAAAAAACTGATAGCTCAAAAACAAAAATACTCGATCTTGGTACCGGCTCAGGTTGTCTATTGTTATCTATTTTACATAGTTATCCAGGAATAATGGGGTTTGGTGTTGATATAAACGAGTCTGCATGCCGGGTCGCCGCTAGAAACGCTAAACATCATGGTCTTAATTCAAGGGCATCTTTCTTTAATGGAGATTGGGCTAAGGCAATAGGAGATAGGTTTGATATTGTAATTTCAAATCCACCTTATATTGCTGCAGAAGAAATAAGTTCGGTTTCACGTGAGGTTTTAGAATATGAGCCTCAAGGGGCCCTTTTTGCAGGTGTTGATGGTCTTGATTCATATAGGTTAATTGCCAAAGATATTTCTAGAATTATCGTCAGTGGAGGCAGTGTTTTTATTGAGCTAGCAAAAGACAATAGTGGTAATGTTAAGCAAGTTTTTGAAGAAGAGGGCTTTATTTGCGCTAATATCTGGAGAGACCTTGCTAATATTGAGCGTTGTGCTGAATTTATTCGACAAAAATGAGCAACAATAAAAAAATAATTTAAAAAAATGAAGATTTGACTTGCAAACTGCGCTGTGGCCGTTAGGGTCTGACCTGTATCCAGTGCTAGATCGCAACTAAGCTTTCAGATGCTGGCTCTCAGCAAGGTAATTGTAAAGACATCAGCTGCTTTTTAGTTGGCTCGGAGGAATTTACTTTGCTTTGCGCAACCAAAGCAGAATGTTTATCGAATGCACGTAAAGTTTTACTAAATGTGTGAGTAATGTAATGAAGCAAACTCAAAATCCGCGACGCTCTCGTGGTCATAGGGGTGGTCGACGTCCCAATCAAGGTGGAAGAAATTCAAGTTACGAGAGTAACGGGCCTGATGGTAAAATCAGAGGGAATGTCCACCAAGTTATCGAAAAATATCAAGCACTAGCAAGAGAAGCAATGATTTCCGGCGATCGCATAGAGGCAGAAAACTACTTCCAACATGCAGAGCACTATTCCCGTGTCCTTGCTAGTAATGGAGAGGCGAAATCCAAACAAACAAACGGTGTCAGGCGAGGGAATGGTCAAGACGTCGTGGATTCTAATACAGATCCCTCAGATTCGGTTGCAAATGGAAAAGCTAGTGAGGTTTTGGAGGAAAAATCTAACGAAGCTCAAACAGAAGTCGATGATACTCTTTTAAAAGGCGGAGAGGATTCTCAAGATTTAGATTCAAAGGAACAGGATAAAGTTGACGAAGGTTTAATGCGAGCTCTTGGAGAATCTAAAGATAAAGATCAGGCTCCAGCTGACGCCTCTTAATTATAATTTATTATAGAATTATTGAAGTGCTCTAATGCGCTCATTATTTGTTAACTCAATCCCACTTGTTTCTATATAAACTTTCACCATATATCGATTAGCAGGGTTACTCAAAATTTTTTTTGGAGCGATCTGGGATGAATCCGGAATCTTATACAGACCATTTGCGTCATTTATTGACTCAAGCAGAGGGGTTGGCGAGGAGTAATGGTAATCAATACCTTTTTCCTGAGCATCTTCTTAAAGCCCTGATAGTTGACAAAGAAGGACTGTGTGCAAACCTCATCGTTAGCGCTGGAGGGTGTCTAACAACTTTGTCCAGCAGACTCGAGAAGGCTCTTGAAAAATTACCTAGGATTGATGGGCCAGGTGCTCAGCAGGTAATTATTAGTGAAAGTGTCGCTAGTATTCTAAATCACGCAGAGACATTATCTGCAAAGTTCGGAGATACCTTTCTTTCGGTTGAACGATTACTCCAAACTCTGATTGAGAATAAAAATGGTAGCATTCAAGAAATTATTTCTTCTTGTGAGTTGTCTCCAGTTGCACTTAATCAAGCAATTAATAATTTACGTAAGGGTAGGAAATCAGACAATGTTAATGCGGAGCAGTACTTGCAAGCACTCAAAAAGTATACTCGTGATCTTACACAGGCGGCAAGAGATGGAAAATTAGATCCAGTTATTGGGCGAGATGATGAGATTCGGAGGGCAATGCAGGTGCTCTCTCGTAGAACAAAAAATAATCCAGTTTTAATAGGAGAGCCTGGTGTTGGAAAAACTGCAATAGTAGAGGGTTTAGCTATTAGAATTGCTGATGGTGATGTTCCGGAATCCTTAGTAAATAAATCTCTTCTAACTCTAGACCTTGGTTCAATACTTGCAGGAGCAAAATTTAGAGGTGACTTTGAAGAAAGGCTAAAGGTGATCTTAGAAGAAGTGTCTGCTTCAAATGGTGAGATTATTCTCTTTATAGATGAGATGCATACTGTTGTTGGTGCTGGTGCTGCAGAGGGGGCTATGGATGCCTCAAATTTGCTAAAGCCAGCTTTAGCTCGTGGTGAATTGCACTGTCTTGGTGCAACTACAATAAATGAATTTAGAAAACATGTAGAAAAAGATGCTGCCCTCGCCAGGAGATTCCAGCCTGTATATGTAACTGAACCAACAGTTGAGGATACGGTTTCAATCCTTCGTGGATTAAAGGAAAAATATGAAGTTCATCATGGGGTTCGTATTTCCGATGCCTCTCTTATCTCTGCTGCATCATTATCAGATAGATATATTACTGACAGATTTATGCCTGATAAAGCTATAGACCTTGTTGATGAGGCTGCTAGTCGATTGCGTATGGAGATTGACAGTAAGCCTGAAGCCTTGGACGAACTAGATAGACGTATAATTAAATTGAAAATTGAACGCGAGGCATTAAGAGTTGAGGTTGACTCTGGCTCAATAGAAAGAATTCAAGCATTAGATGATGAAATTCTTTCTCTTGAGAAAAAGTCTTCAGATCTCGGGTCGTCCTGGAAAGCTGATAAAGAACGGTTGGCAGGTGGGCAAAAGATAAAAGAAAAACTTGATGAAGCCCGTAAGGAGTTAGAAGTAGCTCAGAGAAATGGAGATTTAACACGTGCTGGAGAGTTAACTTATTCATTGATACCTAAATTTGAAGAGCAAGTTAGAAAGCTTGATTCTATAAATGGAGAAGCAGGCAGCATGCAGGCAGTTGTTAATGACATGCATATTGGGTCTGTAGTTTCAAGATGGACCGGGATACCGGTTGAAAAAATGTTGGCTGTTGAGCGGGATAAACTGATTAGAATGGAAGAGCAGTTGAATTCCAGAGTAGTTGGTCAGAAAGATGCTATTAAATCTGTCAGTAGTGCTGTAAAGCGGTCAAGAGCAGGTGTTCAGGAGGGTGGTCAACCAATTGGTTCTTTTTTGTTTTTGGGACCAACTGGAGTGGGTAAAACCGAGTTAGCAAAGGCTCTCGCTGATTTTCTATTTGACGATGATACTGCAATGCTCCGAGTTGATATGAGTGAGTATATGGAAAAGCATACAGTTTCCCGGCTAATTGGTGCTCCCCCAGGGTATGTTGGATATGATGAGGGTGGTATACTTACGGAGTCTGTTCGAAGAAGACCATATCAAGTAGTTCTATTTGATGAGTTGGAAAAAGCACATTCAGATATTTTTAATATACTTTTACAATTATTAGATGATGGTCGTTTAACTGATAGCCAAGGTAATACTGTAGATTTTTCAAATACAATAATAATTATGACTTCAAATCTAGCGGGAGATCTATTATCAGATATTAATTTAGATACTCAGTCGAAAATGGTCCATGACGATGTAATGAAACTATTACGAAAGGAGTTTCGTCCAGAATTTTTGAATAGACTTGATGAGATTATACTTTTTCATAAGCTTACTCCTGAGCATATGGAGGATATCGCCAAGATTCAGATACGATATTTACAGCAATTACTAGAGGAAAGAAAAATCGTTTTGGAGGTATCAAAAGAATGTATAACATGGCTGGCAGCAGCAGGATATGATCCAGTTTTTGGCGCACGTCCTTTAAAGCGTGCTATCCAAAAATATCTAAAAAACCCTTTATCTGAAATGATACTTGAGGGTAAGCTTACTGATCATAGTCATGTATCTATATTGATAAAAAATGATCTTATTGTATTCGAGAATAATGATTCTTCTGTTAAGGCTATTTCCTCATAAACTTGTATCAATTTCTAGCTTTTATTTTTTTGGATCAAGATATGTTATGTCTGTCAATTTAATTTCATTACTAAGAATTTTTATTTTTTTAACTAAGCGTTGAAAATTCTTTAGATCAGGATTCCTCAATTGCTTGCCACTTGGCAGATTAATTTTTTTGGGATTGACTTGTTTGCCCCCAGATAAAATCTCATAATGTAAATGTGGACCCGTTGATCGTCCTGTTGAGCCAACGTAGCCAATGATTTGTCCTTGTTTAACTCGAGACCCGCGTCGAAGATTTTTAACATAAGCAGATAAGTGAGCATAAGCGGTTGAATAGGTGCTATTATGGCGTATACGAATATATTTTCCGTAGCTTCCATAATGCCCAATTTTATCAATTGTGCCGTCTCCCGCAGCCATAATAGGAGTTCCAATAGGGGCTGCAAAATCGAGTCCACGATGCATTTTATTGTACCCCTGGATAGGGTGCCGCCGCATTCCGTAACCCGAACTTAGCCTTGCCCCATTAATGGGAGTGCGCATTAAGGCTCTTCGCACACTTTTCCCATCTTCTTCGAAGTAATCTGCACTACCATTAGACATTTCAAAACGGTAGAGGTCTGTTTTCTTTCCGCTAAGAGTAAGTGAGGTATTTATAACTGATCCGTATCCAACTATCTTTTTTTGATCATCAGTTAGGGTTTCAAAAAGAACATCAAAATGGTCACCAGGTTGTATGTCTCTTTGAAAGTCAACCGCAAAACCAAAAATATGAACCATTTCCATAAGCACCTCATTTGGCAGGCCAGAGGATTTTGCTGTAAGATATAGACTGGATTCAATAATTCCCTGTGTATAGGATAAGGTGCTAGTGAGAATTTTTTGAATCTCTTGAGCGCGGTAACCGGAGTGATTTTTAGAGACAACTAATTGACGTTTATGATCTATATCCATTTCTAGAGAGGTTATTATTTTCTCCTTATTATTATCTTTATCTAATTGAGAATATTTAATTAGGATTTTTTGGCCGACCTGTAACCGACGAGGGTCATAAACTTTTTTAAAAGCAGTTATTAGATTTTCTGCTTGAGAATTTGTAAGTGTAGCACGTTTTAAGGCATTAAAAAGTGTGTCTCCTTTTCTTATAGATACTTGAATCGAATTAGTTTTATTGAGTTCCGAACTTTTATCTTCAATTCTTTCTTTATGGTTTTGATAAACAAATAATGATTTCAATCTGCTGATTTTCTTAGTCGTGAAAGATCCTGCAATAATAGTCTCAGAAATCGATAATACGTTATTGACATCCTCCGCTGATTTGTTTTGTGGTTTGACTGGTTTTGAATCTATTTTTAAATTTTCTGATGCAGATATATTTGATGTTTTCAGGTTATCGTTGGCGTGGGATTGATTTTTAGATACTGCTTCGTCTAATGTAAAACCTGGAAGCGTAGCAACCAAATTTTTTACTCTTGTAGCAGAAAACGTTGATCCTTTCCCCTTCTGAATTTGAATAAAATCAGAGTTTCTTAACCTTATACCGGCTCCAAGTAATGATACTTTATTTGCATTTTTATTTATCCAAATTGTGACTTCTTGCCCAACTCGAAGACGACGGGGATTAAAGACTCGGCGAAGTGCATTAACGGCTTTATCTCTCTCTTTTGGGCTTACACCGGTGCCCTCAATGATTGCTGCGATTGTATCACCAGGTCTCGCTCTTAGTGTTATGGTGCTAGTATTATCATTTTTCGGTAATTGCTCATTATTTTTGATGTTTGAGTTAATAAGAATTTTGGACTCATCTATAATGCCAGTTTGAGCGTTAATTTTTGGCTCAGGTTTTTCTAAATCGTCCTCTGTAATTATTTTTAGTCTGGGATTAGAGACTGGTGTTGGGGCTGGCCAAGTGAAACTAGGACTTTTTAAGCGAACTGTATTGAGTTTATTTCCTTCTTTACGTCGAACCTCTACTACATTTCCGTTACGCAGATATATGACAATATAGTTAAGTTTTGGTTTTTCGTTATTCTCTAAACTGAGAATTAATGAAATTTTTTGTCCGACATATAGTTTACGAGGATTAAACCTTTTTTTAACTGCGTAAATGGCGTTATTTATTTCTTTAGGGGATAAATTCTCTGACTTTAATAGTCCGCTTAAAGTGTCACCTTTGCTAGCTTTTAGATTGACTATAAACGTTTCTTTGGAAAATGCCTCGGAAGAATAAACTGAACATGTCAGAAAAAGAGCAATATTAAGTATAAAGAGGGTAGCGGTTAGAATAGCAAAAACACGAGGTTTACAAGTTGTTTTGGGCGATTTCATTTCTGATCTCGTCTCGCTTTTGTCATTTAAGTCATCTCTATTTTTAGAGATACTCACAGGCTTGAGGTTTGTTTTTCTTTGGTCTAGAATTGTATTTATTCATTGAGCTTATATATCGTAACAAAGCTCTTTACGGCAACATGCTGAGTAATCAAAAATCTGTCAATGATTCCGGTTATTTATTAATCTACTTATTGTTTATAAAACTATTTTTTTTTTCTGATCCTTTCCCTTGACTTAATAGGAACGTGAGCGTAAAAGTCGCAGATTGCGCCGCGACCAACCGGTCCGCGGCGCAATGGCTCTTTGACAAGTGTTTTTTGAAGGGATGCGTGGGCGGCGCTGTTTTTTTTGCTGCTTACGCATAAATAATAGGTCTGCTCGTAACCTAATGGTTACGGGAAGATTGTGTTTGTGCGTGAGGTTTTCGTTATAACCACGGAATATTTATATCCGTGGTGGATTGAACTTGAGAGTTTGATCCTGGCTCAGAACGAACGCTGGCGG